>NZ_JAOZYC010000024.1:0-165955 GCF_035798155.1 Streptomyces endophyticus | reverse complement strand
CACCGCCGCTACTCCCGCTACCAGCTGCGCATCGCCGCCCGCGCCCGCGAACTCGTCGACCAGGGCACCCCCATCGAAGCCGCCTGCCGCATCATCATCCTCGAGGACCAGCTCGAAGAAGCACAGCGCATCAACGCCGAACACCGCGCCGCCGAAGCAGCCCAATCAGCCGAATCGAAGAAGCCCACGGCCCCGGCCTGAGGCGGCGTGCGCCTGGCGCTTCGCCTTCGCCCCCTCCCGGAACACTGTATTTGGGATGAAGCAATATCTGTAACCGCGAGGCGAGAGTTTAATGCTCCGCGCGGACAGCGTGTTTCCTGCATCGAACAGAGCGGAATTATTTACCGTACGCAGGCCGCTACCGCATGCTACTGTCGGTCCTAGTTGCAGTCGTGGTTCCCAAAAACTTCAACGCTCCCGTCGGCATTATCGGTCACGGGAAGTGTTTTGTATTTCCGGTCATTCTCCGGGCGGGGCATCATCGCGGCGACCCGGTGTCCGTGGATTACGGGTCCGGCGTACTGCCCCAAAGGAGATATGGCATGGCATCTGGCACTGTGAAGTGGTTCAACGCGGCCAAGGGTTTCGGCTTCATCGAGCAAGACGGTGGCGGCGCTGACGTGTTCGCCCACTTCTCAAACATCGCCGCCCAGGGCTTCAGTGAGCTTCTCGAAGGCCAGAAGGTCACCTTCGAGGTCGCGCAGGGACCGAAGGGCCAGCTGGCCGAGAACATCGTTCCGGTCTGACGCTGACGCACACTTCGTAGCTGGGGCCCGCATCCCTCGGGGTGCGGGCCCCAGCTGCGGATATTCCCTGGGTTTCACTGGTTTCACTGCAAGACCACACCCCTGGGACCCCTTTTCCAGGAACATGGGTTTTCTGCATCATCTCCCGTTGGTGCCCGTCCTGGATTTCACGTCTGCGCGACGCCCTCCGTTCCATCTCCTGCGCAATGTGCCAACAGGCATCGAATCTGCTTTCGCATTCTATTCGGCCCGTTCATCGGATTCTCTGCGCTGTTCTTCCGCTGCGAGAATTCCTTGGTACGTGCCGTATCAAGGAAGGTTCTGAATGAACCCCTCACGTACGAACAGTCGCTCTTCCCGCACTCGCGGCCGTACCGGCGGTCCCGCCTTCGGCTCCGGTGCCGATTCACACCGGAGCAGCCGTTTCGGCTCGTCGACCAAGAGGCGTTCTGGTGGCCAGAGCCGCCCGGGCGGCCAGGGCCGGCGGCCCGCGGCGGCCTCGGGTGAGTTCGCCCTGCCGGAGACGATCACTCCGGCGCTGCCCGCCGTCGAGGCGTTCGCCGACCTCGACCTGCCCGAGCAACTGCTGGCCTCGCTCACCACGCAAGGCATGCGCATCCCGTTCCCGATCCAGGGCGCGACCCTGCCCAACACCCTCGCGGGCCGCGACGTCCTCGGCCGGGGACGTACCGGTTCGGGCAAGACCCTCGCCTTCGGCCTGGCTCTGCTGGCGCGCACCGCCGGGCAGCGCGCCGAGCCCGGTCAGCCGCTGGCCCTGATCCTGGTGCCGACGCGTGAACTGGCCCAGCAGGTGACCGATGCCCTTACGCCCTACGCACGCTCGGTGAGGCTGCGGCTGGCCACCGTCGTCGGCGGCATGCCGATCAGCAGGCAGGTCAGTGCGCTGCGCCGTGGCGCCGAAGTCGTCGTCGCGACGCCGGGCCGCCTCAAGGACCTCATCGACCGGGGCGACTGCCGGCTGAACCAGGTCGCCATCACCGTCCTGGACGAGGCCGACCAGATGGCCGACATGGGCTTCATGCCCCAGGTCACCGCGCTCCTGAACCAGGTACGCCCCGAGGGCCAGCGGATGCTGTTCTCCGCCACCCTCGACCGCAACGTCGACCTCCTGGTCCGCCGCTACCTCACCGACCCGGTCGTGCACTCCGTCGACCCGTCCGCGGGCGCGGTCACCACGATGGAGCACCACGTCCTGCACGTCCACGGCGCCGACAAGCACCGGACGACGACCGAGATCGCGGCCCGCGAAGGCCGAGTGATCATGTTCCTGGACACCAAGCACGCCGTCGACCGGCTCACCCAGGACCTGCTGAACAGCGGTGTCAGGGCGGCCGCCCTGCACGGCGGCAAGTCCCAGCCGCAGCGCACCCGGACCCTGGCCCAGTTCAAAACCGGGCACGTCACCGTGCTCGTCGCGACGAACGTCGCGGCACGCGGCATCCACATCGACAACCTCGACCTCGTCGTGAACGTGGACCCGCCGACCGACCACAAGGACTACCTCCACCGCGGCGGCCGTACCGCGCGGGCCGGCGAGTCCGGCCGTGTCGTCACCCTGGTCACCCCCAACCAGCGCCGCGACATGACCCGCCTCATGGCCGCCGCCGGCATCGTCCCCCAGACCACCCAAGTCCGCTCCGGCGAAGAGACACTCAGTCAGATCACCGGCGCCCAGGCTCCTTCCGGCATCCCCGTGACGATCACCACGCCGGCGGCCGAACCGCGCCGGCGCAGCACGGCCTCCCGCGGCCGACGCAGCCCCGCTTCGGCGGCCCGGCGCACGAACGCGCGGCGAACCGCCTTCGACGCGGCGGCCTGAGCCCCGCGTGATCAGGAAACTGACCCATCTCTGCAGGAGGCACATGTTGACACTGGTTCAGATGCAGCCCCGTTCGGCAAGTGCCGCCCCCACGCACGGGACGGTGACCGACGCCATGGATACGGCCGGACCGCAGGTCTGCGACGACATGACCGTCGAGGTCGCCCTGTCCGTCATGGCCGGCGCCCGCACGGAGCACCTGCTCGTCTGCGACAACGACGGCCTGTGCACCGCACGGGTCACCCGGACCCAGCTCACCGCCGTCCGTGACAGCTCCTCGTACACGGACCGGTTCCAGCTACGCGACCTTCTCGACGACCAGGGGCCGCTCACCTCGCCCGTGGCCACGAGGGCCGACGCCCCGCAGACCACGCGCCAGCGGCTCGTCGCCCCGTCGGTCTTCGACGAGCAGTGCGGCACCCCGGGCGTCCTCGCCCTCGCTCGCTGAACCGCCTCACCGCGGCAGAACCATCCCCTTCTCTCCCTGTGAGGCATCATGCGCTGCGTCATCGCCCGCTTCCCGTTCGACCTCACCAAGAGTGGCGTCCTGGAATCCATGAAGGGCATCAAGCCCGAACAGGTCATCGGCGAGTCCGTGATCATCGGCCGCCGCACCTACCCCGTCAAGCAGGTCGGGCAGGTCATCACCCGCCAGGACCGCCGCGACTTCAGCGCCGGTGAAGTCCTCCGGGCCATGAGCCGGCTCGGCTTCACCTGCCGCAGCGCTCTCCCCATCGCCACGCCCACGCGTGTCCTGAGCCCGTTGCAACAGGCTTCCGCGATGCTCGGCGCCCCCGCGGCCGTCTGACCGACGGTCAGGCGCGAGCCGCCACCGACACACCAGAGAGGGCCCGACCGGGATCTACCGGTCGGGCCCTCACCCCGTCTTCGACCACCGGCCGAGTCCACCAAGACCTCCGCCATCCGCAGCCTCCACACCGCCTCGGGAGCCAGCCGCCCCGTGATGACCGCACCACCGGCGACCACGGTCAGAGCCATCTGATTGCTGTGCCCGGACTCCACCAGGGCGGCCACGTCAACAAGCAGTTCGTCAGGCTTCGACATATACGCGCGAACAGATGACGGCAGGGGCCTCCCGGCTGTCCACCACTCAGGACACTCCCGCCTCGCCCGCACCTTGCGTAGCCTGGTGCGCGGGCCGGCGGCCAGGCAGGCTAGTTTGCTCGGATGAGTCTTCTTGATGATGTGGCCGAGCGCGACGGCTGGCTGTGCTGGGTGTGTGACGAAGCAGTCGACCCGAACGAGTCGGTGAACGACGTACGGGGGCCCAGCGTCGACAGTCGGACCGCCGACCGCAAGGCCAAGGTCGCCGAGCGGCTCGCACACCGCGGATGCAACAGCCGCAAGGGCGCGGTCAAGGTGGTCATCGCCTGGCCGGACCGCCTGTACGTGGTCGAACCCGCGCCGCTGATCACCGTTGCAGGAAGGCTGGAGCGCAAGGGGGGCCGCGAGATGGTGGGCCGTTGTCCGACCAAGCGAGATGCCCAAGAAGCGGCGGATTGGCTGGTGGACCGGTTCTCCCGACTCGTACCGGGGCTGCCGTTGACCGCCGACATCGAGGCGGGCGGTGGCCAGTTCCTCGTCATCCTGTCCGCCGGCCGCCGCTGACCAGGATTCACCGGCGCACGCTCACGATTACGTAGTTGGCGCAGGGGATTGACAGTGCGGCGGTGCCCCGATCACGCGGAGACGGCCTGCGTCGCGGCGGCGGGCGGGAGCGTCGTTCCTCGTGCCCAGCCAATCCCTGACGGGGCATTGACCGTGCCGCACGGTGCTGACAACGTTGTCCCGCCTGCTCGTCGGAGATCCAGTGTGGAGGTCCCACCGTGTCACTCCCCAACCCCAGTCGGCGCAAGATGCTCGGCCTGCTCGCCACCACCGGTGCGGGTGTCGCGCTCGCCGGGGCGATGCCCAACACCGCGTCGGCCGCGGCTCCACCGGCGGGCGGCCTGTCGTGGCCGCGCGAGCGAATACTGCCCGGCTTCGCCGAACCCCGCACACTGGACGTCGCCGACCTGACGGCGGCAGACGCCGACGAACAACTGCTCTTCGCCACGTTGCAGGGCAACGTGAATCGCAGACGGCCGCGAATCGCCCTGCTGCGCGAGTCCGACGAGGGGGCGACCACCTGGCTGAAGACCGCCGGCCTGACCTACCGCACGGCCGACGATCCATGGTCGCTGCTGTCGAAGTACCGCTCGGAGATCAGCGGCGTCATCGTCACCGACCCGGCCCAGCCCGCGACCGTCAACCTCGCCACCACTCTTGCCGGCCTGCGCAACGCCGTGGCCGTCTCCCCCGACCAGTTGCCCAAACTGACCGCCGCGCCGTACGACTTGAAGATCCTGGACGACCTGCGCGGCCGGTTCACCGACGAACTGTCCGCCTACCGCTGGGCAGTGGACAATCTCTGGCCGCGCACCAGCCACCGCCTGCTGGTCGGGCTCGACCCCAGCGTCGGGGCCTATCTGCGCGACTACGCGGTTGCCACCCGGGCGCTGGTGCTGTGGATCCACGCCGACCAGCCCGCCTCCCGCGAGCTGGGCGAGCGGGTGATGTCCCAGATGCGGGCCGGCTCCCCCTATATGGGCTGGTTCCCCTCCGGCGTGGGCGGCGAGAGCGACGGCACCGAGCTGACCTCGAAGCACGGCCTCGTGGTGCTGGCCAGCGACTGGTCGCAGAACCTGACGGTCTTCGGCGGAGTGAGGGCGCCGGTGATGACTCGTCAGACAACGCTGCCGACGCCGCAGTTGGGCAACCGTATCTACGTCACCTTCACCATGACGGAGGGCGACAACCTCCAGTACAACCAGCACCGCATGCGGGTGCTGTGGGACGACCCGGCGCGCGGCGAGGTGCCGATCAACTGGTCCACCACCCCGGTGCTCGCCGACGCCGCACCCACCTTCCTCTCCTACTACCAGCGCACCGCCACCCGGCAGGACTACCTGATGGCCGGGCCCTCCGGCGCGGGCTACGCGTATCCGACGCCCTGGCCGGACGACACCTTCCGGGTCTTCACCGAGACCAGCGCCCGCTACATGCGCCGGACAGGTCTTGACAGCGCGGTGATCCTCAATCGCACGTCCGGCTCGGACGTGCCGCTCACCGGTGCGAAGGCCCGCCAGTACCTCCACGACGTGCGTCCGCTCGGCCTGTTGGAGGCGTGGACCACCCGAACCGGGACCAGCGTCCTGGAGGGCAGCGTGCCGCTGTCCGTCAGCTACCTGACCGACTCCGTGGCGGACGCCCGGGACGCGATCGCGAAGGCATCCGCCGACTGGGACGGGACCAAGCCGCTGTTCCTGTCGATCGGCACCCTCGCCTGGAACCTGACCCCGGCCGACGTGGCCGCGATCGCCGGCTCGCTCGACTCCCGTTACCAAGTGGTCCGCGGCGACCAGTACTTCCGGCTCGCCCGCAAGGCGCTGCACCTTCCGCCCGCCTGACCGACAAGGCGGACAGCCCGCCGGAGGCCGGGGCGGGCATCGACCGGGGAGCGGCGCCGCGGCCACCCGCAGCGGCCCCTCCCCGCCGTCGGCACCGTCCCGGACGAGCGCGGCGCTGCCGTGCGTGAACCCCGCGGACGCCGCCGCGTGGCGTAACCCGGTAGGCCACCCACTCATCCGCGCCGCCCGCCGCCGACGCCTGCCGATACTCCCGGTCCTGGCCAACATCCCCTGCGCCTACGCCACTAAGAACATCAACCCGATCTACGCCTGGAAGGCCCTCCCGGTCGAACTCCTCCTGGTGCCGCTGGGCCTGATCCGGGGCCTCACGGTGTACGAGAAGGGGCACGGGCCGGGGCCGGCCGCGGACGACCAGGAGGGCGCCCGGGAGGGGCCAGGGGGCAGAGCACTCACCTCGCCGTAGCGACGGCGACGGCCGCGGCCGCGGCCGCGCGCAACGCGCTCAATCCCTGCGCGATGACCGGATGTTCCTCGCCTCCACGCCGCACACAGGCGGCGAAGCGCCGAACCGGCGCGGGGGCACCGCGCAGCGGAACCCGCACCAGCTCAGGCTGCCGAGGCACCGGCGCGAGGCGTGGCACCAGCGCGATCCCGTGGCCGTGTGCGACCAGGGCGGCCACCGCGTACCAGTCCACTGCGGCATGCGAGGTGCGGGGCGTGAAGCCTGCCGCCGCACCCGCCGCCGTGAGCAACTGCTCCTGGTCCAGCGGGTCTCCGGCCCTGATCCAGATCTCTTCGGCGGCCTCGGACAGTTCGACGCCGCCGGTGCGCGCAGCGAACCGGTGCCCGGACGGCACGAGGACGTCGAGGGGCTCCTCCAGAAGCGGAAGTCGGGTGAAGCGTGCGTCGTCCCGCGCGGGGGCGCCAGGCACGGGGATCACCACCGCGATGTCGGCGCGCTCGGTGAGCAGCAGGTCGTACCGGTTCTCGCCGTGGTCCTCGCCGATCTCCACCGTCATCCGGGGATACGCGTCGAGGAGTTGCCGGGCGGCGGGCGCGATCACCGCGGCGATGGCCGTGGCCGCACCGGTGATCCGCAACCGGCCCGCATGGTCCTGTCCGTAGGCCGCCAGGTCCGCGCTCGCCTCCTCCCACCGGGCGAACAGTGCGTCGGCGTGCCGGATCAGGGCCAGCGCCGCAGGCGTGAGACGGACCCGGCGGCCATCCGGTTCAAGGAGCTGGACACCCACCTGGTCCGCGAGTTGCCGCAGCTGCTGGGAGACGGTGGAGGGGGTGAGGTGCAGCATGCGGGCGGTCGCCGTGACCGTGCCCTGATCACGCAGCACCCGCAGGGTCTGGAGCCGGGGGTCGATCATCCGGCCATCCAACCACCACCACCGTCCGCACCGTTCGGCAAGACCGCATGGTCATGAGCGGAAACATTCGATGGACGCGCACGCTCGTGACCTCGGAGACTTCCCGAATGGTCGGATCCGAACTCCTCAACGACGCCTTCCTGCCTGGCCTGTGGGCCGGCTACGCACTCGCCGTGCCGGTCGGCGCGCTCGCCGTCCTCCTCGTGAGCCTGACCGCGCGGACCTCCCTGCGAGTGGGCGCGTCGGCGGCGCTCGGAGTGGCGACCGCCGACGGGCTCTACGCGGCGCTCGCCGTGCTCGGCGGGGCGGCGCTGTCCCGGGCCGTCCAGCCCGTCACGGGGCCATTGCGCTGGGCCGCCGCCGCGATCCTGTTGAGCCTGGCGGTCCGCACCGCGCTGGCGACGGTACGGGAACGGGGTCGTGCTCCCGACGCCGTGGCCCCTTCGCCCGTCATGGCCAGACCGCACCGCGCCTATCTCGGCTTCCTTGGGCTGACCCTGCTCAATCCCTGGACCATCGTCTACTTCTCGGCGCTCGTACTGGCAGGCCCCGGTGGCGGGGGCGCCAACGGCGCGAGCCGCGCCGCGTTCGTCGCGGCCGTCGTCGCCGCCTCCGCGAGCTGGCAACTACTCCTGGCCACCAGTGGAGCCGTACTGGGCAGGGCCCTGACCGGACCTCGGGGTCGGCTCATCACCGGCCTGGTGTCGAGCGTGGTGATCGGGGCGCTCGCGGTGGCCTTGGTGGCCTGAGCCCGCCGCCCCCGAACCGAACCTGGGCGCCTTGCCGATCGACATAGTCGACATAGAGGCCCCGCCAACGACGGAGAACGGCGAGGCACCCGCTCCCGATTCACCACTGCGAGCAGCAAAAGCGTTTCGACGGGCCCCACCCTGAGCCGTTCAGAACCACGGATAAAGACCACTGATCCTGCAACAGCGGGGATCGTGACCAGCACGGAAACCAAAGACCCGACGACTTCCATCCGCCACCTGCCAGGATCATCATGCTCGTCCACCTGTGACCCGCGGCCCGCGCGTGGAGCAACATGGCAGGCAATCGCCGGTTAGCGAAACCGACACTTCTTCGGATCATTTCTCGTGCGCCGCCGGACCAAGCTGCGGGACAAAGGAGCGTCCAAGACGCCCAGACGCCTACAGCCGGGCGCACCCCGGCACCGGCATGATCCAACCTGCGAACGAGGGGCGATCTCTACGCGCTTCCTCCCGCCGCCGGAAGCAGAACACACCTGAAGGGCACCGCTAACAGGAATGCCCAGCCAGAACAGCCAATCGCTGCACGAACCGTTCAGTCCAGAGCGCATCCGATCTACCTGGAGCGGTACCGCGAGCGTCGTGGACGCCGCCCAGGTGTTCGGCATATCGAGATCAAAGGGATACGACCTCGTGCGTCGGGGGGAATTCCCTTGCCGCGTGCTGCTGATCGGCCGCGCGTCCCGCGTTGTCACCGCCTCGCTCCTAATGAGCGTGATTGACCAGGTGGTGCATGGAGTGGCTAGCAACAACCCAGGCTGTGCGCCGGCTTCCTGCCGCGGTTGCCCATGCGGAACTCGATGCCGAGGCGGTGAGCCACAGGAGGCAGCGGATGATTGCGCGCCGGGTCTTGCCTTCTTTGAGGCGGCGCTCGTAGTACGCCTGAGTGCGCGGGTCTACTCGCAGCCGGGTGAACACGATCCGGTGCAGGGCGACGTTCGCCTGCCGGTTGCCCCCGCAGTTGAGTCGACGGGACTCCCCTGCCGCCCGAGGAATACTCCACGGGGCCGGCCCCGCACAGCGCGGCGAAAGGTGCCTCACTGCCCAGGCGTTCCGGGTTGTCCCCCACCGTGGTCAGAAGCGTAACGGCGATGTCCGGACCAACCCCCACCACATCCAGCAGCTGCGGGGCACGACGAACCGGTCAGGACGGTCGCGGGCCGGCTCAGCCGCCAGGTCGTGGCGGCGGGATGCCGCCAACCGGATCGGTGCCCTCGTTGGTTGACTGCCAGAAGAAGTCGCGCAGCATGTGGTGGTGGATGTCCACGGTGAAGGTCATGGCAGTATCCGTGCTCAGTCGGCGTAGACACGCTGATAGATACGTTCGGCCAGCATGATTACCGTGACGTTGGTGGTCGAGGACAGCGCTTCGGGAATGATCGCCGCATCCACCACCCGCAGCCCGCTGACGCCCTTCACGGCCCCGACCGAATCAACGACCGCCCATGGGTCGCCGAGCCCGCCCATCGGCGCCGTCGACGTCGGATGGCCGTAGATCGCCGGATTCACTGCGATCACCCGGGCCAGCGCCTCGTCGTCGGTCACCGCGTCACCGGGCGCGAGCTCTTGCACCACGAACGGGGCAAAGGCCGGGTCACGGGCGATCGCGCGACCGAGCTTCACCGCCTCCAGCATGCGGCGGGCGTCGCGCTCAGTGCCGAGGTAGTTGGATTCGATGAGAGGCGCGTCCTGCGGGTCCCGGCCGGCCAGCTTCACTGTTCCCGCCGACTCCGGCAGAGCGAGAGCGGCCATCAGTACGATCGCCCCTCCCGTGGGGCTGAACTCCCCGGGCATCAAGTGCGTCGCGGTGACATGGAGATCAAGCTCACCGGCCGCGGCCTCGCTGGACGACGTCCATAGCAGGCTCCCTACCGCCGGTGTCATCTCGAGGTGGCCAGGAGCCAGTGCGTAGGCGTTGTAATAGCCCGGCTGGTCCTGGAGCCGCCGCCCGACGGGCAGGTCGGCCACGACGCCGATACCGAGGTCTGCCAGGTCGTCCGACGGGCCGACGCCAGAGCGCAGCAGAATGGCGGGGCTGCCATACGCGCCGCCGCAGAGGATCACCTCACGGCCTCGGTACACAGTGCCGTCCGCGGCCAGTACACCTGTCGCGAGTGTCCCCTCGAACAGCACACGGTCGACGTTCACTTCGCCCCGGATGGTGAGGTTGGGCCGTCGGCGCACCTCAGCGGTGAGATACACAAGACCCGTGTTCTGCCGGACTCCGTCGACCACGTCGACCGGGTAGCCGCCGGCCCCGTTCTGCTCGGCACCGTTGAAGTCGAGCACCCGCTTGTGCCCCTGAGCGACCGATGCCTCGATGAACCCCCGGAGCGACGGGGTCAGTTCGTCGTCCGCACGCTGCCGGATCGGCAGCGGGCCGCTTCGTCCGTGGTAGACGTCATCACCGGTGGGGGTGCTTTCCAGCAGCTTGAACGTCGGGAGGACATCATCGAAGGTCCAGCCCTCGGCACCGTGCTCGCCCCACTTGGCGAAGTCGGCCGCACGCGCCCGCAGCGCAACGCCGGCGTTGACCGCGGAGCTTCCGCCGAGCACCTTGCCCCGAGGGGTCGGCAGCGGGGGCGATTGGGCGGTGCCGCGCGAGGTGTAGCCCCAGTCGTGATCTGAGTCCGCGACCGTGTCCGCGTCCAGCAGGGGCAGCGGATACGCATCGGGAGCGTAGACCTGACCGGCCTCCAGCAGGAGGACCGTTCGCGCAGGGTCTTGGCTGAGGCGGGCCGCGAGGACGGCACCGGCCGAACCGCCACCGACGACAATGGCGTCGACAGTCTCATGCTCGTTGGACATACCGATCTCCTCGCGTCGAAGGCGCTCAGTTGGCGAGCGTGCCGTCGAAGTCGGTGGTGAGGTGACTGCCGTCGCAGAACGGCTTGTTCGCGGACGCCCCGCAGCGGCACAGGGACACCGGGTCAGGGTGCGGGATCTCCCGCCCGTCGACATCGGTCAGAGTGACCGGCCCGGACACCAGGTAGGGGCCGTCCTCGCTCGGGGTGATCGTGGCGTCTGACATGTGAAGCGCCCCTTCTCAAGAGACTCGGATGGTCTTGCTGACAGGCAGCCGGCGGATTCGGGTACCGGTGAGAGCCGCGATGGCGTTGGTCAGGGCGGGCGCCGCGGTGGGCACGCTGACCTCGCCGACTCCGGTCGGGGGCTCCTCGGAATCGATGAGGACCACATCGATCCGAGGCACCGACTGCATCCGCATGATGGGGTAGCGGTCGAAGTTCTGGGTCACGATCTCGCCGCCCTCGCCGAGGACCATCTCGCCCCAGGCGGCGGCGCTCAGCCCGTAGATCAGGCCGCCCTCGACCTGGGCACGGATCAAGTCCGGGTTGACGGTGATACCGCAGTCGAGCACGAAGGTGATCCGCTCGATGTGGACCCGGTTTCGGCTGTCGAGGGAGACCTCCGTGACCTGGGCGCTGGCGGACAGGAAGCTGCTGCAGGCGACGCCGCGAGCGCGCTCCTCGGGCAATGGGCTGCCCCAGCCGCTGCGCTCGGCGGCCAGCTCCAGCGCGCGCAAGGTACGCGGATTGTCCGCCAGCAGGCCGCGGCGGAATTCCACGGGGTCGTGCCCGGCGGCGAGCGCGAGTTCGTCGATTGCGGACTCGCGGGCGAACTCGGTGTGAGAGTTGCCGACCGACCGCCACACCATGACCGGGACGCCGGTCTCCACATTCGTCGTCTCCAGCTTGAAGTTCGGCAGTCCGTACGGCGGGTCGACGGCGCCGCTCGTCGTCATGAAGTCGACGCCGTCGGTGAACAGCACATCGGCCACGAACGGCAGGTTGACCGAGGTCGGTTGGGCGGCGATGTGTTGGTGGAAAGCAGTGACATGGCCCTTGTCATCGGAACCTGCCCGCACCCGGTGCACGGCCATAGCGCGGTAACGGCCGCTCTTGAGCTCCTCCTCGCGCGGCGACTGGAGCTTCACGGGGTACTTCCAGTCCAGCGCTCGCGCGACCTGTACGGCTTCGCTGGTCGGGTCGTGCCCGGCACTGCTGTGCAGACCGAACGAGCCGCCGGCGTGCGGGACGTGGACCCGCACCTGGTCCTTGTCGATCCCGGCCGCCGCAGAGGCCGAGATGCGGGTGTATTCGGGCCCCTCGGTGCCGGCCCATACCTCCAGCACACCGTCCTCTCCCATGCGGCACACTGCGTTGTTCGGCTCCATCGGCGCGTGCGCGAGGTACGGAAGCTCGTAGACCGCGTCCACGACATGCGCCGCTTTCGCGAGCGCGGACTCCACATCCCCGTCCTCACGTGCCACCACGGCGTCTTTCCCGGATTCCAGCTGGTGACGATGGAAGGCCAACAGTTCCTCGACGCTTCGTTGTTCGGCGTTGGCCTCGTCCCAGTCCACCCGCAGCGCTCGCAGGCCCCGCTGGGCGGCATCGAAGGTGTCGCCGACCACCGCGACGCCCTCTTCGATCGGGATCACAGCGGTGACGCCTCGCTCGGCCAACGCCGCGCTGCAGTCGACCGACGTGGGTACCGCGCCGAACTTGGGCGGATGCAGCACTACGGCGGTCAGCAACCCGGGCAATGCGACGTCGATGGTGAACTGCGTCGTACCGAGGATCTTCCCGGGCGAGTCGACGCGGAGTCGCCCCTCGCGCCCGATCAATGTGTACCGATCGGGGTCCTTCGGGCGGACGTCGTGCGGGACCTCCAATTGCTCGGCGCGCGTGGCGAGTTCACCGAATCCCGCACGCATGCCGCTCGGGTGGCTCACCGTCCCCGCCTCCACCTCGACTTCCTCCGCCGGCACTTGCCACGTCTCCGCCGCAGCGGCGACCAGCCGCGCCCGCGCCTGGGCTGCGGCCAGCCGGTAGCGTTCCCAGTACCCCTGCGTCGAGGTGGACGCGCCCGAGAGCTGGATGAACCCGCCGCCCGCCGGGGTCGCGTACACGTCACCCTTGGCACTGGCTCCATTTGCCGCGTTGACCACGCGGACCGAGGCCATGTCCGCATCGAGTTCCTCGGCCACGATCGTCGCCAGGCCGGTATGGGCACCCTGCCCCATCTCGATCTGGTTCGAATACGCGACCACGGTCCCATCTGGATGGATGCGGACGTACGGATGGACTGGATCGGCCAACTCCTCCGGTGTCAGGGGCTGCACCTCCGGCGCCGGGTCCGCAGTGTCCAACCTGTTCGGAGTGCGGCCCTCGGCCAGTGCTTCGGCGGCGTTACCGATCGCCTCCCGGATCCGCGGGTAAGTGCCGCACCGGCACAAATTCCCGTTCATCCACCGGGTGATGGTCGCTTCATCCGGCGATCGGTCGGACTCCAGCAGGGCTGCGGCAGCCAGGGTCTGACCGGGCTGGCAGTATCCGCACTGGACCACGTTGCCTCGATACCAAGCCTCCCGGACCGCGTCGACGACCGGTCCCGACGCCCCCTCGACGGTGGTGATCGCCTTCCCGGTGGCGCGCTCGGCCGGAGTCTGGCACGCCTTGGTATTGCGTCCGTCGATCAGCACCGTGCACGCAGCGCAGGACCCGATCCCGCACCCGTACTTAGTTCCGCGCAGTCCCAGCACGTCCCGCAGCACCCACAACAGCGGGCTGGCTGCGGCAGCGTCGTCAACTTCGAATTCGGCACCGTTCACGTTCAGCTTCACGAAAGCCTCCCGGGCCTCGGAGCTGGCGGTGAGGAGACAGCCTCCGCCCGCCGGGGCTTGACCACGTCAGACTCGTCAGCGGCTCGGTGAGAGGACATCGCCGGATTCCGGTGATTCGTCCGGCCCAAGCGGCGCGTTCGTCGCTACGCCCATGTGGTCAGCGCTCACCCTGCCCTCGTGCGCTCGGGAACTCCGCAGGGGTGTGCGACTGCTGAGCAGCCGCACACCCCTGTCGGTCTGCCCTATCGTTCGGGCGCGGACGCCGCGTCCGCGGACGTAAAGTCCGGCAGAACGCCCATCTGCGCGAACATGCTGGTCATACCTACATGGCAGTTGAACTCCTGGACCTTGCCGTCGCGCACATACCAGAAGTCGGCGGTAGGGATGTCGAGCTTGGCCCCCGTCGGCTTGATCACGCCGGCAGGTGTCTCGAAGGCTCCGAGGAAGGTGCCTTGGATCGACAGCTCGATCGCGACGACGTCCCCGAGTACGTTGACCCGGTGCAGTTCCCGGTGAACGTCGGGAAGTAGCTTGCCCATCCAGACGACCACGTCGCCCAGGCGCTCACCCCGGTAGCTCTCCCGGGGAATCACACCGCCGATGCCGTTCATCACAGCGTCCTCAGCGAACAGGCTGACGAACCCCTGGACGTCCAGGACGTCACCCTCCGCCAAGTGGTACGCGCGGCGAACGAGTGCTTCGTTGCCGGTTGCCACAGTAATCTCCCATCGGGCGTCGATTCGGACGAGTCAAAGGCTCACCTCTGGGAGGGCGGGAGGCCATCACCGGATTCCGGTGATTCTCGAACGGCTTTGCCGAACACGCGGACACCTACGCCCGAGCACGTCGCCCATAACGAACGCGCCGATCGCGTCGGCCGGCCTCACCGTTCACCGCCCGGCCGGGTGCGCCGCCGGCTCCGGCCGCCAACGCCACTCGATCACTCGTCGTCCTGGTCCGTTCAGTCCGGCGGTCCCTGTCCCGCGGTGTGTCCTGTGTCAGGGCCACACCGGAGCAGGCGAGTACTCATCGCCGGAATCTGGCGGCTCACCCTGCATCGTTGACATCAGCATCTACGGCTGATAGCGAATTAATGGTGTCGCCCACCGTAGGCAAGCCAGCGCAGCTGCCCGGCCGGGACCTGAACGGCTCGCCCAGCCGACTGCGGCTCATCGACCGGGACGATCTGGTGGTCGCGCTCGACCAGGCATCGGCCGAGCCGGTGACGATCATCACCGCGCCGGCCGGCAGTGGGAAGTCGTCGCTGCTACGGGCCTGGGTAGACCGTCGCGACGAGGGGCACCGGCTCGCGCTCGTCCAGGTACAGCGCGATCAGCCGGACGCTCAGATCTTCTGGCTCGCCCTGCTGACGGCCGTGCGCGGCCTGTCCGATAATCCGGTCTCCGCGGAGCAGGCGACCGCGTCCCCTGATTTCAGCGGTGCGCTGACCGTGGACCGGATCCTGGAGGAGCTGGCCGGGCAGACCGACCGGGTCAGCCTGGTGATCGACGACGTCCACGAGCTGGCCTCGCCGCAGACCTACGCCGACCTGACCCGGCTGCTGAACGGCCTCCCACCCCACGTCCACGCCGTCCTGGCGACCCGCCGGGATCTGCCCCTGCGGCTGCACCGACTGCGGCTCGCTGGACAGTTGGCCGAGCTACGAGCGGCGGACCTGCGGTTCAGCGAGGCCGAGACGCGTGCATTGCTGACCGCGGCGGGCATCGATTTGTCGGACGCGGCCGTGTCGCGGCTGCACGAGCGCACGGAGGGCTGGGCCGCGGGTCTGCGGCTGGCCGCACTCTCGATGGCCGGACGCCCGGATCCGGAGCGCTTCGTCGCGGACTTCAGCGGCAGCAGCCGTACCGTCGCGGAGTACTTGGTGGCCGAGATGCTGGAGCGGCAGCCGGAGGAGGTGCAGAACCTGCTGCTGCGGACCTCGATCCTTCAGCGAGTCAACGGTGAGCTCGCCGACCTGCTCACCGGGCGTCCCGGCACCGAACGCATCCTGCTCGCGCTCGAGGACGCGAGCGCCTTCGTCGTCTCCCTGGACCCGGAGCGGACCTGGTTCCGCTACCACCACCTGCTCGCCGACCTGCTCCGTCTGGAGCTGCGCCGGATCCAGCCGGAGGAGGTGCCCATCCTGCACCGGCGGGCTGCCGCGTGGCTCACCGAGCACGGGCCTATCGCAGAGGCGGTACGGCACCTGCAGTCCGCCGGGGACTGGTCGGATGCCGCGGCGCTGCTCGCCGATCACTCGTTCGGCATGATGCTCGACGGCCAGGAAGAGACGATGCAGGCGCTGTTGGACGGCTTTGCGCAGCACGGCGGGACCAGCTTCCCGGAGTTGAGCCTCGTACGTACGACGGTCGACCTGGTCCACGGCCGCCTCGACGAGGCCGCCGCTCACCTGGCGGTCACCGATGCCCTTTCATCGTCCGCTCCCGAGCCGAGCCAGCGGCGGCTCCGCACGGCGATCGCATCGCTCAACCTGTCGCTGGCCCGGCGTCGCGGCGACCTCGCGGACGTCATGAAGCACGCCGAGTTCCTCGATTCGCCGCCCGGCGGGGACAGCGACGAGGAGATCGCCCTGGGCAGTGACCTGCGTGTGGTGGCGCTGATGAACCTTGGCACCGTGGAAGCCTGGGCGCTGAAGCACTCCGACGGCGCGCGCCATCTCCAGGAGGGCGCCGACCTGGCGCGGAAGATCGGCAGGCCCTATCTCGAGGTCGCCTGCCTGGCGCAGCTCGGATTCGCCTCGAAGCTGCCCGACTTCACCCTCTCCCGCAGGCGCTGCGAGCGGGCCATCGCCCTGGCCGAGGAGCACGGTTGGGATACCGCGTCGATCCTCGCCCCGGCCCTGGTCACCTTGGCCTGCTCGATGGTCTGGTCGGGCGAGTTCGACAGCGCCGAGCACACGCTCAAGCGTGCCGACGTCGCCCTCCAGGCCGACCGCGGACCGGGCATCGGGACGCTGCTTCACCTCGTCAAGGGGATGCTCCATGCCGGTCGCGGCCGAAAGCCCGAGGCCGCACAGGAGTTCGCCGAGGCGCACGCCCTGCAGTCGCGGCTTTCCAACCCGCACGCCCTGACGGGCTATGTGATCGGCTGGCTGGCCGCCACCCGCGCCCGACTCGGCTCGCCGGTCGAGGCACGCGCGATCCTCGACGCACTGGGCGCTCCGCTGAGCGACTCCGGAGAGATCCGCAATGCCCGGGCCGTGCTCCAACTGACGGAAGGCGATCCGGCGGCGGCACTGGCCGCAGTCTCCACAGTCATCGACGGGACGGTGCCCTCCCTCCATGTCGCCACCGTCGTCGAAGCCCAGGTCCTGGCCGCACTCGCCTACCGGGAGGTCGACGAGCCGCGCCGGGCCCAGCAGGCCGTCGAGCAGGCCCTCGCACTCGCCGAGCCCCAGCGGCTGGTCCTGCCCTTCGTGATGGCCGGCAGCGGGCACCTCCTTGAGGGCGTGCCGCGGAGTCGGTCGGCCCACGCCGCGCTGCTCACCGACGTCCTCGACGTCATCCACGGGTCGGCTCGGCCGACGAGCGCCTTGCCGCTGACGGCAGCCGAGGCGCTCAGCCCGACGGAACTGCGGGTCCTGCGCTACCTTCCGACCAACCTGTCGCGGCCCGAGATCGCCGGCGAGTTGTCCGTTTCGGTCAACACGGTCAACACGCATGTGCGCAAGATCTACGCCAAGCTCCAGGCCACCGATCGTTCGTCAGCGGTGCGGCGGGCCCGGGAGCTGCAGCTGCTGGCCGGTGGCGTCTCCCGGTAGCTGGTGTTCACCAGATCCTGGCGATGGCAGATCACCAGGCGGGAATCGAGCATCGAGGGCATGAGCGCAGAACCGGCCCTGTACACGATCCGCGTCGACGGCCTCCTCGGCGCCACTGTGCTGTCCGCGTTCCCCTCGCTGGCAGCCCAACATCAGGTCGCGCAGACCGTGATTGTCGGTTACCTCGATCGCTCAGGGCTGTACGGAGTGCTGTCGCAGCTTGAAATGCTCGGACTCGACGTGGTCGAGCTCAGCCGCGCCTGCCCGCCGAGCCCCTCGCCGGACTCCGGCTCATGACCTCCCGCATGACAGCCGCGGCGGCCGGTGAGCGTGCTGTACGCCCCGGCGTACCGGTTCGCTTCCGCGCTCTAGCATGAAACTAGAGGTTCGGCCCGATGTCCCACACCACCGGGTGAGGAGACCGCCATGTCGCAGCACGGCAGAGGTGGATTCGGTCAGTTGGGCGGTTCCCGGTATCTGCCGATCTCCGAGCACGGCCTGATCGGTGATCTGCGTACCGCCGCGCTCGTCGCCACTGACGGCACCATCGACTGGTACTGCTGCCCGCGCTTCGATGCGCCCAGCGTGTTCGCGTCCATACTCGACGCCGACCGGGGCGGCAGCTTCGAACTGTCCGCGGACGTGCCGGCCCGTACCCGGCAGTTCTATTTCCCCGACACCAATGTCCTGATCACGCGGTTCTTCGCCGCGGACGGGGTGGCGGAGATCCAGGACTTCATGCCCGTCGTTGACGAGTCCCGCGAGGCGGACCGCCACCGGCTGATCCGGCGCGTTGTCTGTGTCCGCGGAGTGCTCCCGTTCCGGGCGAAGGTCGCCCCGCGCTTCGGTTACGGGACCGAGGCGCACACCGTGGAACTCGAGGGCGGCCACGCGGTGTTCCGCTCCCCCTCGCTGTCCATGGCGCTGACCGCCACCGCGCCGATCGAGACCGACGGCGTGGACGTGTCGTCGCACTTCAAGCTGGTGGAGGGCGAGTCCAGGGTGTTCGCCCTCGACCGGGTGAGCGCCGATGTCATCCCGCGTGCCTGTCCAAGTTGGGAGGCGGAGCAGCAGTTCGAGGCGACGGTCCGGTTCTGGCGCCACTGGCTGTCCCGCTCGCAGTACCACGGGCGGTGGCGGGAGATGGTGCATCGCTCGGCCCTGGTTCTGAAGCTGCTCACCTACGCGCCCACTGGCGCGATCGTCGCCGCGCCGACCACCAGCCTGCCCGAGCAGATCGGCGGCGAGCGCAACTGGGACTACCGCTACGTCTGGGTGCGCGACGCGGCCTTCTGTACCTATGCCATGCTCCGCCTGGGCTTCACCTCGGAGGCCGAGGCGTTCATGGGCTTCATCTCCGAGCACGGGATCATGCGGGGCACCAAGGAGACCGGCCCGCTGCAGATCATGTACGGCATCGACGGGCGCCGCGACCTGCCCGAGTACGAGCTGCCCCACTTCGAGGGTTACCTCGGGTCCGCGCCGGTGCGGGTGGGGAACGCCGCCACCGGGCAGCTCCAGCTGGACATCTATGGCGCGCTGATCGACTCCATCTATCTCTACGACAAGTGGGGGCAGCCGGTCAGCAGCGGTCACTGGGACGAGGTCGGCGCCGTGGCGGACTGGCTCTGCGAGCACTGGGACCAGCCCGACGAGGGGGTCTGGGAGACCCGCGCCGGCCGGCGCGACTTCGTGTACTCGCGGCTGATGTGCTGGGTCGCGCTGGAACGGGCGATCCGGATGGCGAACCGGCGTGGGCTCCCTGCCGACCTGCCCCGCTGGCGGCGGTCCCGCGACGCGATCTACCGGCAGATCATGGATCGCGGCTGGTCGGCCGAGCGCGGCGCATTCGTCCAGGGGCTGGACGACAAGGTACTCGACGCGTCCCTGCTGATGATGCCGATGGCCAAGTTCATCTCGCCCACCGACCCCAAGTGGCTCTCCACCCTGGATGTGCTCACCTCGGATCTGGTCTCCGACTCCTTGGTGTACCGCTACGACCCGGCGGCCAGTCCGGACGGACTTCGGGGCTCCGAGGGCACTTTCTCGATCTGCTCTTTCTGGTACGTCGAGGCGCTGGCCCGGGCGAGCCGGCTGGAGGAGGCCCGGCTGGCCTTCGAGAAGATGCTCACCTATGCCAACCATGTCGGCCTGTTCGCCGAGGAGATCGACCGGACCGGCGAACAACTCGGCAACTTCCCCCAGGCGTTCACCCATCTCTCGCTGATCAGCGCCGCCTTCAATCTGGACCGCGCCCTGGGCTGACGGTGGCATCGCAGGTGTCGGCGCCGACTTCGCGATCCTGACCCAACTGGCCATGGTGGCCTGCGGACTCGGCGTGTCACTTGTGCCGAACGCATTCCGCGCATCGCCGCGGACTGTCCTCGCTGACGCGCGCCCCTGAAGTGCTGAAGTCGGGTGTCGCCCAGATCACCCTCCCGTCCCGCGTTGACCTGGTGCGGCGAATCACTGGGATCCGGTGACGACCTCTCACCTTGCCGGCCGTGAGCCTGGGCCCATCACGAAGGCTCGCACGGCCGCCAGGGACGTGCTCCGAGGCCCAGGGAGATACCGTGCCATCACCAGCCTCCGGCGCAGACGGCGCCGCCGACCCTCCCGAATACGCGACCATCCCGCAGTCGGAGCCGGGTCCGCAATCCGCGACCGGGCGCACCACGGCCCGCGGAGGCAACCGTCGCCTCGGCCTGGCTCTGCTGGTCATTGCCACCGCCCAGCTCATGGTCGTGCTCGACTCCACCATCGTCAATGTGGCGTTGCCGCAAGTACAGAGTGCGCTTGGCTTTTCCGGCAGCGGCCTGCAGTGGGTGGTGAACGCCTACGCAGTCACCTTCGGCGGCCTGTTGCTGCTAGGCGGCCGCGCCGGTGACATTCTTGGCCGACGGCGGGTCTTCGTCTTCGGGCTGCTGCTGTTCTCCACGGCGTCCCTGCTCGGCGGGTTCGCCACCAGCGAGTGGTGGCTGCTCACCGCGAGGGCTGTACAGGGCATGGGCGGCGCGGTGATCGCGCCGACCGCGCTGGCGCTGATCACCTCCAACTTTCCCGAAGGCGGGGAACGTAACAGGGCGTTCGGCATCTACGCCGCGATGGCGGGCGCCGGCAGCGCGGTGGGCCTGTTGCTGGGCGGCATCCTGACCACGTATGTGTCATGGCGGTGGGTGATGTTCGTCAACGTCCCGATCGGGATCCTGGTGGCGGCCACGGCGCCGCGCGTGCTTGCCGAATCGCCCCGCAGGCCGGGCCGGATCGACGTGGCCGGCGCGGTCGCCGGGACCGGCGGTGTCGCGCTGCTCGTCTACGGCCTGTCCCAGGCTGCCGCCGGGGCCGACGGAGTGTCGCACTGGGGCGACGCGCAGGTGCTGGCATCGCTGACCGCTTCCGTAGCGCTGCTCGTCTCGTTCGTCTGGATCGAAAGGCGCAGCCCCCACCCGCTGCTCCCGATGCGGGTGCTCGCCGATCGGAACAGGTCGGGTGCCAACCTGATCATGCTGTGCATCGCCACCGCGCTGTTCGGCCTGTTCTTCTTCCTCACCCTCTTCATGCAGACCGTGCTCGGCTACAGCGCGATCCGGTCGGGCATCGCCTATCTGCCGTTCGCCATCGGGGTCGTGATCGCTTCCGCGCTGGCCTCGCGGCTGATGGCGCGGCTCGGCGCCCGGCCCACGATTCTGGCCGGCGCCGCCGCGGTCGCGGGCGGGACATTCTGGTTCTCCCGGCTGACCGAACACTCCAGTTACGTTGACGCGTTGCTCGGTCCGCTGCTCGTGACCTCGTTCGGGCTCGGCCTTGTGTTCGTCCCGCTGTCCCTGGTGTCCCTGCACAACGTGGCCGAGCGGGACTCCGGTGTCGCCTCCAGCCTGCTCAACGCCGGCCAGCAGGTCGGCGGGGCGATCGGGCTGGCACTGCTCGGCACCGTCGCCTGGACCGCCGTCGCGAACAGCGTCAGGAGTCAGGGCGCGCAGGTTGGCACCGCCCCGCCTGAATCCATCTACAACCACGCCCTGGCAGTCGGCTTTTCCCGTGGATTCGCTGTCGCAGCGGGGGTCGCACTGCTCGCCTTCCTCATCGCGATCGCCACCATCCGGGTCAGCCGCCAGGAATTGACCGGTGCCGTTCCCGAACCTCAACAGGCCGCACCGCAGCCCGAGGCTGTGCAGCGGCATGAGGAACGGGTCTCTTTCGCCAAGGCGGCCCGTCCTTGCCGGTACTGCTAGCCGACCGGGTCAGGCTCTCATCGTGACAGGAGACAGAGTCAACGTGGCGACGCGAAGAGCGCTGGTGCAGTGGTCGCTGCCGACGCGTTCCTCGCCGCAGCGGCACTGCTGGTCGGGATCACCGTGAACGAACCGCGCCGCCTGCTCCACGTCCTGATCATCGAGCCCGACCGCCGCATCGACGTGACCACCTGGTGCATCGGCCGCCGCCTATACCAGGCCGTCACACCCATCAAACCCTCGCCGAACGTCGAAACAGATCTCCGGGACGAATACCCGGCGCCGCGGGCGAGGTTACGCCCTGCGTTGCGCGAATCACCTTAATCCGGTGATGCCTCCTCACCTGCCAGGCGGCAAGACTCACAGTGGTCCGCCCGGCAGGGAGTTTCAGCAGCGAATTGACATGGGCGAGCCCTCCCGGGCTACGGCCGGGCGAATGTTCCAGCCGAGGAGAGGTTCACTGTGAGCGCCGAACAGCGAGGGAACCTTGACGCAATCCTGCGGCAGTCGGCCTTCCCCGTTGACAGCGATGTCAGCGAACAGCGGCGGCAGCTCCGGGAGCTGCTGTCGGGGCAGCCACTGCCCGCCGATGTGACCGTGACCGCGGCCGAACTGGGCGGCGTCCACACCGCTGAGGTCACGGTCGACGGAGTACAACCGCGGCACGTCGTTCTGTACCTCCATGGCGGCGTTTACGTCCTGGGGGACGCCTTCGGCGCCGCTGACCTGGCCTCGCAGATCGGGCGGCGGATCGGCGCCAAGGTCTTCTCCGTCGACTACCGGCTGGCCCCCGAGGACCCGTATCCAGCAGCGGTGGACGACGCTCTGGCAGCCTACGAAGCCCTCCTGCATGACGGTATCGCTCCCTCGGACGTTGTCTTCGCGGGGGAATCGGCCGGCGGCGGGCTCGCCGTCGCCACCCTGGTCAACGCCCGTGATCGCGGGTTGCCTCTGCCGGCCGCGGCCTATGCCATGTCTCCGTATGCCGATCTCACCCTGGCCGGGGCGAGCATGGAAACCAAGCGCGAGGCCGACCCGCTGATGAGCCGGGAGCTCCTCCAGGCCCGAGTCGGCGACTATGCGGCGGGAAAGGACGCCGCTGTCGGCTTGATCAGCCCGATCTTCGCGGACCTGTCCGGCCTGCCGCCCCTGATCATCCAGGTCGGAACCCACGAGGTGCTCCTCGACGACGCCGTACGCCTCGCCGGTGTGGCGGCCACCGCGGACGTAGAGGTCACTCTCGACATCACCCCCGGGGTCCCTCACGTCTTCCAGACCTATCACGCGATCCTCGACGAAGCCGCCGCGGCGCTGGACAGGGCGGGACAGCTCCTGTCGGCGCGTCTCGCCCGCACACAACCACCCGGTCCCACCGCACGCACCGGGATCGTGAACGACAGGAGTTCGACATGAGCGAAACGCTCGATTGGAACGCGAAGACCATCGCGGAGTTCCGGGCGAACGAGGGCAGGGTCGGCGGGGTTTTCGAGGGCGCTCCACTGGCCCTGGTGCATCACCGTGGCCGCAAAAGCGGGCGCCAATACGTCACCCCGATGATGTATCTCCCGCACGACACCGAGCCGGACATCATCTACGTCTTCGCAACCAAGGGCGGAGCACCCACCAACCCGGACTGGTACCACAACCTGACCACCACCGGTGACGGAGTCATCGAACGCGGAACCGCGACATACCAGGCGACCGTCCGCGAATTGACCGGCACCGAACGCGACCGCATCTACGCCGAGCAAGCACGGCGCCACCCCGGCTTCGCCGAATACGAACAACAAACGGCTGGAGTCCGCACCATCCCCGTGCTCGAACTCAGCCGGGCATAGCCCTACGTCCAACGCCCGCCCGTCCATCTGAGCCAAGACCCCTGCGCGTCGGAGAGGAGAGATCATGCCAAAGGCGGTTAGGTACGACGAGTTCGGCGGGATCGACGTGTTGCGAGTCGACGAGGTGGAACGCCCGCTGCCCGGGGACGGGCAGGTCCTCGTACGCGTGAAGGCTGCCGGCATCAACCCCAGCGAGGCGGTCATCCGCACGGGGGCGGTGGCGGACATGTTCCCGTCGACGTTCCCGTCCGGGCAGGGCAGCGACCTCGCCGGGGTCATCGAGGAGGTCGGCGCCGGTCTCAACGGATTCCGGCCCGGTGACGAGGTGATCGGGTTCAGCAACAAGCGCGCCTCCCAGGCCGAGTTGGTCCTGGTCGAGGCCGGCAACCTCACGCCCAAGCCGGAGAAGGTCTCTTGGGAGGTGGCCGGCGGCCTGTACGTCGTTGGCGTGACCGCTTGGGGGGCGGTACACGCCGTCCACCCCAAGGAGGGCGAGACCGTCGTTGTCTCCGGAGCCGCTGGAGGAGTCGGCTCGCTCGCCGTCCAACTCGCTCGCCGTACCGGGGCCACGGTCATCGGCCTGGCGAGCGAGCACAACCACGAGTGGCTGAAGAGCCACGGCGTGATCCCGGTCGCGTACGGTGACGGCGTCGAGGACCGGATCAGGGCGACCACGCCCGGCGGTGTGGACGCCTTCATCGACACCTACGGCGACGGGTACGTCGAGTTGGCTCTCGCCCTCGGCGTGGCGGCCGAGCGGATCGACACCATCGCCGACTTCGCGGCCGCCAAGAGGCATGGGGTGAAGACTGACGGTGGAACAGCGGCCGGGCCGGGCGCCAAAGTACTCGCCGAGCTGGCCGGCCTGATCGCCGACGGACACCTCAACGTACCGATCGCGCACGTCTACCCGCTGGCACAAGTCCGCGAGGCATATACCGACCTCGAACGCCGCCATACCCACGGCAAGATCGTCCTCAGGCCCTGACGGGACCGCCCTGCCCCTCACGGACGGGCAGGGCCCCTGCCCCCATCCAGGGGCCAAGCTCAGGGCGAGCGCACCAAGAAGTCGCCGAGTGCGACCGCAACGTCTTCGTCATCTCTGAGCGGCCTCCCTCACGGAGGTCTACGCGTGTCCACCGCCGGACCAGAAACGTTGAGGGTCAGCGCAGAACGAGCAGGACGGCCAGGGCGATGAGCAGCGAATCGATCCGGTCCAGCAGGCCGCCGGATCCTGGCAGCCAGCGGCCTGCGTCCTTGGCCTGCGCACCTCGCTTGACCATGGATTCGAGAAGGTCACCGGCCGGTCCGCCGACCGCCGCCGCCACTGCCATCGGCCAGCTCAGGGCGGACAGCACGGCGAGCACACCAAGGCCGGCCGCGGCCCCAGCCAGAGTTCCGCTCCACCGCTTGGCCGGCGACAGTGGCGAAAGGCGCGGCCCGCCCAGGCGTTGGCCGGCGAAGTACGCCACGATGTCGGCGACCGAGACCGCCACGAACAGCGCGAGGGCACCCGCCCCAAGTACCACCAGCGCGGCCAGCACACTCAGCCAGGCGAGTCCCAGCAGGCCGGCGCCGAGCCGGCGCAGACCATCGTCGGCGTCACCGGCCAGGAGCGGCACCGCGGCCACCGCGAGCGCCCCGATCCCGACCGCCCGGAGCTCCTGACCGGGCGCCAGCCAGGCGGCAAGGACCACGCCTGTCACCGCTGCGGCCAGCACGGCCCGGTCCGCCTTGCCAAGACGCATCAGCCCGCCGAACTCCATCGCCGCGATCACCCCGACCAGGATGGCGAGAGCCGCGGCGCCCGGGCGGCCCCACCAGAACGCGGCGGTGACCAGCGGTACTCCCACCGCCCACGCGCACCACCGCACCCGCAGCTCTCGGCGCTGGGACGCCGCCACCGCGATGCCGCCAAGGGCCAACGCCCCACCGAGGTAAGGCGCCAGAGAGGCCGTGGTGATCACCGAGCGGATCCGGCGGAGGGAACGCTCTCAGCCATCGAAACGAGCGAGGCCGAACGCGACGGCCGCAGTACGTCCAGGGCGGCCCGACAGGCGGCCACGATGCGCGCGTTCTCGGCGGTGTCCTTGACCGCGATCCGCACGGTGCGCCCCTCGTACTCCGACGACATCGGCGACAGGTCGCGCAGGTATACGTTGTGGCGACGGCACTCGTTCACCAGTTGTGCGGCGCTGGGCCCGCCGGACGGCAGGGTCACGGTGAGGAAGTTCGCCACGGCCTCCTCGACCACCACGGTCTCGTCAAGACCGCCCAGGGCTGCGGCCAGCTGCCCGCGCAGCGCGTGGGTGCGCAGCCAGCAGTCGCTGTAGTACGCCGGGGCGCGCAGTGCTGCCACCGCGGCCAGCTGCGCCGGAAGGCTGACCGGCCAGGGCGGCGTCCATCGGCGCAACCGCTCCGCGGTGTCCGGCTCGGCCACCAAGTACGCCGCCCGCATGCCGGACAGCGCGTACATCTTGGACAGCGAAGTGCAGACCACGACCCGCGGGTCCGTCGCGGCGAGGCCGGCGAGCGACTCGGTCGGATCGACATAGCCCAGGTACGCCTCGTCGATCCACCAGCGGGTTCGATCCGGCGCCGTCGCGATCACCGAACGCAGCTCAGCGGCCGGTGCGTGGCGTCCGGTCGGGTTGTTCGGGTTGACCAATACCACGAGGTCGTAGCGGCCCGACCCGACGACAGCGGACAACCGGGCGGGATCGATCCGCCAGCCCTCTTCGCGGCGCAGCCGGAACCGGTCCACCCGGCATCCGATCACTCTTTCTGTGACGTGGGCGTACTCGCCATAGCCCGGGTCCATCAGCAGCACCCTGCTCTCCCGGGTCAGCCACTGGCCGAACGCCCTGAAGATCAAGTCGGAGGAACCCGCGCCGACTGCGAGCGTCCGCGCGGGCAGCGCACGGGCCGTGGCGGTCTCCGCCAACAAGCCCTCCGCGCCGGTCGGCGGCGAGGTCCGGGCGGCCCAGGCCGGATCTTCCGTGAGCGCCGCCCGCACCCCGGGGGCCGGCGGGAACCAGGCGTCCAACACGTCGGCCGCGACCACCTGATGGCGACGGTGCAGGCTGCGGAAATCCGTGCCGATGGCGGTGAAGGAGGCTCCTCCGTGCTCGCAGCCGTCCGGCCGTGGTGCGAACGCCGCGTCAAGCCGCCAGTCGACTTCGGACTCCAGACGCTCCAACGTGGTGCGGTAGCGGTCCATCGTGAGCTTCGTCAGCTCGGCCACGCCGCCCGTCAGGACCTCGAACGTCACCGCACCGCTGTGGACGGTATGGCCGACCGGGCGCAGGCCGACCGCCAGGTACATGCCGAGCAGCTCGGTGAGCCCCATCGCCACCACCCGGCGACCGCCCCGGGCAGCGATCCAGCGCAGCGCCGCATACATCAGCAGCGGCGCCGCCGCCGTGGTCCGCCAGCGGGGCTCGACGGTGAGGATGCGCACCTCGAACAGATCAT
Organism: Streptomyces endophyticus; assembly: GCF_035798155.1. NCBI lineage: Bacteria > Bacillati > Actinomycetota > Actinomycetes > Kitasatosporales > Streptomycetaceae > Streptomyces > Streptomyces endophyticus. The sequence goes on along the minus strand of NZ_JAOZYC010000024.1, from coordinate 138,820 downwards.
CCTCGGCCAACAGCGGCAGTTCGTCGTGGGTCAGGTATTTCTCCAGCGCGTACCGCCCCAGCCAGGGCGGCGTCAGGCTGACGAAGCCGATCCGAGCGGTTCCCCGCGCCGCGACAAGGTAGACGTTGTCGCCGTCAAGTCCGTCGCGAAGCCTGCCGGTCGGATCCGGCACGTGCTGTCCCAACTCCTGCGCGTACACCCGGTGACGCAGTTCGTGGATCCACTCAAGATCCTCCGGAGTGGCAGCACGCAGCTGCAGGTCACGACCCATGAGCACCTCTTTCGACGCAGGATGGGGGGGCCGTTGCATCATGGGGAAAGCGGATCGGCCGCGACAGGGCCAAGCAACCCAGCCAGCCTGAGTACGCGCACTCAGGCCCAGGAGCCTCCCGTGCACTCCCCCCGCAAAGATCAGTGGCAGCGATCACCAAGGACGATCTTCGTTGCCGCGTCATCGGCGGTCCGAACACTTCCATCGCGTTCTGCGGGCAGGATCGCCGCGACACGGATCAAAGAGGGCAGGCGGCCCGGCGCGCTTGAACCACCACCGTGTGTGCTGTGGGGCTCGGCAGAATCCACAAGGGCTCGCCGACTCCGCCCAAGGGTGCACAAGCTGCCCTACTGAGCGGTGCAGGCCGCACGGCGCCAGCTGTTCCCGCTCCTGCTGCACGCGGTGCTGTTCGGGCCCGACTACGCCGAGCGGGATCTGGCCGCGGCGATGCGGCAACTCACGCGGCAGGTCTATGAACTGACGGCACGTCAGGTTACGCTCCGGCGCATGACTTCCACGGTGGTCTGGGGCACCGGGAACGTGGGACGCGCGGCGATCCGAGCCGTCGACGCCCACCCCGGGCTCGAACTCTGCGGCGTGCTCGTGCACGACCCCGCCAAGGACGGCCGCGACGCGGGCGACCTGGCCGGGCTCGACCACGCCCTTGGTGTCACCGCGACGACGGACGTCGACGCGGTGCTCGCGGCCCGGCCCGGCGCCGTCTTCTACGCGGCCTCCGGCGAACTGCGCCCCGACGAGGCCCTCGACGACATCTGCCGCGCCCTGCGCGCCGGTGCCGTCGTCGTCTCCCCGGCCCTCTATCCGCTGTACGACCACCGCAGCGCACCGCCGGACTTCACGGACCCGGTGCGCGCGGCGATCGCGGCGGGCGGCGGCTCGCTGTTCGTGTCCGGCGTCGACCCCGGCTGGGCCAACGACGTACTGCCCCTGCTGGTCAGCGGTCTCGGCACCCGCGTCGACGTGCTGCGCTGCCAGGAGATCTTCGACTACTCGACGTACGACCAGGAGGACTCGGTACGCCATCTCGTCGGCATGGGACACCCCATGGAGTACGAGCCCCTGATGCTGGCGGAGTCCATACCGACGATGGTGTGGGGCGGACAGCTGAGACTGGTGGCGCGGGCGCTCGGGGTCGAACTCGACGAGATCCGCGAGACATTGGAGCGTCGGCCCCTGGAGAGCGACGTCACGACGGCGGCCATGGGCGACTTCGCCGCGGGCACCCAGGGCGCGGTCCGCTTCGAGGTGCAGGGCGTCGTGGACGGCGAGGTGCGCATCGTCGTCGAGCACGTGACCCGGATCCATCCGTCCTGTGCGCCCGACTGGCCGGTGCCGCCAGGCGGCGGGGCCGGCGCGCACCGGGTGATCGTCGAGGGCCTCCCCCGCATCGAGGTCACCGTCCAGGCCACCGACGAGGGCGGCAACCACGCGGCGGGCGGCAACGCGACCGCCGTCGGGCGCCTCATCGGCGCGATCGACTGGCTTCTGGCCGCGCCCCCCGGACTCTACGACGCGCTCGACGTGCCCGTGTCCCCTGCCGTCGGCCGACTCGGAAGGAAGCAGCCATGAGCGAAGCAGCCATGAGGATCGACATACCTGACGGCCAGGAACCCATCCCGTACGTGTGGGGCGAGATGGTGCCCGGCATCGGGCCCGCGGCGGCGCAGTTCTCCATGGCCGTGTACGACCACTCGTCCCTGGGGCTGAGGGAGTTCGAGGCCGCGCGGCTGCGGATCGCGCAGATCAACGGGTGTCTGTTCTGCCTGGACTGGCGCACCGAGCGGGACGGCGAGAAGGTCGAGGAGTCGTTCATCGACGCCGTCGAGGGCTGGCGCGAGACCGACGCGTTCGACGAGCGGACCCGGCTCGCCGCCGAGTACGCGGAGCGCTACGCCGTCGACCACCACGGCCTGGACGAGGAGTTCTGGAAGCGGATGACCGCCCGCTACAGCCAGGCCGAGATCGTGGAGCTGAGCATGGCCATCGGCTCCTGGCTGGCCTTCGGGCGGCTCAACCACGTGTTGGGGCTCGACGCGGTGTGCGTCCTGCCCAAGCCGTGAACCACCCCCGGGCGGCCGCGACTTGGGCAGGTCGCGGCCGTCACAGGTCAGTGGCGACGATCTTGGCGATATTGCGCTCGGCGAGCGCCGTGATCGTCACGAACGGGTTGACGCTGGTGTTGCCCGGGATCAGCGCGCCGTCGATGACGTAGAGGCCCTGATAGCCGTACAGGCGGCCGTAGTTGTCGGTCGCCTTGTTCAGCACGGCGCCGCCCAGCGGGTGGTACGTGAGGTGGTCGCCCCAGATCTTGTACGTACCGAACAGGTCGGTGCGGTAGATCGTGCCCTCCTTCGCGTTGATCTTGTCGAAGATGGTCTTGGCCGCGTCGATCCCCGACTGCTTCCACGCCGTCTGCCAGTTCAGGTCCACGCCGCCGGACGTCGGGTTGTACGTGAACTCGGCCCGGTGCGGGTTCTTCGTGATGGACAGATAGAAGGACGCGTACGTCTCGATGCCGGTCGGCAGCGGCGCCACCTCGGCGAAGGCGCCGCCTGCGGCCCAGTTGTCGATGCCGCCGGTGGGGATCGACGCCTGGAGCGAACCGGTCGGGTCCCACAGGTGGTTGGCGCGCCCGCACATGACGTTGCCGTTGTCGCCCCAGCCCTTGCCGATCTCGCCGTTGAGCGCGGACAGTGCGCCGGTCGCCTTGAGCCTGGTGAGGAGCTTGCTGGTGCCGACGCTGCCCGCGGCGAAGAAGACCCGGTCCGCGGTGACCTCCTTGGTGGCGGTGACGGCTCCGGTGGTGTCGAACTGGTCGATGCGCACGGTGTAGCCGCCGCCGGCGGCCGGGGCGACCGAAGTGACCTTGTGCAGCGGGGAGATGGCGACCTTGCCGGTGGCCGTGGCCCGCGCGAGGTGGGTCTTCTGCAGTGACTTCTTGCCGTAGTTGTTGCCGTAGAGGATCTCCCCCGCGAGCGCCGACTTCGGCACCGTCCCCGCGGCCTCCTGCTTCATGTAGTCCCAGTCGTACACGTCGGGGACGAACACGAACGGGAAGCCCGAACGCTGGGCGTGCTTACGGCCGACGCGCGCGTACTGGTAGCACTCGGCCGACTCGAACCAGTTCGGGTCGATGGTGGCGACGCCGAGCCCCGCGTTGGCGCGCGGGTAGTACGTGCCGTACATCTCGCCCGCGTCGACGGAGGGCAGGATCGCCGCGAAGTTCTCCCGCTTGGGTGTGACGGCCATGCCGCCGTTGACCAGGGAGCCGCCGCCGACGCCGCGGCCCTGGTAGACGGTGATGCCGGCGAAGCCCTCGGCGTCCAGGATCCCGGTGTACTTCGGGATGTCCTTGTCGATCGGGAAGCCGAGGAAGTTGCTCAGAGGCTGCTTCGTTCTGGTTCTCAGCCAGAAGGATCTGTTGTCGGGCTTGGTGGTGTTGGCGAAGATCTTGCCGTCGGATCCCGGGGTGTCCCAGGCCATGCCCATCTCCACCATCTGCACGGCGACGCCGGCCTCTGCGAGCCGGAGCGCGGCCACGGAGCCGCCGTACCCGGTGCCGATGACGAGGGCGGGCAGGTGTGCCCCGTCGACGACGGGGGCGACGGCCGCCGCGGTGGTGCGGTCGGCCGCGGCGGCGTGACCACTGAGCGCCACGGCACCGAGAAGAGAACTTGTTCCTGCGAGGAAGCCTCGGCGGGAGATCCCGTTACGGGCCACTTCAGGGCGGGTTGAGTCGGTCATTGCGGGTTCCTCACTCTCGACGGAATGGGAACGAGTTCTACTGTTGATCGCCAATCAAGTCGATGCATACCGATAGGTAACGTGCGTCCAATTCACGCCAACTTCTCCCGATCTTGGACGCCGACCTGGGAGCCGATCTTGTGCGTCGATTGGATCATGTGCGCGCGGGCCCGGCCGGTGAGCGCCGCAGTAGACCGCCCGGGTGGCTGATCGCATCGTTTGGGCCACCGGCTGTTACCGATTGGCGGTCGCGGGATAGGCCCGCAGCATCACTCCCTGCACGAGGAGCACACATCATGCGTATCCGAGTTGCCGCCGCCACCCTGGCCGCCGCTGCCATCATCCTGGGGAGCGCCCCTACCGCGCTCGCGGGCGACGGCCCGCTCGTCAGCACTGAGACGACATGGGGCACGGGCGTGCAGGTCGACAGGGTGATCAGCCTCCTTGCGACGCTCACCGGTATCCCCTTCCAGTGAACCCTTTTCCAACCTGCCGGTTCTGACCACGAGTTGGACCGTCCTGCGCCCCTCCACCCGTCCTCGATGATCTGTCCAGCCCTACCTTGCGGTTCCTGACACGCGGGGCGCCAGACATGCGCCCCGCGGCACACTCGGTCAGTCCACGAGCTCCGTCAGCGCCACCGACTCCCCCGGCTTCAAGGTGACGGTCATGCTGCGGCCGCCCGCGGTGACCGTGGCCTCGCGGCCTCCGACGCTGTGCAGGGTCGCCCGCCGTACGCGACCCCGTTCCCAGGACATGTCGACGGTGAAGCCGCCGCGCGCTCCCGCCCCCTTGAGTGAGCCGGACGCGGACCATGCCTCGGGGAGGGCCGGGAGGAGTTCGATGGTGCCGGGCCGGGAGTAGACGAGCATCTCCAACATGGCGGTGGGAGTACCGAGGTTGGCGTCGATCTGGAAGATGGCGCGGGTGTCGGAGACCCGGTACATGTCGAAGAAGTTCATCGCCGTGCCGGTGTCGCTGCCCGCCCATGGCTTCAGGTTCGTCAGGAGCAGCTGGTACGCCTTGTCGGCGTCCTTGAGCCGTGCCCAGCACGCCGCCCGCCAGGCGCAGGCCCAGCCGTAGCTCTCCATGCCGCGGGCGGTGAGGAGTGCCGTCGCGCCCTTGAGGATCTCGGGGTCACCGGCGTCGGGACGGATGCGGTCGCCGGGGAACAGGTTGATGAGCGGGGAGAGATGACGGTGGGTGGTCTCGCCGAGGTCGTCCTCGCTCATCCACTCCTCCAGCCGGCCGGACTTCGGGCTGACCTTCGGGAGATAGAGGCGGTCCCTCAACTTTCCTATGGCCGCGGCGTGTTCGACGTCGCGGTCGAGGGTGCGGCAGGCCTCTCCGTAGTGGCCGAAGAGGGACCACAGGAGTTCCTGGGTGTACGTGATGCCGCGCGCGTCCTGCGGGCCCTGCTCGGGCGACCAGTCGTGGTCGTCGATCAGGACTTCGCGGCCGTCGACCGTCGTGGTGATGAGGCGTGCCTCCCAGAACTCACAGGCGCCCTTCAGCAGCGGCATGATCCGCGCGAGGTACGCGGCATCCTGCGTGAACTCGTAGTGCTCGTAGAGGGATTCGCACAGCCAGGCGTTGCCTGCCGGATGCCACCACCAGCCGTTGCCGCCGTTCGGGTTGGTGGAGAAGGCGACGGTCCAGCCCGCGACCTTCTCCGAGGTGTTGCGGTAGCGGTTGCGGGAGTCCTGGAACCGCTCCTGGGTGACCGCGCTCCAGGCCGGCAGCTGGGCCAGACAGTAGTCGGCGAACGCGGGGAAGGTGTCACCGAGGCCGGCCCGGTCGGACAGCCAGTAGTTCATCTGGATGTTGATGTCGGTGTGGTAATCGCCCATCCAGTCCGGCGTGTTGCCCTCCAGCCACAGCCCCTGCAGGCCCATGGGCAGCCCGTCGCGCGAGCCGCAGATGGTCAGGTAGCGGGCGAACTGGAGGTAGCTCGCCTCCAGTTCCGGGTCAGGCGTGGCCCCTTCGGCGGCGCGCTCCGTGAGCCGGGACCAGGTGTCGAGCTTGCGCTGGCTCCGGGAGGAGGAACCGAGGTCGAGCGTGAGCCGGTCGTAGCGCTTGCGGTAGTCGGCGACGTGGGTGTCCCGCAGCGTCTTGCCCGAACTCTCCGCCGCCGAGGCGGCCTTGGACTCTGCGAGGCGCAGCGGGTCGACGCCCGGGGCGCGGTAGCCGGCGGCGTGGTCCGGGGCGTAGTCGGTGCCGCCGCTGATCACGACCACGACCTCGGTGCAGTCGGTGAAGGTGACGCGACTGCCCGTGGCCCTGATCGTGCCGTCGCCGGTGGCGGTGACAGCGGCCGCGTAGCGCAGTTCGTTGGCGAAGGCGGCGCTGAACGAGGCGAGGTGGCGGGCGGCGTCCGGGGTGGTCGTCTCACCGTGCGTACCGGACAGGACGAGGCTGCCGGTGAGCGCGCCGCCGCCGCTCTGGCTGAGTCTGATGATGAGGGCGTCGTCGGGGGCGCTGACGAACATCTCCCTGACGTAGCGCACCTTGCCCTTGGTGTACGCCGTGGTGACCAGGCCATTGCTCAGGTCGAGGGTGCGGCGGTAGCCGGTGACTGCGGCAGGGGCGTGTCCCGGCATGCTCAGGGTGGCGCGGGCCAGGAGCGTCAGGCTGCCGAAGTCGTCGCGGCCGTAGGGGAATTGGCCGTCGCCGTCGAGCGTGGTGTTCGCGCCGCCGGTCCACATGGAGGCATCGGTGACGTGGAACAACTCACTGTCGGGGGCACCGCCGACGAGGGCGCCGAGGCGGCCGTTGCCGAGCGGCAGCCCTTGTTCGATGAGGCGGTCCTCGTCGGCGGGCGCGGGGTACCAGAGGGTGGTCGCCTCGCCGTCGGGGACGAGCGGGGAGGTGGTGGGGCGGTTCGGCGCGGCCTGGGCCGTGAAGGCGGGCAGGGCGCTCAGGGCGAAGGCGGCGCCGAGGCCGAGGAGTGTGCGGCGGGACGGGCTGGTGCTCATGTGCGGGTCCTTCCGTGGGCCCGCCGGGTCCCGCATGCGGCGCGGGACCCGGCGGGCATCGTCTGGGGATCTGGAGCCCTTCTGACGGATCTTGCTGGAGGCGCGGGGGCTGGCACGCACTCCCCCAAGCTCGGCCGGGCGACGCTATTTTCGAGACACGCCCTACGACAGCTTGATCAGCCGGGAGCCGTGAGCCGGTACGGACGGTGCGGTCCAACTCCCCTTGAAGGAGCCGAGGTTCTCGCGGGCGACGACGTCACGCAGCCGCTGCGGGCCGTGCAGGTCCAGGTCCTTGAAGTTCACACTGATGTCGGTGGCCGAGGAGCCGAGGTTGTACACCGCCAGGTAGGTGTCCTTGCCGATGTTCTTCGTCCACACCTGCGTGTCGCCGGAGCGGAGCTGCTTCGGCAGGACGGCGGCCTGGTCGACGGCGATGACCTCGGGGTTGGTGAGGATGGCCTTGGCCTTGTCGTCGAGGAAGTAGATGTCGCCGCCGACGTAGAGCGGGGAGGACGCCATCGACCAGAAGGTCATGACACTCTGCCGTTCGGTGTCGTTGATGCCGTCCTGCAGGCCGCTGCCGGAGTTGTTGTTGATCGGCATGGAGTCGAGGTCACCGAAGTAGCTGGGGGCGGACAGCTTGGGCAGCCACTTGGGCAGGTCGCTCCAGCGGTCGTCCACGGAGCTGGTCCAGGTGCTGGTGGTCTCGCAGTAGCACTCGATGTCGGTGTCGACGCGGACGCCGTTCGCGTGGGGCCGCAGGCCGTCTCCGGCCTCCAGGTCGACGGGCCAGGCGCTCGCGGAAAGCCACATCTTGCGGCCGCTGTGGTCGATGGCGGTGGACCAGGCCTTGATATCCTCGACGTTGTCCTTCGTCACGCCGTCGATCTTGATGAAGTCGACGTTCCAGGAGGCGTAGCGGGCGACGATGGAGTCGATGTAGTCCTGGGCGCAGGGGTTGCTGTAGTCGATCTTCCAGCTGCCGCCCCACTTGTTGGTCGGGGTCAGCGGCTTGACCGCGATGTCCTGGGCATGACAGTCGGTGCCGAGGATGGGCGCGTTCTTGTCGTACACCTCCCTTTCCAGTCCCGCGGCGCCGTACAGGCCGAGCTTGAGGCCCTTGCCGTGGACGTAGTCGGAGAGCGAGGCCATGCCGCTGGGGAAGCGGTCCTTGTCGGCGTTCGGGATGCCGTTGGCGTCGGTGTGGAAGTTCCAGTCGTAGTCGAAGTTCCAGCCCGCGTCGATGTTCAGGTTCTTGTAGCCGGACGAGGCCAGCTTGCTGCTGAGCGCGTCCGCGGCGTTCTTGATGTTCCCCTCGTTCAGCCAGCGGGTCCCGTAGTCGGGGTGCGAGGACGACTCCACGCTCCAGCTGGACCAGCCCATGAACGGCTTGACGTACGGGGTCTTCGCCTCGGCCGTGCCGGTGGACAGGGTGAGGGCGAGGGGCAGTGCGCAGGCGGCGGCGAGAGACGCGCGCCGGAACGATCTGGTCACGGGAAGTACCTCCGGGAGAAGGGAGTTCAGGACTTGAGACCGGACATCGCGATGCCCTGGACGATGTGGCGCTGGGCGACCAGGAACATGATCACGAGAGGGAGGATCGCCACGACCGTGCCCGCGAACAGCTCGGGCAGATTGACGGTCTGGGACGTGAGGAAGCTGGAGAGCGCGATCTGCACGGTCCAGCTGTCCGGGTCCTGGCCGATCATGAGCGGCCAGAGGAAGGAGTTCCACGCCTCGATGAAGGACAGCGCCCCGAGGGAGGCGATCATCGTGACCGAGTTGGGCAGGATGATCCGTCCGTAGACGCCGAGGTAGCTGAGGCCGTCGATGCGGCCCGCCTCCTCGATCTCGGCGGGGAAGGAAAGGTAGAAGCTGCGGAAGAGGACGACCGCGAACGCGTTGAACAGGCCTGGCGCGATCAGTCCCCACATCGTGTTGACGCCGCCCATGGAGCCGACCACGACGAACGTGGGCAGGAAGGTCACCGCCTGCGGGATCATCAGCGTACCGACGATCAGCGCGAGGACGATCCCCCGGCCCGGCACCTTGATGCGGGCCAGCGCGTACCCCGCCATCGAGGCGAGCAGCGTCGACACCGGGGCCGAAATCACCGCGATCACCAGGGAGTTGACGATCGACCGGCCGAACGGCCGCTCCGGGTTGTCGAACAGGGACGTGAAGTTGTCCAGGCTGAGGGAGGACGGCAGCCAGTGCCAGTCGGTGGCGGTGACCTCCGGCGTCGTCATGAAGGCGTTGCGCAGCAGGACGTAGAACGGGATGAGGAAGACCACGGCCATCAGGCACAGGCCCAGGTAGGTGACGGCGGAGCCGAGGACGCCGCCTCGCATACGGTTCATGGATCAGTCCTTGTCGCGGGAGAACCCGAGGATCCGGCCCTGGAGGAGCGTGACCAGGACGATCAGGAGGGTGAGCAGGAAGGCTCCGGCCGAGCCGACGCCGTAGTCCTGGTCCTGGAGTGCGACGCCGTACAGGTGCATGAGGGGCGTGCGCACGGGCTCGCTGCCGAGCGAGGCGCCGGTGGAGAAGATCGCGTAGAACTCGTCGAAGGCCTGGAGCGCGGCGATGAGCATCAGCAGGAGGATGGCGACCGAGGTGTTGCGCAGCATGGGGAAGGTGATGCTGCGGAAGGTGCGCCAGGGTCCTGCGCCATCGAGGGACGCGGCTTCGTAGAGGTGCGGTGGGATGGACTGGAGCCCGGCGATGAAGAGGATCATGTAGAGGCCGACCTGCAGCCACAGGCGCAGCGTGACGAGCACGATCCAGTACAGGGGTGGGCTCTGCGTCTGGATCCAGGGCGTGGCGTCGGCGCCGAAGAGGGCGCCGAGCGTGTTCGCGAGGCCGGACGGCACGCCGCTGAACAGGGCCATCTTCCAGATCATCGCGGCGGCGACATAACTGACCGCGGCGGGCAGCAGGAAGGCCGTGCGGAAGAAGGCCCGGCCGCGCCGAACCCGGTTGACGAGGACGGCGAGGCCCAGGGACGCGGCGAAGGTGACGGGCACGATGAGCGCCGTGAACAGGACGATCGTCGTGAGCGAGTCACGGAACCGCTCGTCGCTCAGCAGGTCCTTGTAGTTGTCGAGGCCGACCCACTTCCCGAGGGAGATCGTGCGGCGGGCCTCGCTGAAGCTGAGCAGGAAGCTCCAGCCGATGGCGACGTAACGGAAGAGGCCGAGGCCGAGCAGCATCGGCGCGGTGAGGACGGCGAAGGCGAGGGCCTTCGACTGTCGCTCGGTCAGCCGCCGACGGCGCGGCGCCGAGGCGGGCGCCGGCCGGGCCGCACTCCTGCGGCTCTTGCCACTCTTGCGCAAGGGCGTGGTGCCGGTGACGGTCACGACGGTCAGCCCATCTGCTTGTCGAGGTCGGACTGCGCCTTGGACTGGGCCTTCTTGAGGGTCTTCTCCGGCGCGGCCCCCTTGGCGATGTCGGACGCGGCGGCGATGAACTCGGCCTGCATAGCCTGTGTCCACTCGGCCGGGAAGGAGATGCCGTACTTGGTGCCGATGGTGACGGCGTCCTTCGCCGGCCCCTTGCTCAACTCCGGTGTCTTGGCGGCCACTTCGGTCTGCGGCGGCACATGGAAGCCGTACTTGACGGCCCAGTCGATCTGGATGTCGGCCTGCTTGATCCACAGCCATTGGAGGTACTTCTTGGCCTCCGCGACGTGCTTGCTCTTGGCGTTCACCGCCTGCGTCCAGCCGCCGAGCCGGGCGACGGGCTTCCCTGCGGAGTCGTACGCGGGCCAGGGCGCGACCCCGAAGTCGTCGCCGAGCTCCTTCTCGACGGTGGGCAACGCCCACAGGCCGCACCACTGCATGGCGGTGGCGCCCTGGGTGAAGGCCCCCGCGTCGTACCAGTCGGTGGTGAAGCCGAGCAGCACCGACTTGTCGGCGTGCAGATCGCGCAGGCCGCCGATGGACCGGGCGGCGTCGGCGTAGACGACCTTCTTCCCGTCGATGAGGTCCTTGCCCTGCGACCAGGCGAGAAGGTACGGGCTGTCACCGACGCCGTCGTTGCCTACGAAGAGGCCCTTCACGTCGCCGTCGGTCAACTTCTTTGCCGCGTCGGTGAGTTCGGCGAAGGTGGTGGGCACGCTGACGCCCGCCTTCTTCAGCATCGACTTGCGGTAGAAGAGCATCATGATGTCGTCGATGGTCTTCATGCCGTAGATCTTGCCGTCGACGGTGAGGTAGTCGAGGTCCGCCTTGACGAAGCCGCTCTTGGCGGCGCCGTACACGTCGTCGAGGGGTTCGAGCTGTCCCTTGCGGGCCATCTCGGCCCGGAAGTCGCCGAGTTCGAAGACATCGGGGGCGTCGGCGCCGAGCAGGGCGGCGTTCAGCTTGGTCTCGTACTGGGAGGTGTCGGCGCCCCAGACGACGTTGACCGCGATGTCCGGGTTGTCCTTGGTGAACTCCTCGGCGTACCGCTTCACCGCGGCCTGGGTACCCTCTTCCCCGTACTGGTGGTACCACTGCGTGAGCGTGACCTTGGCGCCCTTGGCGGACGCGGCCTCCTGCGGGTTGCTGGAGCACGCGACGGCGGCGCCCGCGACGAACAGCAGCGAGGTGCCGAGGAATCCCCGGCGGGACAGGGCGGAACTGGCAGTCATGACAGGGTCCTTCCGGGGACAACGATGTGCGAGCGGCAGAACGGTGGGGCCGGGCTGGGTTCAGGCGGGTCAGGCAGGTCAGGCAGGTCAGGCAGGTCAGGCGGGTCAGGCAGGTCAGGCAGGTCAGGCGGGTCAGGCGGGTCAGGCGGGTCAGGCGGCGAAGAGTGACTGGATGCTGACGGCGGCGGCCCCGCGCGCCCACTCCTCCCAGGGCAGCGGGCGCACCACGAGCGGGCAGCGGGCGGCGGCCCCGAAGGCCTGAGTGGTGAAGGCGGCGCGGATCTGCTCCTCGAAGAGGTCGTACGCCGCCACTCCCTCACCGGAGACGACGACCCGCTCGGGCCCGACCAGGTTGACCATGGCCGCGAGGCCGAGCCCGATGGCCTTGCCCGCCTCGTCGAACACGGCGCGCACGGCGGCGTCCCCACCGTGGGCGCGGTCGATCGCCCCGGCCATGTCGAGCTCCGGATCACCCGCCGCGCGCCGGGCGCGGGTGACGATGGCCTCCTCGGAAGCGATGGCCTCCACGCAGCCGCGGGCGCCGCAGTGGCAGTCGGGACCGTCCCCGGAGGCGACCGGGATATGGCCGATCTCGCCGGCCACCCCGTAACCTCCGGTCACCAGACGGCCGTTGACGACGAGTGCGCAGCCGATGCCGACTCCTACCGTGGCGAGCGCGAAGGAGTCCGCGCCCACTCCTTCACCGAACCACTGCTCGGCGACGGTCAGTGCCTTGACGTCGTTCTCGACGGTGACCGCCAACCCCGTTGCCTCGCCGACCAGTTCAGCCAGCGGGACGTCGTGCCAGCCGAGGAACGGCGAGTAGCGCACGACGCCGCCCGGCCGGTCCACGTCGCCGGATACGGACACCCCGATGTGGTGGGTCCGCTCGGCGTGTGCGGGGGTCAGCTCCGCGACGAGTACGGCGATGTCGCGCACGACCTGCTCGACCGACCGGTCGATCACCGGGATCCGGTGAGCGGCACGGACGACTTGTGCCCTCAAGTCGGTGACCACACCGATGAGTTCGTCGGCCGTGACCTTGACGCCCACGAAGAACTCACGGTCGGCGCGGACCGCGAGGGGACGCGCGGGACGGCCCGCGCCCTCGATGGTCCGTGGCCCTTGCGGCAGTTCCTCCAGGTACCCGGATTCGATCATCGGCTTGACCGCCTTGGTGACCGCGGCGGAAGAGAGACCCGTGATGCGGGCGATCTCCGGGCGGACGACCGGACCACGCGTGAGCACCGTCGTGAACACCGTGTTGGCCGCCGGAGACGCGAGCAGCCTTGCTCGGTTCAGCAACATGGAGGCAACGTAGGGGCAATAATTTCCTTCGTCAATATTTAAATTCAAGGAGTTCGGATCTAGGCTCCGGCTCATGTCACAGGTGTCCTTCGACCAGCCCAGTCGCACGTTCCTGCTCACGACCCCCGGCTCCGCGTACGCGCTGCGCATCGACGCGGACGACAGCCCGCGGCATGTCCACTGGGGCGCTCCCCTCACCCTCGACCGGGCAGCCGCACTGCCCACGCACGACGGAGCGACCAGCAGCTTCGCCTCAATGGGCGGGGAGGAGTTGGGAGTTGAGGGCGGGGCCCGGTTCGGGGTGCCGTCGCTGCTCGTGCGGTACGCGGATGGCACACGCGGCATCGAGTGGGCCTACGAGGGCCACGAGATCGACGGCGGCCGACTCCATGTACGGCTGCGCGACCGACACTATCCGCTCGGCTGCACGCTGCGGTACGCGGTCCAGCCGGACGGTGATGTCATCGAACGCTCCCTGGAGATACGGCACTTGGGCACACTCGAAGCGAGTGACGAGCCCATCGAGATCCTGCGCTGCGACGCCGCGAGCTGGTCCGTGCCCGCAGCCTCCGGGGTGCGGCTGAGCCACACGGTCGGCGAGTGGTCGGGCGAGACACAGCTGCGGCGCACCGAAGCGCCCTGCGCCGAAACGGTGTTCACGAGCCGGCGCGGAGTCTCGGGGCACTACGGGAACCCTTGGCTGATGGTCGACGCGGGCGACGCGGGCGAGAGTCACGGCGAGGTGTGGAGCATGGTCCTCGCCTGGTCGGGGAGTTGGCGGATCACGGCGCGGCGCGACCACACCGGCGGCCCGTTCACCGTGACCGGCGGCGCCGGGCACGAGGGTCTGACGTGGCGGCTCAACCCGGGCGAGAGCCACGAAACCCCGGTGTTCGCCGGGCAGTTCAGCCCGGACGGGTTCGGCGCCACGAGCCGCGGCTGGCACCGGTACGTCGCCGCGCACATCCTGCCGCGCCCCGACGAGGAGCGCCCCGTCGTCTACAACAGCTGGGAGGCGACCGGCTGGGACGTCACCCTGGAGGGCCAGAGCGCGCTCGCGGCGCGCGCCGCCGACCTCGGTGTCGAGCTGTTCGTGGTGGACGACGGCTGGTTCGGGCAGCGCACCAGCGACCGGGCCGGACTCGGCGACTGGCATCCGCACCCGGCGCGGTTCCCGCACGGCCTCGGTCCACTGGTCGAGGAGGTCCGGCGGCTCGGGATGCGCTTCGGCCTGTGGGTGGAGCCGGAGATGACCAACCCGGACAGCGACCTGTACCGCGAGCACCCCGATTGGGTGCTGCACATGCCGCACCGCCGTCGCACCGAACTTCGCCACCAGCTCGTCCTCAACTTCGCCCGCACCGACGTCACGGAGTGGGCCTTCAAGTGGCTGGACCGGCTGGTCTCCACGTACGAGATCGACTTCCTGAAGTGGGACATGAACCGGGCGTTCACGGAGGCGGGTTGGCCGGACCACCCCGACGCCGAGCGCCTGTGGACCGACCACACCCGAGGCGTGTACGCGGTGCTCGACCGGCTGCGCCGCGCCCATCCCGGGCTGCGGATCGAGGGCTGTGCGGGCGGCGGCGGCCGCGCCGACCTCGGCATGCTGGCCCGCACCGACCAGACCTGGATCTCGGACAACACCGACGCGGTGGACCGCATCGCCATCCAGCACGGCTACAGCCAGGTCTACCCGGCCCGCACCATGTCCGCCTGGGCCACCGACAGCCCCAACCCGCACACCCGCCGCGCCACCCCACTCCCCTACCGCTTCCACGTGGCGATGGCCGGCGCACTCGGCATCGGCGGCGACCTCTCCCGCTGGACCGAGCCCGAACTCGCCGAGGCCCGCGAACTGGTGGCGCTCTACAAGGAGATCCGTCCGGTGGTCCAGTTCGGCGAGCAGTACCGCCTCGACGACGCCGTGCAGTACCGGGCGGACGACCGGATCGTGGTGATCGCCTGGGGCCTGGACCGCACCCTTCGTCTCGCCGGACTGACCCCCTCGGCGGTCTACGTCGACGACGCGACCGGCGCCGAACACGATGCGGCGACCCTGCTCACACGCGGTCTGCCACTCCGGCTACCGAGGAGTGACCGGCCGAGCACGGTGGTGCGGCTGACCCGGCGGTGACCGCAGGGGGTGGCTCCGCCTGTCCAACCGGATCGAGGCCCAGTTCACCGCCCCGCGCTACTTCACCCTCGACGGCACCGACCACGCCAACCACAAAGAGCAGGGCAGCATGATCCGCCGCACCGACGGTCAGGCCTACGCGCGGTCGTCGACAGGGCGAACCTTGCCTGACGCGGCGCTAGCAACGGAAAGGCCGCCTCCGCGATCCTGCGGAGGCGGTCCGTGACCCGACCCAAAGCCGGCAGAGACGACAGGATGTGCACCTGCACCCCCAACCTCGACTCACGACGGATCGCCGCGCCTGCCCGGCATCGTGCCGCCCACCGTCACGTTCGACCCGAGCCAGGTGGTGAGCGCCTCGGTGAGTCCGGAAGCGGCAGCTGTGGCGTCACCCCGCCGGGCCTCGGTGATCCGCTCGGCGGCCTGACGGTGGTAATCGCGGACCACAGCTGCCGCGTGCCGCGGATCTCTGGAGGCGACCGCCGCGACGATGCGCATGCGCTCCGCATGCAAGGGCCCCGAAACCCGCCCGAAGTCGCCGTCGTCCCCGCCGGACAGCTGTACGGCGATGCCGATCTGCATCTCGGTGATGAACCGGCTCAGCGCGGCGAGCAGCGGATTGCGGGAGATCTCGGAGAGCGTGGCGAAGAAGTCTCTCAGGGCGGCAGCGGACTGCTGTACGCCTTCGGCAGCAGGGATTGCCCGCGCCGCTTCACGCAAGCGGTCGACCTCCTCCTCCGTGACGCGCTCGGCGGCCAGCTCGGCTGCGTACGCATTCAACGCGCCGAGCAGGCCGAACACCTCCTGAGCACCGGCCTTCTCGACCTGCACTACGGACGCGATGGACATCGCGAGCAGGGTGTCGCCCTGCGCGGTGACGGTCGCCCTGCTGCCATTACGGGCACTCACCAGCCCCATCGCGGTCAGCACGCGGACCGACTCGCGGACCGTGGGGCCGCTCACGTCGTAGTACGCGGCGAGCTCCCGCTCGGCCGGCAGGCGTGAGCCGTCGGGCAGCGCTCCACTCAGAATCTGGCCGCGCAGATCATCCACGATCTGGTCGGCCACACGGCCACGGAAGATTTTCGCGGAGCTCTGCTGCGCGGACATGGCACTCCCCGGTCTTATGCACAGGCGGTCAGTGAAACTGAGGCTACCAGGTAGGTAGCAGCGACCGAAGGCTCACTCGAATCCCGAGGAGAACAGCAGTGACATGGTGTTTTACCCATGAATTCCCTGTGGATCCCGCCGGGACCCACTCTTCACCTTGACGCAAACCTACTAGGAAGGTTCTCTGGAGAGGCGTTGCGGTGAACGGCGCCGAAGCCGTGTGGCACTGCCCGGCCCGGCACACCCCACACCCCACCCGCGCATCCACTCTCTGCCCACCCCACACCGGAGGACTGCGATGAAGATCGCGCCATTCGACGAGAACGCCTACAGCATGGACCACCCCAAGGGGACGGTCTCGTTCAACTACTTGCTCATGGGCGACCGGACCAAGCCGCTGGAGAACTACCGCTACATCCTGGGCCGCCAGGAAGCCGACTTCCTCATGCCGCGGCACTGCCACACCTTCGAGCAGATCCGGCTGCCGCTGGTCGGGAACATGAACCTCGGCGAGCAGGGCATCCTGCGCGAGGGCGAGGTCGGCTACTTCCCAGAGGGGCAGACGTACGGCCCGCAGGACGACAAGCTCACCGACCCCGCGCAGCTCCAGCTCGTGCTGCAGTTCGCGGGTGCCTCCGGCCTCGGCATGGGCGCAGGGCGCGGTCGCGGGCCGGGGAACAAGGAGGCCCAGACCGAGCCCCGTCGGCCGCGTGAGCAGAAGTTCCCCAAGCCGCGCTACAACGGGGTCGTCATCACCAACCCCAGCCACCTCAACTGGCTGCCCGTGACCGGCTGGGAGGGCGTGCAGCGCAAGCACGTCGGCACGTACACCGAGCGCGAGTTCTACGTCGAGTTCACCAAGATCGACGCCGGCGCCGAGTGGGTCTCGCAGAGCGATGTGGCCAGGCGGCTGACCGTCGTCCTCACCGGCACCGGGACGGTCGACGGCACGGAGATCGGGCGGCTCGGCGCCCTCGAGGTCGAACCGGGCGAGAAGGCCCGTTACGCCGCGACCGACGAACTGGTGCTCTTCACCATCGGCCTGCCTCCCGTCCAGCTGCCGGTCGAGTCGGACGACGACAAATTCGTCACCGGCATCACGGACGGCGGCATTCGCTTCGAGGACCCCAAGGAAGCCGGCAAGGACTGACCCGGATACGGCGGCGTCTCGGCCGGGCCCCGCGCCGTGCAGGCCCTCATCGCCGTGATGACCTCGCTCGGCATGCGGCCGCTCGCCACGTCCGCACACATCCCGTCCGTGCGAACCGCCGTCACCGAGCCCGGCGACACGTGCACACCCGACGCGGGGCGCGTCAACGCGCTCGGCCTCTACGCCGCCACCCGCGCCGGCGACACCGCTGCCGCCCCCACCATCCCGCCGCCCACACACCCCCACCCCGACGAGACATCACCGTCGGGTCGAAATGCCTCGTCACACACCAACACCTCGTCACACACCAAGGAGCAGAACCCATGAACCCGCTGACCCTGCGTCAGGCATCCGGCATCGTCGACGCCTCCCTGGCCCACGCCCACGAACTCGGCCTGCGCCCCCTCGCCGTCACCGTCCTCGACGCCGGCGGCAACCCCCTGGTCGTCAAACGTGAGGAGACCGCCGGCATCCTGCGCCCGCAGATCGCCCACGCCAAGGCATGGGGCTGCCTCGGCACCGGCCAGGGCGGCGCCGCCGGTGCCCGGCACGCCAACCGCGACCCCGCGTTCTTCGCCGCGCTCGCCACGATCTCCGAGGGCCGGATCGCCGCCTCCAAGGGCGGGGCACTGATCCGCGACGGGGAAGGCGCCCTGCTCGGTGCCATCGGGGTCAGCGGTGACCGGCCCGACAACGACGAGGCCGCCGCGGTCTTCGGCGTGCACAAAGAGGGTCTCGCCGCCGACGTCGGCTGACCCACCGCCTGAAGGCCGGGACCGGATCAAGGCCGTCCCTGACCCGCGCCGGAATCGGATGCGCACCGCGACCACGAGCCGCATTCCCCACGAGGCGCCCGCACCCGCGCGGCAGCGCCCGGCCACGGCATCGCGCCTCCCGCACGGACAGCCGATGGGAACAAGAGGGACGTCATGGCAAAGGCGCCGGAAGACCTCACCGCACCGCCTGGCATCCCTGGGGCGAGGGGCGTCCCGGGCTCGCGGCATCCGCCGCTCTCACAAGCCGGCGACGAGCCCAGGCGCCGGCCGTGTGCATCACCGCCGCCTTCCTGACCCTGCTCGACGTCGGCATCCTTCAGCCTGGCGCTGATCCCCAGCGGACGGCTCGGTGACGAGTTCGGCCGCCGCAAGGTGACGAGCGGACACCCGCCGCGCCGGCCTGCGCGCAGTCGCTTCATCGCGTCCTGGAGCCGGTGAGTGGTCGCGGGCTACGACGTCGGGCCACCGCTCCCCGGCAGGGTGACGGCACCCAGCTCGATCAGGGACTCCGCGGTCGCCACGATGGAGTCCTTGACGTCCAGGGGCTCCCAGCCAAGGACGGAGCTGGCCTTCTCGTGGCTGATGTCGGGGGTCCTGCCCTCCAGGACGGCGGCGTCGCGCAGCGCCGGCTCGGCCTTCGCGGCCTCGCGTACCTGATCGATCGTCAATTCCGTGGCGGGCAGCCGGTCGGCCATGGCGGGAAAGCGCTCACGAAGGATGTTCGCGATCTTGAACAGGCTCGAAGAGCCGCTGTTGGCGAGGAATCGTTCGCCCGCCGCCTTCGGGTGCAGCATCGCCCGCAGATGCAGGTCCACGACGTCACGCACATCGACGACGCCGAAGTTCCAGACCGGGACCGCGGAAGACATCCCTCCGGACAGCAGGGCCTTGATCAGTCCGATCGAGCCGGAGGGCCGGTCCACGAGTTGGGGACCGAAGATGCCGGTGGGGTTGACGACCGTCAGCTCGATGCCGCCGTTGGACCGGACGTAGTCCCACGCCGCTGCCTCGGCCAGCACCTTCGACTTGTGGTACGCGGGCAGTCCGGGGGTGTCCGGGTCGGTCCAGTTCTCCTCCGTGTAGTGGTCGTCGGGCGTCAGGGTGTACCCGATCGCGGCGAAGGAGGACGTCATGACGACCCGGGGGATCCCGGCCCCGCGGGCGGCGGCGAGCACCCGCAGGGCGCCGTCGCGGGCGGGCAGGATGACCTCGTCCTCCGTCTCGGGCGGGGCGGGCGGGAAGGGCGACGCGTGGTGCAGGACGTGCGCGATCCCGTCCATGGCCTGCGCCCAGCCGGCGTCGGCGCTGAGGTCCGCGACCGCGAACTCCAGCCGGTCCGCAGGATCGACCCCGGTCTGCTTCAGCGCCGCCCGCACTTGGGCCTGCTGCGCGGGCCCGCGGACCGCCACGCGGACACGGTGGCCCTCGCGCAGCAGCCGGACGACCGTGTGGCTGCCGACGAAGCCGCTGCCGCCGGTGACCAGGACCTTCTCCTCCTGGGGAAAGGAGAGGGTGAAGTCTTCTGTGCTCATTTTGTCCAGTCCTTCTGAGTGAAGCGGGAGGCGCCGGCCGTGCGGAGCGACGTCGCCGTCGATGACCTGCTCAGCCCTGTGCGATGCGGGACACGTGCTCCCAGTCGGCCCAGGTCCGCAGGCGCTGGGCGTACACGGGCTCGATGATCTCGATGGGTTCCGTGCCGAATAGCACCCGCAGCGGCGGGTTCTCTGCGTCGACGATCCACAGCAGGGCGGCGCCCGCGTCGGCGGACTCCGCGTAGCGGGCTTCACCGAAGCGGGCCGCGACGGCCTCGCGAACCTGGTCATAGGCGGGGTTGGGCTCGGCCTGTGTGGAGGAGGAGCCGCCCCAGTCGGTGCTGAAGCCGCCCGGCTCGACGATGGTGACCTTGATCCCCTGCCCGGCGACCTCCCCGGCGAGGGCTTCGCTGAAGCCTTCGAGCGCCCACTTGGACGCGTGGTACGCGCCCAGCGTCGGGAACGCGATGACGCCGCCGACGGACGAGATCTGCACAATGTGGCCGCTGCCCTGGGCGCGCAGGATCGGCAGGACGGCCTGGCTGACCCAGAACGCGCCGAACAGGTTCGTCTCCATCTGGTCGCGCAGCTGCTGCTCGGTGATCTCCTCGACCATGCCGAACAGTCCGTAGCCAGCGTTGTTGACGACGACGTCGAGGCGGCCGAACTTCTCGTGCGCGGCGGCCACCGCGGCGGTGACGGCCGCCTTGTCGGTGACGTCGAGCGCCAGCGGCAGGACCGCGCCCTCCCCGTACTTCGTGACCAGGTCGTCTAGGGCGGCCGCGTTCCTGGCGGTCGCGGCGACCTTGTCGCCGCGCTCCAACGCGGACTTTGCGAAAGCACGGCCGAGGCCGCGGGACGTACCGGTGATGAACCAGACCTTGCTCATGACTGTCTCCTACGAGGGTCGGCCGTCCGGGACCGAATTTCCCCGGGGCCGCTTCCACGGTAACCCAGAAAATTAGACCCGTCCAATATTCGACCCATCCATCTAGCTGTCATAGAATGAGCACGTGGAGAGAACGACCATGAGCCTGCGCGAGCGCAAGAAACTGGCGACCTGGCACGCCATCCGGACCGCCGCGCTGGAACTCATCGACGAGCAGGGCTATGAGGCCACGACGGTCGAGCAGATCGCGGCCGCCGCGAATGTCTCTCGCGCGACCTTCTTCAACTACTTCGCCGGCAAGGAGGCCGTGGTTCTGGACCAGGCCCCGGAGGAACGGAGGCGCTGGCAGGCACTGATGGACGACCGCCCCGAGGACGAGCCGCTCTGGGACTCGCTGACCGCGATCCTGACCGGGTTCTGCGAGAGCCTGCGGGACCGCATGCCGACACAACGCCTCCTCAAGGCACAGTCGCCCGCCTTCGCGCAGTCCGCGCAGAACTTCGGCGAGCAGTTCTTCACCGACCTGAGGGCCTGGGTGGAGTCCCGCACCGGCGCCGCCGACCAGTCGGCCGCGACCCTGCAGCGGAACGTCGCCGTCGCCGCCACCATGACCGCCTACGAGATCTGGCCCGCGGACGAGCCCTTCGACGGCTTCATGCGGTGCCTCGAAGACTGCTTGCGCCAGGCACGGCCCGGCACGGCGGCCAACTGACCTGCGGACAGGGCCGGCTGAGGAGGAGGCCGAGCCGGCCGCGTGAGCCGTCGGCGACAGCACATGCCTCGTCCTCAACTCTCCATGGACACCGCCCCTCTTGGCGGCACGTTGTACGGCGTGACCACCTGGATCGGCGAGGGCAGGTAAGGGCCCTCGTCGGGCAACGCCTTGTGGGCCCGCATGATGGTCTGGCAGGCATGGCGCATGTCCTGGCGCAGGTCGTGGTGGAGCACCGCGGAGATGCGTTGCTCGCGCAGGAGCCGGGTGTTGTCGTGGTCCAGGTCGTGGGCGATGAACACCGCGCACTGCCTGCCGAGGGCGTCGAAGGCCGCCACGGTCGACGCGTTGCCGCCGCCCATGGAGTAGACGGCGTTGACGGACGGGTCCCGTTTCAGGGCCTCCAGTACGAGGTCGTACTGGGTGGCGTCCAGACCGTCGCTGTCCGTGACCTCGACCAGGGTCCGGTGCGGCTGGTGGTGGCGCATCGCGCTGCGGAAGCCCATCTCGCGCTCCTCCTCGCCGCGGAAGAAGCCCCGACTGATCGTGGCGAGCACGTTGCCCGGCCGGTCGCCGAGCCATTGCCCGACCAGGTACGCGGCCGTGGCTCCGGCCGCCCGGTTGTCGATGCCGACGTACGCGCGGCGGGCCGTACCGGGCAGGTCGGTCACCAGGGTCACGACGGGGATGCCGGCCGCGATCAGCCGGCCGACGGCGCCGGTGACCTCCGGCAGGTCCGGGGCCTTGAGGATGACTCCCTGTGAACCGCGCTGGGCGATCTTGTCCAGGGTCGCGGCCAGCTCCGCGGCGCGCGCCGTCTCCCGGAAGTGGAAGCGCGAACGCATCACGGCCGGGTGCAGCGCGGGCAGTTCGGCCTCGAGTGCGTCGCGCACGGCAGTGGAGAACCGGTCGGGCGTCTGCATCACGATGTCGATCATGAAGGTGCGACCGCCGATCCGGACCTGGGTCCGCTGCCGGTCCAGGTCCTTGATCGCCTGTCGCACTTCCCGAACGGTGCTCTCCCGTACGCCGCCCCGGTCGTTGAGGACCCGGTCGACCGTGGCCTCGCTCAGCCCGGCCTGACGGGCGATCTCCCTGATCGTATAGGGGTGTCGCATGGCTCGGTCCCACTTTTCGTCGATGGTCGCCTGCTGCGTCGGCGGCCATTTCTCTGATGGCTATTTGATGGGTTTCTGCGGATTGAATGACGGTCCTTGGTTCCTCAGACTGGCAGAAGAACAACGACTTCGAAAGGATCCGGGATGTCCCTCACAGATGCGGGATCACGGGCATGGCTGAGCGAAGACGACTGCACACTGGACGAGTTCCGCGCTCTGGTCGAGCAGCGCACCGACGCGCGTGACTACCCGTCAGCAGCCGGCATCGAGCAGAACGTCGTCGTCTACGACAGCGACCGGCTCCGTGATCTCGGAGCCTCCCCTGAGGGCCGACGGAGCATTCAGGGCGAGCTGACGCGGGCCCTGCTGGACGGTCCCGGCATCGTCGTCCTCAAGCGCGCGTTCACGGACCCGGCCGTCGTGGACCGGGCGTCCGAGGTCTTCCGGGCGCTGATCGAGGAAGAGCGTGCGACAGGTGCGTCGCGCGGCGACCACTTCGCCAAGCCCGGCGCCAACGACCGGGTGTGGAACGCCCTGGACAAGGCGGCCGTCCGCGCGCCGCAGGTCTTCGCCGACTACTACGCCAACGACATGCTCGCCCTCGTGTCGGAGGCCTGGCTCGGCCCCGCGTACCAGGTCACGTCACAGATCAACGTGGTCAATCCGGGTGGCGCGGCCCAACTGGTGCACCGCGACTACCACCTTGGCTTCCTCTCCCAGGAACGGGCGGCCGCCTATCCCGCGCACGTCCACCGCCTCTCCCCCGTGCTCACTCTGCAGGGCGCGGTGGCGCACTGCGCGATGCCCGTCGAGTCGGGGCCGACGCTGTACCTTCCGCACTCGCAGAAGTTCGAGCCCGGCTATCTGGCATGGCGGCGGCCCGAGTTCATCGAGTACTTCGACGCCCATCATGTGCAGCTGCCGCTGGACAAGGGCGACGCGGTCTTCTTCAACCCCGCGCTGTTCCACGCCGCAGGGCACAACCGCTCCGTGGACATCAAGCGCATGGCCAACCTGCTGCAGGTGTCCTCCGCCTTCGGCCGCGCCATGGAGACCGTCGACCGCGAGGCCATGGCCAACGCCGTCTTCCCCGTTCTGCTGCGGCGCAAGGCAGAGGGCGTCTCGGACGACTGGCTGCGCCGCGTGGTCGCCGCCACCGCCGAGGGCTACCCGTTCCCGACGAACCTGGATCTCGACCCGCCGGTCGAGGGCCTGGCTCCGCCGTCCCAGGCGGACACCCTCTGGCAGGCCGTCCGTGAGGGCTGGGACCCCGCACGGCTCCGCGAGGAACTACGGGCGGGCGCGAAGCGCCGCCAGAACTGACCCCCGTCCGAACCCAAGGAGATACAGGAGATACAGCGGTTATGGGCCTACTGGAGACCCCCCTGCTCAAGGACAAGGTCGTCCTCGTCAACGGCGGCAGCCAGGGCGTCGGCGCGGGCATCGTACGAGCGGCCGTACGCGAGGGCGCGACCGTCGTGTTCACGGGACGCCGCGCCGAGGTGGGCGAGAAGCTCGCCGCTGACACCGGCGCGCTCTTCGTCCGCGCGGATCTCACGGATCCGGCGCAGGCGCGCGACAGCGTCACCCGGGTGGTCACGGCACACGGCCGCGTCGACTGCGTGGTGAACGCGGCCGGACTCACCTCGCGCGGCTCTCTCCTCGACACCACACCGGAGCTGTTCGACGCACACATGGCGATCAATCTGCGGGCGCCGTTCTTCGCCATGCAGGCCGCGGTGGCCGATATGACGGCCCGTAAGGCACCGGGCACCATCGTCAACATCGGCTCCAACTGTGCCCACGGCGGCCCGGCCCACCTGGCGGCGTACTCCGCTGCCAAGGCGGGACTCGCCGGGCTGACCAAGAACGCGGCGCACGCCCACCGTTGGGACCGCATCCGGATCAACGGCCTCAACATCGGCTGGACCGACACCGAGGGCGAGGACGCCACCCAGCGCGCCTTCCACGGCGCGGGCGACGACTGGCGCGAACAGGCAGCCAAGGCGCAGCCGATGGGCAAGCTCGGCCAGGTCGACGAGATCGCCGACTTCGTCGTCCTGCTGCTGTCCGACCGCAGCGGCGTGGTGACCGGCTCGGTCATCGACTGGGACCAGACCGTCTTCGGCGGACTCGACTAATACCCGCCCCCTGGGCTCAAGGAGCAGGATTTTCATGCGTATAGGCATCATGGGGCTCGGCCGGATCGGCGCGTTCCACGCGCAGACCCTGTCCGGACTCGACTCGGTCGACTCGCTGGTGGTCACCGACCCGGTGTCGGCGGCCGCCACTTCCGCCGCCGAGCGGTTCGGAGCCACCGCCGTGGACTCCCCCGAAGCGGTGCTCGCCGCGGGCGTCGACGGCGTGGTGGTCGCCGCCGCGACCGACGCACACCCGGAACTGATCCTCGCCGCGGTCAAGGCCGGGGTGCCGGTGTTCTGCGAGAAGCCCGTGGCCCGCGGCGTCGAGGAGAGCCTCGACGTACTGGACGCGGTCCAGGGCAGCGGTGTCGAGGTGCACATCGGCTACAACCGTCGCTTCGACGCGGGCTGCGTGGCGGCCCGCCAGGCGGTGAGGAGCGGGGAGTTGGGGGCGCTGCACACCGTGCGGTCCACCACCTTGGACCCGGCGCCGCCGCCGGCCGGTTATGTCGCCGTCTCCGGTGGCATCTTCCGCGACTGCAGCGTGCACGACTTCGACATCGTGCGCTGGGTGACGGGCCGCGAGGTCACCGAGGTGTACGCGACCGGGGGCAACCGGGGCGCGGAGTACATCCGCGACGCGGGTGACGTCGACACGGCTTCCGCGCTGCTCACGCTCGACGACGGAACCATCGCCGTCATCTCCAACTCACGGCACAATGCCCGTGGTTACGACGTGCGCCTGGAACTGCACGGCATGAAGGACAGCATCGCGGTGGGCCTGGAGGACAAGCTGCCACTGCGCTCCGTCGAGCCGGGAGTCACCTTCCCCGCCGGCACCCCGCACGACTTCTTCATGGACCGGTTCGCCGACGCCTACCGCGCCGAACTCGCCGCGTTCACCGAGGTCGTGGCGGGTTCCCGGCCCTCGCCGTGCACCGTGGCGGACGCCATCGAGGCGAGCCGGATCGCCGACGCGTGCACGCTGTCCCTGAAGGAGCACCGGCCGGTGCGGCTCGACGAGGTGCGCCAGGGACGAGGTGCGTAGGGCATGACGGTCGAGCCCCTGCGGATCGGCGTGCTCGGCGCTTCCCGCATCGCCGAGTTGTCCATGGTCGGACCGGCCCGGTCCTGCGGTCACCGGCTTGTCGCAGTGGCGGCCCGCGACCGCGAGCGGGCCGCCACCTTCGCCGAGGAACACGGCGTCGAGCGGGTCGTCGGCTCGTACGCCGATCTCGTCGCCGACCCGGAGGTCGAGGTCGTCTACAACCCCCTGGCGAACGGTCTGCACGGGCCGTGGAACCTGGCCGCCCTCGCCGCCGGCAAGCACGTCCTCACGGAGAAGCCGTCCGCGAGCAACGCGGCGGAGGCCACCGAGATCCGCGAGGCGGTGGCCAAGGCGGGCACCGTGTTCATGGAGGGCTTCCACTACCTGTTCCACCCGGTCACGCGTCGCCTGTACGAGCTGCTGGACAGCGGGGAACTCGGAGACCTCCGCCACGTGGAGACCATGGTGGCCATGCCGGCGCCGCCCGACGGTGATGTGCGCTGGTCCCTTCCGCTGGCCGGTGGTGCCCTGATGGACCTGGGCTGCTACGCCCTGCACGCCCAGCGGTCGCTCGCGCCGTGGGCGGGTGGCGCGCCTCGCCTGATCGGCGCGCGCGGCGAAGGTCGGCCCGGGGCACCGGAGGTCGACCAATGGCTCTACGCCGACCTGGAGTTCCCCGGCGGCGCGACCGGCAGCGCCCGGTGCCACATGGCGTACGACACGTGGCAGATGAGCTGCCGGGTCGTGGGCACCCGGGGCGAGGCCACCGTGGTGAACTTCGTCCAGCCGCACCTGGACGACCGGGTCCTGGTGCGCACGGCCGCGGGTGAACGGACGGAGGAGCTGGGCCGCCGGTCCTCGTACACGTACCAGCTCGAAGCTTTCGCGGCGCATCTGCGTGAGGGCGCGCCGCTGCCGTTTCCTCTCGATGCGGAGGACGCGCTGACCACCATGGGGCTCATCGACGACTGTTACGGGGCCGCGGGGTTCCCGGCCCGACCACGCACAGCCCTTCCCGTCACGGTGTGACCCTCAAGAACGACAAGGAGGGGCGGTGCCGGACCGGCACCGCCCCTCCTTGTCGTTCTTGTCATGCATCCGGCGCCGGACCAAGAATGCCCACTCACCGGTACAAGGCGGGCCGTTCGATCAACTCGACCTCGACACGCCGCCCTTCGCGCTGCGCGAGCACGCCTGCCTCGCAGACCGACGCGGCCGCGTAGCCGTCCCAGACACCGGGTCCGGCGACCTCGCCGCGCCGGGTGGTGTCCACCCATGCCTGGACCTGGCGGTCGTACGCGTCCTCGAAGCGCTCGATGTAGTCGGGCGTGATGCGGCCGCCCCACCGGCCCTCGGAACTGACCCGCGGCCCCGGTTCGTCGCCGATGCGTGCGGTGCCGCGCTCGCAGACCGCTTCGGCGTGCACCTGGTACCCGTAGCCGCAGTGGCCGAAGATCTCGACGTCGACGACGGCGCCCGACTCGGTCTCGAAGAGGACGAGTTGAGGGTCGTCCATGCCTTCGGGCGCCAGCGTCGACGCGGCCGGCTTGAGCACGGTGACCGCGGTGATCTCCTGATCGAGGAGCCAGCGCGTCACGTCCATCTCGTGGACCACCGAGTCGTTGATGAGCATCTCGTTGGTGAACCACGGCGGCATCGACAGGTTGCGGTGCCGGTGGTGCAGCATCAGCGTCCGGCCCAATTCCCCTGTACCCAGAAGGCGCTTGAGCCTCAGGTACTCGGCGTCGTACCGCCGCATGAAGCCCACCTGGATGCGCCGGTGCCCCAGGCGCTGCTCGGCCTCCAGAACACGGAGCGCGGAGGCCGCGTCGGGGGTGAGTGGCTTCTCGCACAGGACGGGCAGATCACGGCCGAGCGCTTCGAGCAGCGCCGTCTCGTGGGCGGGTCCTGGCGAGGCGATGAGGACGGCGTCCACGTCGTCCGCCGCCATGGCGGCGGCGGGTTCGGTGTAGGCCGTACACCCCTCGATCCCCGCGGCCAGGGACTTGACCCGCTCGGCCTCGATGTCGACGACGGCGGTCACCCGCGCGCCGCTGATGACATGTTCGATGCGGCGCACGTGGTCCGCGCCCATCTTGCCGGTGCCGACGACGGCCACACCGAGTTCTCGCTGAGGTGGCATGTGCGTGATGTCTCCCTACGTGGGTCATGGGTCACTTGGTCCGCTGCCGTCAACACGGCTTCCCCCATGAGGAGATGGAACCCCCGCCCCATCTCGGGGTCAACGTCCGCCAAGACATCATTTACCCCTCAAGACAAGATGTCCTTACATACGCTTGACCCTGGTCCCGCTCGCCGACTACACCTGAAATGGCCGGGACCCACCCGACCTCTCCCCTCGCCTTCCACCGCACCGGGGAGACGTATGCCCGTACGCCGCACCCAGGAGAGCCGGAGAGCCGCACATGAACGCTCCAGATCCTTTCGACGTGATCACCATGGGCCGCACCGGAGTGGACATCTATCCGCTGCAGACCGGTGTTCCCCTGAACCAGGTCTCGACCTTCGGCAAGTTCCTGGGGGGCTCCGCCACCAACGTCGCGGTCGCCGCCGCCCGCCTCGGCCACTCTTCGGCCGTCATCACCAGGACGGGGCAGGACCCGTTCGGCACCTACGTGCACGAGGCGCTCAAGGAGTTCGGCGTCGACGACCGCTGGGTGACACCGGTGTCCGCCTACCCGACCCCCGTCACCTTCTGCGAGATCTTCCCGCCCGACGACTTCCCCCTGTACTTCTACCGGCGGCCCAAGGCGCCGGACCTGGAGATCAACACCGACGAGCTCGACCTGGCCGCCATCCGCGCCGCCCGCATCTTCTGGATCACGGGTACCGGCCTGAGCGAGGAGCCCAGCCGCTCCGCCACGCTCGCCGCCATCGAAGCACGTGCCAAGCAGGGCACGACCGTCTTCGACCTCGACTGGCGGCCGATGTTCTGGGACGACGCCGAGGACGCGCACACCTACTACGCCGAGGCGTTGCGCCACGCCACCGTCGCCGTCGGCAATCTCGACGAGTGCGAGATCGCGACCGGCGTCCGCGAACCGCACGCGTGCGCGCAGGCCCTGCTGGACGCGGGGGTGGAACTGGCCGTGGTCAAGCAGGGCCCCAAGGGTGTGCTCGCCGTGCACCGGGACGGCACGGTCGCCGAGGTGCCGCCGACCCCGGTCGAGGTCGTCAACGGCCTGGGCGCGGGCGACGCCTTCGGCGGTTCCCTCTGCCACGGCCTCCTGTCCGGCTGGGACCTGACGCACATCATGCGGTACGCGAACGCGGCCGGCGCCCTCGTCGCCTCCAAGCTCGCCTGCTCCTCCGCGATGCCCACCCAAGAGGAGTTGGGCGACTTCCTCGCCCACCGCTGATCCCCTACGCCTCGCCGAATTTCGACCCTCGAAAGAGGTCACACCTGTGAACGTCTCCATATCCGACCTCACGGCGATACGGGCCCGCCACCCCGAGGCCATCGCCGACGCCGCCGCCCGGCGCGCCCGCCGCCCTCTCGTCGGCGACGGCGGACGGCTGATGATCGTCGCCGCCGACCACCCGGCGCGCGGAGCCCTCGCCGCGGGCGGTCGGCCGTACGCCATGGCACGGCGCGCCGACCTCCTGGAGCGGCTGTGCACGGCGTTGTCGCGCCCCGGTGTCGACGGTGTGCTCGGCACCGCCGACATCCTGGAGGATCTGCTGCTGCTCGGCGCCCTCGACGGCAAGGTCGCCATCGGGTCGATGAACCGCGGCGGCCTCGCGGGTGCCTCGTTCGAGTTGGACGACCGCTTCACCGGGCACCGCCCCGAGGACCTCGCCAGGCTGCGCTTCGACGCGGGCAAACTGCTGCTGCGCATCGACTACGCGGACGCGGGATCGCTCACCACCCTGGAGGCCACGGCACAGGCGATCAACGCGATGGCGGAGCGTCAACTCCCGGTCTTCGTCGAGCCGTTCATCTCCCGGCAGGTCGGCGACGGCGCCGACCGACGTGTCCGGAACGACCTGAGCGTCGAGGCCGTCACCCGTTCCATCGCCATCGCCTCGGGCCTCGGCGGCACGTCGGCCTACACCTGGCTCAAGCTTCCCGTGACCGACGACGCGGACGACATGGCTCAGGCCGTGGAGACGTCCACGCTGCCCACCGTCCTGCTGGGCGGCGACATCGGTTCGTCCGCGGCCGAGCAGGAAGCCGCGTACGAGAAGTGGCGCAAGGCGCTCCAACTCCCCACCGTGCAGGGCCTGGTCGTCGGCCGGTCCCTGCTCTACCCCGCCACCGGCAGCGTGGAGGCCGCGGTCGACACCGCGGTGGGCCTGCTGTGAGCGGCACACCGAACGGCACCCCTTGCGAAGGAGTTCAGCCCGTGACCACCCGTCAGACCCACGAGTGCCACCTGCCCGCAGGCAGCGCCACCGACAGCCCGTACACCACTGATGTCACACCGCGGACCGCCGGCTGGGCCTACTCGAGTCTGCGCGTCGTCGAGCTGGCGCCCGGCGGCCGGCACGACTTCGACACCGAGGACAGCGAGTGGATCGTCCTGCCGCTCTCCGGGTCCTGCACGGTCGCCGTCGACGGAGACACGTTCCAACTGGCCGGTCGGGAGAGCGTCTTCACTGGCGTCACCGACTTCGTGTACGCACCCCGCGACGCCCACGCGACGCTCACCACCCGCGACGGCGGACGCTTCGCCCTCACCGGGGCCCGCTGCGACCGGCGCCTGCCCGCCCGCTACCAGCCGGCCTCGGCCGTCCCCGTCGAGCTGCGCGGCAGCGGCCAGTTCAGCCGTCAGGTCAACAACTTCGCCGCCGCAGGAGCCTTCGCCTGCGACAAGTTGATCGCCGTCGAAGTGCTGACCCCGGGCGGCAACTGGTCCTCCTTCCCGCCGCACAAGCACGACGAGGAACGTGCGGGCGAGAGCCTCCTCGAGGAGATCTACTACTTCGAGATCGCCGGTGCGGGCGGCCTCGGCTATCAGCGGGTCTCCCCCTCCGGCAACGGCCGGGGCACCGACCTTCTGGCCGAGGTCCACGACCGCGACACCGTGCTGGTGCCGGACGGCTGGCACGGCCCCTCCGTCGCCGCGCCGGGACACGACATGTACTACCTCAACGTCATGGCCGGGCCCGGCGCCGAGCGCTCCTGGCTGATCTGCGACCACCCCGACCACGCGGGCGTGCGCGACAACTGGGACGGCCGTCCCCTCGACCCCCGCCTTCCCCTGTACACCGCGCCGGACGGCCGCGACGAGCCTGTCCCTACTGGGACTGCTTCATGATCCAGTCCCGGATGCCCGGTATCGTGTAGGCGACCTGCCAGGTGGCCATGTGGGCCATGGTGGTGCCGCCGGTGGCCTTCTGCACGGTGCCCGACTGCAACGGCGTGAAGTTCACCGGGGTGGACTTCGCCGTCACGCGGCGGACGTCCGTGGCGAACTCTGCGGCGGTGGAGGTGGCGTCCCAGACCGCCGTCGTGATGTCAGCGCCCTCGGCCTTGATGACCTTGAGGATGGCCTGCTGGCCGGGGTAGGCGCCGGAGTCGTCCTGCGAGGCGAGGAACCACTGGGTCTTGTCCGCGAGCGAATCGCACTGCTCGTCCGGCCACTGGCCGGCCACCACGAATGCGGCGGCGAACAGGTCCGGATACTTGACGTTGAGGCCGATCGACATCATCCCGCCCATCGACTGCCCGGTCGTGTAGATCCGCTTGCTGTCGACGCTGTACTTCTTCGCCACCGCCTTGACGAGCTTGGCGGTGGTGTCGAACAGGTCCGTCGGCTCATAGGTGTCGTCGAGCACCACCTCCTGGTACTCGGGCGCCACCACGAGGCACTCGTTCCTCGCCTGGTCCTCCGGGCCGGCCCAGCACACAGCGCCGAGCCCCTGCACCAGCGGGCCCTCCGTCGCGACGTTGACGACGCTGGCGTCGTGCATGAAAAGGACCAGGGGGTAGGACTTGCCGTCGTCGTAGTCGGCCGGCACGAAGAGGTTGTACTTCAGGGTTCGTCCGCTGACGGTGTCCTTGTAGGACAGCTGCTGGAAGTCGTCGACGATCAGGTTCACCACCTTGCTGGTGGTCAGTTTGGCGCTGCTCGCCGCGATGCCGGTGCCGTCGGTCGTGGTCAGTGTGCCGGTCTGGCGCACGGTGCCCTTGGCGGTCTTGATGGTGCCGCCGGGGGTGTTGTTGCCGGCGACGATCTTCCCGCCGGCACCGCCCGAGGGACCGGCGCCGGGGCTCGGCTTCGGGCCCCCCGAGGCGCTCGGCTTCTGGCCGCCGCGGGACGATCCCGAGCCTCCGCCGCCCTGATCCGTCACCCACAGCAGGGCGTCCGATTCGTCGGGGTCGAGCTCGACGATGACGTAGCGCCCGTCCGTGCCCTTCGCCGCGAGCGCGGCCTTGGTGTTGGCGTAGACCTTGGTCACGGTGCGCCCCGCGACCTTGAACGCGGTCTTCTTCACGCTCGCGTTGGCGATGGTGCTGTCGTACGAGACCGCCACGGCGATGAACTTCTGGCCCGCACCGTAGACCTTCGTGATCGCGGTCGCGGACCGCATTCCGGAGCTGCCCGCTCCGGAGGAGCCGCAGAGGCTGGACACGGCGAAACTAACGAAGGCGCCTGGCAGGCGGCTGGTGACCCGGCTGTGCGCACCACACAGCCGGGTCAGGACTACAGCAGCGCCGCCGCGGTGCGGTACGCCGCCTCGGTGGCCTCACGTACGGGAAGCGCCCGGTGCGAGTCGGAGAGGATCTCCACGCCCCAGGGCCCCGACCAGCCGGCCGTACGGAGCGCCGCGATGATGCCCGGCAGGTCGAACGCGCCCTCGCCGCACAACCGGCGGCGGCTGACGGTGTCCTCGAAGAGGGTGCCGATGACCTGCGGGTCGGCGTCATTGAGCTCCACGCCCACGATGCGCGACGCGGGCACGTGTGCCAGGTCGGCCGGAGGCGTACCGGCGCGCTCGGTGTGCCATGCGTCGATGATGAGGCCGCCCGCAGGATGCCCAGCGGTCTCGACGAGTTCGAGTCCGTCGTGCAGTGTCTTGAGGTTGGACCAGGGCAGGAACTCGATCCCGAGCCGGGCGCCCACGCCGTCCGCCTGAGCCGCCAGGGCAGCGAACTCCTTGGCCCAGGTGTCGAGTTGCCAAGGCCCGTCCTCGACGTCCGGTGCGATCTTGAGATGGTGCGCGCCGAGTACCTCGACGGCCCGCAGCAGATCGCGGCGTACGGCGTCGGACGCGGCGCGCTCGGGCCCGTCGGCCCACCAGTCGGTCAGGAGCTCCAGTTCGAGGTGGACGAGTCCGTTGTCCTCGAAGAGAGACCTGATGCCGGCGATCCCGTACTCTCGCTCGGCCTCCACCAGGTCCGCGTGCAGGAGTCCGAATCCCGTGAATCCGGCGGCACTTGCCGCCTCGGCACGCTCCCGCAGCGAGAGCGGACTGCGCTGGTCGTGCCGCCCGGGTGCGGCGTCGCCGGCCGTGGTCCAGCAGGTGGCCAGCAGATCGTCAGTGGGCATCCTTCGCACCTCTCGATTCTCGCTCTTCCGAAATTGACTCGGCCACGGCTACGCCTGCGTCAGTGTCCGTGCGTGCGCGGCGTCGCGCAGGACCGAGCGGAGGTGTTCGGCGCTCGCCCACACGTCGTCGACGGGGCCCCTCCCCCGGGGCTCCTCGGCCAGGATGGTGTCCTGTTCGAGGACGTACCAGCCGTCGTATCCGCGCGAGTCGAGGTGGGTCACGATGGCCTGGACGTCGACGTCTCCCGCGCCGAGGGGGCGGTACATGCCCTCTCGCACGGCGTCGGTGTAGGCGATACGACCGTCCTGGACCTTCGCGGCGAGCGAGGCGTCGACGTCCTTCATGTGCGTGTGGGCGATCCGCTCGGGTGCCTGGCGTGTCAGTTCCGCGGGGTCGGTGCCGCCGATGAGCAGGTGCCCGGTGTCGAGGCAGAGGGAGATCGCCGAGTGCTCCAGGACCCGCTGGACCTCGTCACCGTTCTCGACCATGGTGCCGACGTGCGGGTGCAGTACGGCACGTACGCCGTGTTCGGCGGCGAGCCGGGTCAGCCGGTCGAGGTGGGACAGCAGCAACTTCCAGCCGTCGTTGTCGAGTTCCGGGCGGGAGTCGTAGCCGTCCTGGCCGGTGATGGCCGACAGGACGAGGGTGTCCGCCTCGGAGGCGGCATAGCTCTCCAGGAGCCGCTCCACCTCGGGCAGCGGGTCGTGACCGGCGACATGCAGCAGGAGCGGGGTGAATCCGCCGACGGCCCGCAGGTCGTGGTGGGCGAGGGTTCGGGCCATCGCGTCCGGTGCGGCCGGCAGGAAGCCCTCCGGGCCGAACTCGGTCGCGGACAGACCCACTTCGCGCATCTCGCTCAGCACCCGGTCGGGCGCCAACTGGTATCCCCATCCGGGGACTTCGCACACCCCCCAGGAGATGGGCGCGCCCGCGATCCGGTTCAGCGAGTTCGGCGACTGCAACGGCTGGGTGTTCATGCCATGGCCTTTCGGTGGGTCCAGTCGGGATCGGCGACCGCCGTGGGCGGCCGGCCTGCGAGCACGTCCGCGACGCCGCGGGCGGCGTCGACGAAGGTCAGGGCCATCGCTCGCCGCGTCATGCCCATCAGGTGCGGGGTCAGGACGACGTCGGGGTGGTCGAACAGCGGGTGGTGGCGGGCCGGTTCGGGATCGAACACATCAAGGCCGACGCCGGAGAGCCGGCCCGCCTTCAGCGCGGCCAGGGTGGCATCCGGATCGATCAGGGCGCCCCGGCCGCAGTTGATGAGCACCGCCCCCGGTTTCACGCGGGCCAGGAAGGCCTCATCCACGAGGTGCCGCGTCTCGTCGGTGAGCGGCACGTGCAGGGTGAGCACATCGCTCGCCTCGGCCAGTTCCCCCGGATCGGCTCGGGCGATCTCGGGTGGCGGCGGGCTGTACGGGTCGTATGCGAGGGTTCGCATCCCGAACGCCGCCGCCAGTTCGCCCACCCGGCGGCCGATGCGGCCATGGCCGACGATGCCCAGGGTGGCGCCGTCGAGGTCGCCGACCGGTACGGAGTTCCGTTCGGCCCAACGGCCCTCGCGCACCAGGTCGGTGAGCGGGCGCAGCCGCTTGGTCAGGTGCAGGGCCATGGCGAGGACGCCCTCGGCCACGGCTCGGCTGCCACTGTTCGGGGTGATGACCACGGGGATGCCGCGGGCGGACGCCGCTGCCACGTCGACCAGGTCGACGCCGACGCCGGTGCGTGCGATGACCCGCAGCCGTGGCGCCCGTGCGAGGAGGTCCTCGTCGACGTGGCGGTCGGCGCGGACGATGGCGCCCTCGGCGACGGCGAGGTCGTCGGGGGTGGGATCGGGGACGAAGGTGACGTCCTCGCCGAGGACGTCACCGACGATGGCGGGGTCGACGGGTCCGAGGCCCACGACGACGTGCTGAGACGGTTGCTCGGGCTGGGACAGTGGCGCGGTCCGGGACGCCTTGGGCATGTTCTCTCAGCTCCCTGCCGGACGGCCGAAGGTCGCCCCGGGTGCCGGTGCCGCCTTCTCCCAGGCGCCGCTCGTCGCGGACGCGGCCGCTGCGGAAATGACCTCGGCGACGGCGTGCGCGTCCTCGATCGTGGAGTTGCGGTGCTCGATGCCGGCCACGGCGGCGAGGAACTTCTTGGCCTCGATCACCTTCAGGTCGTCGTAGCCCATGCTGTTGCCAGGACCGGGCTGGAAGTGGGCGTAGTCGCCGAGGTGACTGTTGCCGAGGACGGTGGTGTAGCCCTGGTGCGGGCCGCTGCGGTCGAGGGCGACGCGCAGCTCGTTCATGCGCTCGAAGTTCCAGGTGACCGAGCCGTCGGTGCCGTAGATCTCGAAGCCGATGCCACACTGCGGTCCGACGATGGTGCGCGAGGCCTCCAGCGTGCCGACGGCTCCGCCGCCGAAGCGGACGAGGGCGGCGGCGTAGTCGTCGTTCTCGACGGCTGCCATCTCGCCGTCCTCGATCACCGCGAAGTGCGTGCCCGACCCCATCGGGAGGACGGGGCGCTCGGTGTGGACGGTGCTGGTGAGCGCGGAGACCTCGCCGATCGGGGCGACGACGTAGCTGACGAGGTCCACGACGTGGCTCATCAGGTCGGCGAGGGCGCCGTGTCCGGCTAGGTCGCGCTTGAAGCGCCAGGACAGGGCGGCGTTGGGTTCGGCGGCGTAGCCCGAGAAGAAGGTGGCGCGCACGTTGGTGACGCGGCCCAGCTTTCCCGCGGCGATCAGTTCCCGGGCCCGCTCGACCGCGGGGGCGTGCCGGTAGTTGTAGCCGATGGAGGTGACGACGCCGGCCGTCCGCGCGGCGGCGGCGACCTCGGCGGTCTCCTCCGCGCTGCGGCCGACGGGCTTCTCGATCCAGAACGGCTTGCCGGCCTTCGCGGCGGCGATGCCGATCTCGTGGTGGAGCACGTTCGGGGCGCAGATCGACACGACGTCGACGGCGGGGTCGTCCAGAACGGCGCGGTAGTCGGTGCTCGCCCTCTCGTATCCGAGCACGTCACGGGCGTGGTCCGCGCGGTCCTCGGCCGTGTCGGCGGCGTGCACCAAGCGGGGCCTGATGCCGAGTTCGGGGTAGACGGACGGCAGTGCCTGGTAGGCGCGGCTGTGGAGCTTGCCCATCCAGCCGACGCTGATCAGTCCGACGCCGACCGTGCGGGCGGCGCTCGGGGTGGTGGTCATGAGGTCGTCTCCTCGTCGTCGTGGCGGCGGGCCTCGGTGAGGGCCTTGGACAGTGCTGCTGCCAGGAGGGTCGAGTCGGAGCCGATGGCGAGGAAGGTCCAGCCCTCGGCCCGCTGGGCGGCGGCCGCGGCTCCGTCGGATACGAGCAGGCCGCATGCCTTGCCGTGCGAGGCCGCCGCCTTGCGTACGCGTTCCAGGGCCTCCCGGTAGACGGGTGCGGTCAGATCGCCCGGCACACCCAGGTCGTGGCTGAGGTCGCGGGGGCCGACGAACAGCACGTCCACGCCGTCGATCGCCGCGATCTCCTCGACCTCGGCCAGCGCGCGGGCCGACTCGATCTGGACCACGCCGAGGATCTCGCCCTCCCGGTCCAGGGCGCCGGCGTCGAGTCCGAACCGGCAGGCACGGTTGTACGTGGCCACCCCGCGGTCACCGGCCGGTGGGTAGCGCAGGTGGCGCAGCGACTCCCGCACCTCGTCCGCGGAGTCGAGGCGGGGCAGCATGATGCCCGCCGCGCCGAGGTCGAGCACCCGGCCGACCCGGATACGGGCCGCGGACTCGACGCGTACGACGACGGGCACGCCGTAGGCCGCCGCGGCGGGGACGGCGTCGCGGACCTGTTCCTCGCCGCCCGCGCCGTGTTCGAGGTCGAGGAGCAGCCAGTCGGCTCCGGCCGCGGCGCAGACCTCCGCGGTGACCGGGGACGCCGCGCCGACGAAAGTGCCCAGTGTGTCCTCGCCGGACGCGAGTCGGGCGCGCAGCCGGCCGTGATCCAAGGGAGAGCGGTTCAGGGAAGAGCGGTTCAGCGGAGAGCCAGTCATCCGTACCACCTCTGGGAAGCCAGGCCTTCTTCGTACTCGGCACGCAGTTGCGCGACCGCTTCCTGCTCGGAGACCTCGGCCGGGGCCACGTCCCACCACACGCCGGCGCCGGGAAGGTCGACGTGCGGGATCACGGGGACCACCAGGACGACCGGGCCGTCGTGGTCGCGGGTCTCGGCCAGCGCGGAACGCACCTCGTCGGCGGTCGTGGCACGCAGCGCACGTGCGCCGAGGCCCTCCGCCGTCTTGACGAGGTCGACCTGGAGATAGTCACCCTCCAGACGCGCCGCCTTGCCGGAGCCGCCCTCCGGACTGCCGATCTCCAGGCCGGCGTCGCGGTACCGGAACTCGTTCCCGAACTCCCGCCCGCTGCGCATCATTTGGAGCCGGTGGATGACCTGGTAGCCGTGGTTCTCCGGGATGACGACGGTGATCGGGAGTTTCTCCTGTGCGGCCGTGACGAGTTCGGTCGGGGCCATCAGGAAAGTGCCGTCACCGAGCAGGGAGAGGACTCGCTTCGAGGGATCGGGCTTGGCGAAGCGGACACCGATCGCTGCGGGCAGCTCGTAGCCCATGCAGGAGAAGCCGAACTCCAGGTGTGCGAAGCGGCCTTCGGTGGCGTCCCACACCTTCTGCAGGTCGCCGGGCGGACCACCGGCGGCAGCGATGATCGTGTCGCCGGACCGCGCGTGCTCCTGCAGCAGGCCGATGAGCTGGCCCTGCGTGAGATGGGCGTCGGTGTCGGGGATGGAGTCCGCGCCGGCGGGCAGCGGCGCCCGGTCGAAGGGGGTGTCCGGGTCGAGTGCTGCTGCGCGTCGGCCGCGCCACTCCTCGTCGAGGGCCCGCGTCTTCTCCTGCCACTGCGGCGACGTGGTGGTGCCGTCGCGCCGGACCGCGTCAGTCAGTGCGGCGAGTGCGCGTTTGGCGTCGGCGACGATGCCGGTCGCACCGAGCCGTCCGACGTCGTGCACGTTGACGTTGATGCTGGCGAAGCGCACGTCGGGGTGCTGGAAGAGGGACTGCGAGGCGGTGGCGAAGTCGGTCAGGCGTGAACCGATGGTGAGGACGAAGTCGGCTTCCCTGGCAAGGGTGTTGACGGCCGGGGTGCCTTCGAGGCCGATGCCCCCGAGCTGCCACCATGCGCGGCGCTGGACCGCTCCCTTGCCCGCGAACGTCTCGGCGACGGGCAGGCCCGCCGCCTCGGCAAGTTCCTCCAGTTCCTCGGTGGCGCCGGAGTACACGACTCCCCCACCGGCGATGACCAGGGGCCGCTCCGCCTCGGCGAGCATCCGCGCGACCACCGCGACCTCGTCGACGTCCGGCGCGGGCCGCCGGATCGGCCAGTCGCGCTCGGCGAAGAACTCCGCCGGGAAGTCGTACGCGTGCGACTGGACGTCCTGCGGGAGCGAGACGACGACGGCGCCGGTGTCCAGATCCGTGAGCGCGCGCATCGCCGCGGGCAGTGCGGTGAGCAGCTGTTCGGGCCGGGTGATGCGGTCGAAGAACCGGGAGACGGGGCGGAAGGCGTCGTTCACCGAGGTGTCGGCCTCGACGGGGTGCTGCAGCTGCTGGAGCACAGGACCCTGGCCGCGGGTCGCGTAGGTGTCGCCGGGCAGCAGCAGGACGGGCAGCCGGTTGACCGTCGCGAGGCCTGCGCCGGTCACCATGTTCAGCGCACCGGGGCCGATGGACGCGGTGACCGCCAGGGTGGAGTGTCGCTTGGAGGCCTTGGCGTAGGCGGTGGCCACATGGACGAGGGCCTGCTCGTTGCGGCCCTGGACGAAGGGGAGTTCGTCGCTGAGCTGGTCAAGAGCCTGGCCGAGCCCGGCGACGTTGCCGTGGCCGAAGATGCCGAGGGCGGCGGGTATCAGGCG
The DNA here is from genome assembly GCF_035798155.1 of Streptomyces endophyticus. NCBI lineage: Bacteria > Bacillati > Actinomycetota > Actinomycetes > Kitasatosporales > Streptomycetaceae > Streptomyces > Streptomyces endophyticus. The sequence continues at coordinate 99,855 of NZ_JAOZYC010000024.1, read as the reverse complement.
ATGACGCTCACCGTCGGCGACGGAGAACTGTCGGGAGAGGTAGGTGACGACGGCTTGGGCCACAGTGAGGCGCATGGTGCCGTGTTGCTTGCGATGGGTCATGAGTCGGCTCCTGGTAGGGGTGTGTACGGGGATGCGTCGGCCGGGTCACCAGGGGCGACCGTGCAGCACGATGGTCTTGGCCTCGGTCATCTCGGCGACCGCCGCGCGCGGGCCCTCCTTGCCGTAGCCGCTGCCCTTCAGGCCGCCGTACGGCATCAGGTCCGCCCGCCACAGCGGCGTCCAGTTGATGTGCACCGACCCGGCGTCGATCTCCCGCACGGCCCGGACCGCGCCGGCGACATCGGAGGTGAACACACCGGCCCCGAGTCCGTACGCCGTCCCGTTGGCCTGCGCCAGAGCGGACTCCCAGTCCGCGGCGGAACTGACCGCGACGGCGGGGCCGAACAACTCGTGCTGGCTGAAAGGAGAGTTGGGGTCGACGTCGGCGACGACGGCCGGTGTGACGACGGCCCCTTCGCGCTCGCCGCCGGTCAGCACGCGTGCGCCGTCCGCGCCGGCCCGCGCGATGGCCCGCACCACCCGCTCCGCCTCGCGGGCGCTGATCAGGGAGCCCATGGCCGTATCGGGGGACGCGGGGTTCCCGGTGGTGATGGCCTCGACCTTGGGGACGAGTGCGTCCAGAAAGTCGGCCGTCACGTCGGGGTGCGTGATCACCCGCTGAACGGAGATGCACACCTGCCCGGCGTTCACGTAACCGCCCAACGCAACTGCCCCGGCGGCGAGTTCGATGTCGGCATCCGGCAGCACGACGACCGGGCAGGATGCGCCCAGCTCAAGGGAGAGCTTCTTCACACCTGCGACCCGTGTGATGTGTTCACCCGTGGCCGTGGAACCGGTGAAGGAGATCTTGCGGACGCGCGCGTCGGACACGAGTGCGTCCCCGAGAACGCCGCCCGATCCGACGAGCACGGAGAGCACCCCCTCGGGCAACCCCGCATCCACGAAGCACGCGGCAAGTTCCAGCGCGGTCAGCGGAGTTGAGGTGGCCGGCTTGAGGACGACCGCGTTGCCGGCGGCGAGCGCCGGTGCCAGCTTGTGGAGCACGAGGAGTGCCGGGTAGTTGAAGGGCGTGATGGCGACGACGACCCCGCAGGGCTGACGCACCGTGAAGCCGACCTTGTCCAGGCCGGTGCCACCGTTCGCGTCCAACGGCAGGGTGTCGCCATAGAGTTGGGTGCCCTCGAAGGCCGCGAGGCGGATGATGTCCCCGGAGCGCGACGCCTCCCCCGTGGCCTCGGTGATGGTCTTGCCCGACTCCGCGCTGATGGTCGATGCGACCTTCCCCGCACGCTCGTCGGCCAACTCGGCCGCCCGCAACAGGATGCGCATCCGCTCATGGGCCGGCGTGCGCCGCCACACCGCGGCTCCCCGCTCCGCCGCGGACAGGGCCGCCTCGACGTCATCGAGCCCGGCGAGCGCCACGGTACCGACGCTCGATCCGTCGAAGGGTGAGGCCACTTCGTGGGTCCGCCCCCGCCCGGCCGGTGCCTGCCACCGGCTTCCGATCAGCAATTCCGCGGGCGCCATTGCCTTCTCCCTTCCGTTTACGTGGACGCAACGTTAGGTGTGTGAGGGCGGACCGCTGAAGAGCCAGAACCCATCATTAGCCCATCATCGGAGACGCCATTTCTCCCTCATCCCGAACCCATCAAGAAGCCCTCATCGGAGGCTCGGAGGTTTCGGCTGGACCGGCGTCGAATGAGGGATTTTTGACGGACTCCCGCGGATTGCTCGGCCATCGACAGGCTCCCCACAATGACGGGCACCGCACCGGGCCACTGGACGAGGCACCCTCCACGGCCAGGGCCGGCCGGCCGTCCCGTCGCCGGCCGTCGTCACTGCGGGACACCCGAGGCCTGAACAAAGGAGTTCCCCATGACCTCTTCCGTCAGCACACGGAAATCGGCGCTTCCACCGCTCACACCCGGACCGCACCGCGAGAGGCTCGGCCTCATCTCCATCGTCGCCTGCTTCGGAGGCCTACTGTTCGGCTACGACACAGGTGTCAGCAACGGTGCAGAGCACCCCATGCAGCTCGAACTCGGTCTGGACAACCTGTCGTTGGGTGTCGCCATCAGCTCACTGGTCTTCGCGGCGGCGGTGGGCGCCCTGCTCGGCGGGCAGGTCTCCGACGCGTGGGGGCGTCGCAGGGCGATCATCCTGTTCGCGGTCCTGTTCTTCTCAGGCACGCTGTTCGTGGTGTTCTCGCCGAACTTCGGGCTCCTGGTGGCCGGACGGATCCTGGTCGGGCTCGCGGTCGGTGGCGCGTCGACCGTGGTCCCGGTCTACCTCGCCGAGCTCGCGGCAGTCGAGATCAGGGGCTCGATCACCGGGCGCAACGAGCTGGCGATCGTGATCGGGCAGCTCGCGGCGTTCGTGATGAACGCGATCATCGGCACCGTCCTCGGCGATCTGGACGGCGTCTGGCGGATCATGTTCTCCGTCTGCGCGCTCCCTGCCGTGGCCCTGTTCGTGGGGATGCTGCGGATGCCCGAGTCGCCTCGCTGGCTGATCGAGAAGGGGCACCACGAGCAGGCCCTTGCAGTGCTGAAGACCGTCCGCTCCGAGGAGCGGGCCATCGCCGAACTGGCCGAGGTGCAGCGCCTTGCCGCGGAGGAGCGGGGACATCACCAGGTTGGCGTCCGGGCGATCCTGACGAACAAGTGGCTGATCCGGATCCTGCTCGTCGGCATCGGGGTCGCCGTGGCCCAGCAGCTCACCGGCATCAACTCGATCATGTACTACGGCCAGCGGGTACTGATCGAGGCGGGATTCACCGCGAGCGCGGCGCTCGTCGCCAACATCGCCTCGGGTGTCTTCGCCGTCATCGGTGGCATTGTCGCGCTGCACAACATGGACAAGGTCGACCGGCGCAAGACGTTCGCCATCGGCCTCTCCTTGACCACGGCCTGCCATCTCCTCATCGGCACCGCTTCGATGACACTGCCGGTCGGCAACGCGCTGCGCCCGTACGTCCTCCTGTTCCTCATCGTGGCGTTCGTCTTCTCGATGCAGTCATGCCTCAACGTCGCGGTATGGGTGTGGCTGGCGGAGGTCTTCCCGCTGCACATGCGTGGCCTGGGGATCGGTGTCGCCGTGTTCTTCGGCTGGTTCGTGAACGCGCTGCTCGCCCTGTTCTTCCCGTCGCTGGTCACGGCGGTCGGCATCACCGGGGCGTTCTTCCTGTTCGCCGGCATCGGAGCGGTCGCCCTGCTCTTCGTCGTCACTCAGGTACCCGAGACCCGCGGACGGTCGCTGGAGACACTGGAGCAGGACATCACCAGCGGCACGGCCTACGACTTCAGGAAGACCAACCGTGTGACCCAGGAAGCTCCGGCCGCACCTTCTCGGTGACCGAGCCGTGCGAACGGACCTCCCGCGTACTTGCCAACGTCACGGCGCTCACGGTGACTCAGAGGTCGGTATCCAGCCTTGCGGAGCCCGAGGTGCTGCCCGTGTCGCGTATCGCGCCGCACGGAACCAACCCGACACACAAGCCACGAGCACGCGTGAGCAGCGGCTCCGCCACATTCGTCGCGATGAATACGCGGCCTTCATCGCGCACGGCAGCGAACTCCTGGACGGGCCGTTCCACGGAGTGCCAGGAGGCGAACAAGACACTCAGAAGAGTAAGCGTGCCCTGCCGGGCGCGAGGGAGGTGGCTCCCCTCCCCCTCCCTCGCGCGGGGCCCTGCGCTAGGGGCGGAGAGTTCAAGAGCTCGCTCCGCACAGCACGCGACAGGGCGGAGAACTGGAGCCGCGTATCGTCGGCGCCGCAGCTCCAGTGGGCCCAGCAGTGCACGAGGCTCGGGGGCCCGGAGCCGTGGCGGCACAACGACCGCCGGCACCAAGCGTATTGCCGTTGCCCAGAGATGGCCCATGAAGCAAGGCCGCCACCTGTAACCCACGCAGCCTCGCGAGCGTACGAACTGCTGTCGAACCTCGCCGTGCGAGCACGGTCAGGGAAGGGCCGAGAGGCTCAGACCGCAGGCGCCTCGACGGTGGTGGCGAGGGCACTGAGCACCTGCTTGAGCTGCGCGACGGCCTCGGTGTCATCGGCCGGGTGGGTCTCGGCAAAGCGGGTCACCGAGCCCGGTATCGCGAGCTTGGCGTCCTCCACGATCGTGGCACCGGCGATACCGGCCGACTTGCGGGCGTCGTCCTGGGCCCACACGCCGCCGTACTGCCCGAAGGCGGTGCCGACGACAGCCGTCGGCGAACCGGCCAGCGCACTGGACCCGAACGGGCGGGACAGCCAGTCGATGGCGTTCTTCAGCACGGCGGGCATGGTGCCGTTGTACTCGGGAGTGACGAGCAGGAACGCTTCGGCCTGCGCGGCGGCCTCGCGCAGCCGGGTCGCAGCGGCGGGGCGCAGCGCGTCGGTGTCGAAGTCCTCGTTGTAGAACGGCACTTCGGCCAGGCCCTCGTAGAGGGTGACCTCGACGTCCTCGGGGGCGTGCTTCACGGCGGCCTCGGCGAGCTGACGGTTGTGCGAGCCGGAGCGCAGGCTGCCGACGAGGGCGAGGATGTGGACGGACATGGGTTCTCCAGACATGGGCGTGCCGACGGAAGGCGTACGAAGACGTACGAAGAGGTACGTGCGGGACCGGTGCGGGTCGCGGTCGCCGTAGCGGGCCGTGCTACTCGCGCATGGTGACTCCGCCGTCGACCGACAGGATCTGGCCGGTGATCCAGGCGGCCTCGTCGGAGAGCAGGAAGACGATCATGTTGGCGACGTCCTCGGGCTCGCCGAGCCGCGGGAGCGCGGTCTTCTCCAGGAGGGTCTGGAGGATCTCGGGGGGCGTGCCGGTGCGGACGTTCTCGGTGAGGACGACCCCGGGGGCGACCGCGTTGGTCCGGATGTTCTGCTTGCCCCAGGCGTGCGCGGTGTGGCGGGTGAGCGCGTGCAGGGCGATCTTGGAGGAGGCGTACGCGGTGAGCCACTCCTCGCGCTGCCATGCCGCGAGGGACGAGACGTTGACGATCGATCCGCCGCCCGCGGCGGTCAGTGCGGGCAGGCTCTCGCGGATCACGAGGCCGGTGCCGATGACGTTGATGCGCATCATCTCGGCCCACACGTCGGGGTCCATGGTGTCGACGCCCTGGTCGCGCGCGGAGAGTTCCGGGCTGACGGCGGCGGCGACGTTGGCGACACCGTCGAGGCGGCCGAAGTGGTCAGTGGTCTGGGCGACCAGCGAGGCGATGGAGTCCGCGTCCCGGAGGTCGAACTGGACCGTGAGCAGTCGGTCGGCGGCCTCGCCGGCCTGCTCGCGGGTCCGGGCGAGCTTGTCGGGGTTGGTGCCGGCCGCGACCACCTTGGCGCCTTCGGCCAGCAGGCGCTGTACGGTGACCGCGCCCATGCCCGATCCGCCACCGGTGACGATGAAAACCTTGTCCTTGAGCCCTTCCATGACGGGGCACATCCTTTCGCTGCGTGAGGGTGCGATGCCGGTTCGGCAGACGGGAACCAACCGGGGACGAGGAGGCGGGAATACGCCTGACGTGCCCGGCGGTTGCCGACCTGTGCGTGCAGCACAACCGCTGCGCACCAGTGCGTTGACGCCCTGGTGCGCGGCCCACTGTGCACGAACGCGACAAGGGTTACAAAAGGTACTTTTATGTTCCTGAGGAACACCGGAAGGGCGTCATCCGTGAGCAACAACGAGGGCCAGGCGGCCTCCCCCGGCGAGGCGCGGCCGAACGTACTGCCCCTCTCGGGTCCGTGCGCACGCTGGGACGAGCAGGACGCGGACTTCATCCGTGAGGTCCTCGACCTGGTCGGCGACAAGTGGAGCATGCTGGTCATCGGCGTCCTGGCCGTCAATGACGCCCGTTACTCGGACCTCGACACCGCGATCCCCGCACTCTCCCGACGGATGCTCACCCTCACCCTCAAGCGCCTTGAGCGCAGCGACCTCGTCGACCGCACCGCCTATCCGGAGGTGCCGCCCCGCGTCGAGTACTCCCTCACCGACCTCGGCGCCTCCCTGCTCTCCGCCGTCGAACCCCTGGCCGCCTGGTCCGCAGAACAGCACACCGAGATCCGGCGCCACCAGGACGCACACGACAGGAGCGCCCCGCACGGCGGGTGACTCCACTGGACGCCGGTTCATGAGCCCAGATAAACAACCCAAGTAACTTGGCGAAGTTTCTTGGGTTGTTTAGGCTTGTGGGCATGGACAAGCACCCTGGGCCGCAGGAATCCACTGCGACCGCGCAGCGCCTCAACGACGCCATCACGCGGCTTCGAGCACGGCTGCGCACGGAATCGGGCCAGCACGCGACCGGGTTGAGCGCCACGCAGCTCGGCGTCCTGGCGGGCGTCGTGCGCGAGGGACCGGTCACCGCCGCCCGGCTCGCCTCGACCGAGCACGTCAGCGGCCAGGCCATCGCGCAGAGCCTGGCCGTACTGAAGGCCGCGGGCCTGGTGCACAGCGAGCCCGATCCAAAGGACGGCCGCAAGAAGCTGATGAGCGCCGACGCGTCCGCGACCGAGCTGATCGACAAGCTCCTCACGGGGCGCGCCGCCTTCCTGGCGCGCGCCATCGACCAGGTCGTCGTCCCGCAGGAACGGAAGGACATGGACAAGGCGATCGAGCTGCTGGAACGACTCGCCGACGCCGACCTGAACGAAGCCGTCATATGAGAGCCCGCACTGCCGATGCCACCTCCGCATCGGCCGGTGTCACCCGCAAGCCCTTTGCCTGGACCTTCACCGCGCCGCTCTATGTGGGCTCCAGCCTCAACCCGATCAACAGCTCCATCATTGCGACCGCGCTGGTCCCCATCGCGACCGAGATGAACGTGGCGGTGGGCGCCACGGCCGTCCTCGTCTCCTCCCTCTACCTGGCCAGCGCCGTCGCCCAGCCGACGGCCGGCAAGCCCGCCGAGGTCCTCGGCGCCCGGCGCGTCTTCCTCGCGGGCATCGTGCTCGTCCTGCTCGGCGGGGTCGTCGGCAGCCTGGGGCAGAACCTGGCGATGCTGACTGTCGCCCGGGTCCTGATCGGCCTCGGCACCTCGGCCGGGTTCCCCTGCGCCATGGTCATGATCCGGCGCCGCGCCGAGCAGGTGGGCCTGGATCAACCGCCGGGCGGCGTGCTCGGCGGACTGGCCATCGCCGGTATGGCCACCGCCGCGATAGGCCCGCCCATCGGCGGCCTCCTGGTGGGGGCGGCGGGCTGGCGCTGGGCCTTCCTCGTCAATATCCCGGTCACCGCGATCGCCCTGGTGATGGCCCTGCGACTACCCAAGGACCCGCCGCTGGAGAGCGCGAACAGCGGGCTCCGCCAAGTCGCGCGGCGGATCGACCTGACCGGCATCATCGGCTTCGCCGGCACGATGACCTCGCTGGTCGTCTTCCTGATGGCCCTGCCCGACATCCAGTGGGCCGCCCTGATCGTGTTCGTCGCGGCCGCGATCCCGACCGCCTGGTGGGAGCTGCGCCGCAACGCCCCCTTCTTCGACCTGCGCGGGCTGGCCTCGAACGGCGCCCTGACCCGCACCTACCTGCGCCAGGCGCTCACTCTGCTCGGCGTCTACTCGGTGATGTTCGGCCTGACGCAGTGGATGCAAGCCTCTTACGGCTTGTCCGCCCTCCAGACGGGCCTGATGCTGCTGCCGATGGGCGCCGTCTCCGCTCTGCTCTCCCGGCCGCTCGCCCGCCGCAACCTGGTGCGCGGGCCGATGATCGTCTCCGCGCTGACCATGCTGCTCGGATCGGCCGGCATCGTGCTGCTCGGTTCCGACAGCCCGGCGATCGCCCTCGTACTCGTCACGCTGATCTTCGGCGTCACGTCCGCCACGAGCACCGTCGGCAACCAGACCGCCCTGTACCAGACGGCGCCCGCCGACCAGATCGGCACCGCCTCCGGCCTGTTCCGCACCTTCGGCTACCTCGGCACCATCACCTCGTCCGTGATCGGCGGCATCGTCTTCCGCGACGGCGCCGGCGACCATGGACTGCACATCCTCGGCCTCGTACTGGTCGCGGCAGGGGTCGCAGTTCTGCTGCTGACCGTTCTGGACCGCGGCCTGATGCGTCACCGCAAAGCGACCACCTGAGAAGCGCCCTCATGGCCAGGCGGTTAGGCGTCAGCCCTGGTGTCGTATGCCCGCCGGCTGCTCTGGATCTCTTCACTGTGCTCCACGGTCCAGTCGTAGAGCTGCCCGAACGGCTCGCGCAGGGACTCGCCCAGGGGTGTGAGCGAGTACTCGACGCCGACCGGTGAGGTCGGCAGCACCGTGCGCCGAATCATGCCGTTGCGCTCGAGACGGCGCAGTGTCTGGGTGAGGACACGTTGTGTGACGCCCTCCAGACCTCGCTTCAACTCATTGAACCGGGTGGGCCGCTCCAGCAGCGCCATCACCATCATCGACCACTTGTCCGCTATCTGGTCGAGGATCGGCCGGCTGGGGCAGTCCGCCCGGAAGACCGGCCGCGTTTCGGCGTCAACGCCATGCAGATCGGTGTCCTTCATGATCCTTGGTGCCCCCAAAGTGCGTTCTTGACCAGCCGGGCGCCGTCTCCGACGGTAGGTATGCATGGCAAACCTACCTGCTCAGCGGTTACCAACGGAGACCCTCATGACGAACGATGCCTACTCGACCCTGCACATGAGCAGCGAACACGGCGTCGCCCGGATCGTCCTCGACAGTCCCCCGGTGAACGCGCTCGGAACGACGATGATGCGCGAGCTGCGGACGGTGCTGAACGGCCTCCGGGACGATTCATCCGTCCGCGTGATCGTCTTCTCGAGCGCCGACCCGGAGTTCTTCATCGCTCACGTGGACATGCACATCGGCGAGGAGATGGACGCCCTCCAGGAACTCGCCGCATCCGCGCCGGCGGACGTCAACGTGTTCCAGGCGATCGGTGAGCTGATCCGCCACCAGCCCCAGGTGACCATCGTGAAGCTCGCCGGGAAGGCCCGCGGTGGCGGCGCTGAATTCGTGGCCGCGGCGGACATGGCGTTCGCCGCCATCGAGACCGCTGGACTCGGTCAGATCGAAGCGCTCATGGGCATCGTCCCCGGCGGAGGCGGAACGCAGTACCTCCGGGACCGCGTGGGCCGCAACCGTGCACTGGAGGTGGTCCTCACCGCCGACCTGTTCGATGCCGAGACCGCGGCGTCCTACGGCTGGATCAACCGGGCCCTGCCGGCCGACGAGCTCGACGAGTACGTCGACCGTACGGCCCGCAATATCGCCGCGCTGCCCGACGGTGTCATCGAAGCGGCCAAGAGCGCGCTGCCCGCCGACGACTTCAAGGAAGGACTCCTTCGTGAGAACGACGCTTGGGCTTCTACGTTCAGCCTGCCGGCCGCTCAACACCTGATCAGCGGGGGCCTGCGGGACGGGGCGCAGACACCGGCCGGCGAACGCGACCTTGAAGGGCTGATGCGCAGCGTCGCTCGCTGATTGCCGGACGGCGACTGGACACATCACCGCACTGCCCTACCTCGGGGCCCGAGTTCCGGTCTGTCCGAGGTCCTCCAGGCTGCGGCCCCGGGTCTCGGGGACGAGGGCCGCCGCGAAGACCAGGGCGGCCAGGCAGATCCCGGCGAAGAGGAAGAAGGTGCCGGAGGCCCCGATGCCGTCGACGAGGACGGGGAAGAACACCAGCCAGCCGGATGGGGTGTCCGCCGACGCCGCCGGGAAGTTCCTCGGCTGACCCTCCATCAACCTTCCTGCGGCCCGTCGACGCGGTCCGCAGGAACCGGAATACGCGAGAGCACACGCAGACCTGATGACAGCGCCCCACAGCACGTCCGGAGATCCGTCGGCGGCCATCGCCCGTGACGCCCTGCGCGTCGGCATCGGCGGTCGGCTCCCGACCACCACGCACTACCAGGACGCCCTGGGCGTGGGCTCCGGCACGGTGCAAAAGGCGCTGCGCTCGCTGCGCGACGAACAGGCCATCTCCCTGGTGGCACGGGGCCATCAGGGCACCTTTGTCACCGCCCTGGACACCGGCAAGCTGTGGTCGGCGGCCCGGCTCGCCCCCGTCCACCTGCTGCTGCCGCCGAACGCACCGCCCGAGGCCACCGACGTCGCCCGGGCGGTCGCCCGGGTCTTCGCCGACCACGGCATCCTCACCACCGTGGGTCATCTGCGGGGCGCGGAGAGCCGGTTGGCGGCGCTGGACCACGAACAGGCGGATCTCGCGCTGGTGTCGGCGGGCGCCGCGAGTGACCTGCTCGGCTCGGCCACGGCAGGCGGCCACCGGTCGATCAGCCTCCGGGAGGGCACCTACTACGCCCCGGGCACCCTGGTCGTGGTCTCCCGGACGGATGCCGCACCCACGCCGGGCCCCGGCCCCCTGCGGGTGGGCCTCGACCCGGCCTCCGACGACCACCGCCGCCTGACCCGGGCCCAGTTCCCGCCGGACGGGGTGGAGTACGTGGAGACCGACTTCACGCAAGTCCCCAGGGCCGTCCTGGAAGCCACCATCGACACCGGCGTATGGCACACGGTGGACACGCTGATCCCGCTCGAAGCCGCCGGTCTGCGCACCACTCCCCTCTCCACCGAACCGGCATGCACCCTCGCCGACGCCATCTCCCCCGCCGTCCTCGTCGCCACCACCGACAACCTCGCCGGGGTCCTCCTGGAGCGGGCGGCTCCCGATGCAATCCCCGGCCGTGCGGAGAACGCGGCCACGGACGCCGCGCTTCCCCCTGTACGGCTCGACGCGGCCGAATAACGGCGTACCAGGACCACTCTGCTCTCCGGCGCCATCGGTGCCGGAGAGCAGTCGTTTGCCTGCCTTCCTGGAGGGTGATGTGGCGTACACCTCTTGGCAGGCCACAATAATTCATATTTAATTTGTGACGTCTGCCCTCTCCCACAGGAGCACCCCGTGCACCCCGCAACCCCTTCGCCCGTGGATCGTCTCTCGTCCGGGAAGTGCGCCCTCGTCACCGGCGCCGCCGGCGGCATCGGAGCCGCCACCGCCCGTCGGCTGGCGGCCGACGGCGCCTGTGTGGTCGTCGCGGACATCGACGACAAGGGCGGCACCGAGACCGTCGACTCCATCCGCCAGGCGGGCGGGAGCGCCCTGTTCCAGCACTGCGACGTGTCGGAGGAATCCTCCTGGGCCGAGACCGTCGAAGCCGCGCACACCGCCTTCGGGCCGATCCACACACTGATCAGCAACGCCTACACCGTCCACTTGGCACCGGCCCACGCGACCAGCGTCGCCGAGTGGAACCGTCAGCTGGCCGTCAGCCTGTCCGGGGCGTTCCTGGGCGTGCGTGCCTGTCTGGACGACCTGACCTCGACCGGGGGCAGCGTCGTACTCGTGTCCTCCGTGCACGCCCTGGTGGGGCTGCCCGGACGGCCCGCGTACGCCGCCGCGAAAGCCGGCCTGACTGGACTCGCACGGCAGTTGGCCGTCGAGTACGGCGGCCGCGTACGGGTCAACAGCGTGCTCCCCGGGCCTGTCCTGACGCAGGCCTGGGACGGCATCGGCGAGGAGGAGCGCCGCGCGGCTGCGCGAGAGACCGCGGCCGGCCGACTCGGCCGGCCCGAGGAGGTCGCCGCGGCGGTCGCGTTCCTCGCAGGCGACGACGCGTCCTTCGTGACCGGGGCGTCGCTCGTCGTCGACGGCGGCTGGAGCGTCATGAAGAACTCCTCGTGACCGCGCGGGCCTCGCGTCGCCGCCCGTTCGTTCCTCACTCTGCTTGGAGCAACACCCTTGAAGATCACCCGGGTTGAGACCTTCGCCCTCCCGCCCCGCTGGCTCTTCTGCCGCATCGAGACCGACGACGGCACGGTCGGCTGGGGCGAGCCCGTCGTCGAGGGCCGAGCGGCCACCGTCCGCACCGCCGTGCACGAACTCGCCGAGTACCTCATCGGCCAGGACCCGCTGCGCGTCGAGGATCACTGGCAGGTCATGAGCAAGGGCTCCTTCTACCGCGGCGGCCCCGTACTCTCGAGCGCCGTCGCGGGACTGGACCAGGCCCTGTGGGACATCGTGGGCAAGGCGCTCGGGGCGCCGGTGCACGTGCTGCTCGGCGGCCCGGTGCGCGAGCGCGTACGGGCGTACAGCTGGGTGGGCGGCGACGAACCCGCCGAGATCACGGACGCGGTCGCGGCCCAGGTGGAGGCCGGCTTCACCGCGGTGAAGATGAACGCCAGCGGCCGGATGAACCGGCTGGCCACCCGGGCGGACGTCGACCTCGTGGTCGAACGAGCTGCCGCGGCCCGCGAGGTGCTCGGCCCCGACCGCGACTTCGCCGTCGACTTCCACGGCCGCTTCAACGTCGCCAACGCGGGCCGCGTCCTGCCCGAACTCGCTCCGCTGCACCCGCTGTTCGTGGAGGAGCCGGTACTGCCGGAGTACACCCACCGCCTCGCCGACGTGGTCGCCGCATCGCCGGTGCCGATCGCCACGGGCGAGCGGCTGTTCTCGCGGACCGACGCCCTGCCCGCCCTGCAGGCGGGCATCGCCGTCCTGCAGCCCGACCTGTCGCACGCGGGCGGCATCTCCGAGGTGCGCCGCATGGCCTCACTGGCGGAGACCTTCGACGTCCTGCTGGCTCCGCACTGCCCACTCGGCCCGATATCGCTGGCCGCGAGCCTGCAAGTGGCCTTCGCCACACCGAACTTCCTCATCCAGGAACAGAGCATCGGCATCCACTACAACGACGGCGCCGAAGTCCTCGACTACGTCGTCGACCCCGAAGTGTTCCGCTTCGACGCGGGCCACATCCGCAGGCCGCTCGCCCCCGGCCTCGGCATCGAGGTCGACGAGAAGGCGGTGCGCCGCGCCGACGGCAAGGCTCCCGACTGGCACAACCCGGTGTGGCGGCACGCCGACGGTTCGTTCGCCGAATGGTGACTCCGGCCATCCCAAGGAAGGAGTCGAGCATGGAGCACCCGCACGAACCGCCGACGCTGGACGCACGCGCTGTGCGCGCGGTGTCGCCCGACCGACTCGAACTGGGCGAGGGCCTACGGCTGTTGGACGACCACAGCGTCATCCTGGTCGACATCCTCGCCGGACGACTGCTGCGTCTGGACCCCGCGGCGGCCCCCGAGCATGCACTGACCCAGATCGCCCGGCTGCCCGAGCCACTCGGAGCCGTCGCCCCGCTGCCCGGACACGGGTGGCTCGCCGCGGCGGGCACCGGCTTTGTCCTCCTGCCGGCTGAAGGCGCGCGTGACGCCGAGCCCCGGTGGCTGCACCGTCCGGCTTCGGGCGCCGGGCCGACGCGTCGGATGAACGACGCGGTCTGCGACGCGGCCGGGCGGATGTGGGCCGGCAGCATGGCCTACGACAACACCGAGGGCGCCGGCAGCCTCTACCGGCTGGACCCTGACGGCACGGTCAGCGAGGTCGTCGCCGGGCTCACCATTCCCAACGGCCCCGCCTTCTCGCCCGACGGCACCACCCTCTACCTCGCCGACAGCGCACACGGCCACATCGACGCCTTCACCCTGGACCGCCGCAGCGGCGCGCTCTCCGAGCGCCGCCCGTTCGCCCGTTTCACCACGGACGAGGGCAGCCCGGACGGGATGGTCACGGATGCGCACGGCCGCCTGTGGTGCGCCGTGTGGGGCGCGGCGCAAGTGCGTTGCTACAGCCCCGACGGCCGCCTGCTGACCGCGGTGCCACTCCCCGCGGCCCAGCCGACCAGCGTCTGTCTCACCGGGCAGCGGCTCCTGGTCACCACGGCCGCAGTGGGGCTGGCCGATCCGGGCCCGTGGGACGGCGCCGTCCTGGACATCCCTTGCACGGCACCGCCTGTACCGACGCCGCGCGCCTCGCTGACGACGTGAGCCTCGTACGCGACAACCCCCGCAGCGGCCCGGAACACAGGTCCGCACGGCGGGGGTTGTCGCGTACGAGAGTGTCCATCAGGGACAGACGGCGGACCCTGCGCAGTTCTCCCCGTCCCCCTCGCCAAGGAACACCTCGACCACCGCACCACTCTCGACGAGGGCCAGGGGCGGCAGCCCGTCCAGGTCCAGCGGTTGCCCCGCGCGCACGAGCAGGTCCGTGCGGTGCAGGGTCGCGGCTCGAGCCCCGCGTGGAGTCACGCCCAGAGTCAGCGGGGTGTCGCTGTCGGCGCACGGGACGAGCCGCCCGCTCAGGCGGATGCCCCCGTCGGTGTCCTTTCGTAGCCCCAGGGGGAGATTCCACCAGCCCCAGGGGCCGACCTCGGTCACGGCGCCGCCGTGCGGCCCGAGGAGGACGGAGGTGTCCAGCCGCATCGACTCCCCCGGTGCCAACTCGACGTAGGGGCCGAGCACTTCGCACTCGACGATCCGGTTGGTCGGCTGCAGACCGCCCAGATGCCGCAAGGGCTCGTCCAGCGGATGTTCCAGCCAGACCTCGGCGCGTGCCCCCTCGTCGGGATAGCCCGCGGCCGCGTGCACGGGGAAGCGGTGGGCCCAGGTACCCGCCGGCCCCACGTGGGCGATCCACCCCGAGGCGGCCGGGAACCCGGCCTTGCCGACGACGTCCTGGGCCGGCACGTGGGCCAGTCGCGGACCGTGCCGCTCGACGCGGGGGTTGCCGGTCCCGGCCACGAGCGGTGTCGCGGTCGGTCCGTCCGGGGCCAGGCCGATCCACACCCCGTCACCCTCCTGCCGCGGCGGGTGGCCGGGCAGTTGTGTGACGTTCCACAGCGCCCAGCGCACCGGGCGCTCCGAGACATTGGTGCCGATCAGACGCAGCGCGAAGTCCGTCCCCCCCGCGCCGAGTTGAATCTCCCGCCGCAGTTGCAGGCCGGTGCGCGGGTCGGGGGCGCTGGTGAGGGCGACACACACCTGCCGTCCGTCGGGGCCGTGTTCGATACGGGGCACATAGGGCCCCGAGTCCAGGACGGGGTCGGGCGGTCCGGCCCATTCGTCCGGACCCGACCAGCCCTGCGGGGCGGGCCAGGTCTTGTCTCCTCCCCAGTTGCGCCAGTCGGCCATCTCTCCCCCGTGCGGTCCCACGGTCGCCGGGTCCACAGCACCGCACTCCGCGTCCAGAAGAGTGTCGGAGCGGTGGAGGAACTCTTGGCCGTCCAGGCACAGGGACAGGATGCGCCCACCGAGCTGAGGTGCCAGCACCAGGCCGAGGCGGTCGCCGACCACGTCGATGACGGTGTGTCCGCTGACGCGGCGGGGTGCGGCGTGCACGCGCCGGAGGTCTGGTGTGCCGTTCATGATGGTGCGTTCCCTCAGTTGTCGAAGACGAGACAGACCTTGCCCGCGGCGCGCCCGACGGCCGCTTCGTAGGCGTGGGAGGCCTCGGCCAGCGGGTAGCGGTCGCTCACCAGCCGCTCCGGGTGGAGCTCCTGCCGGGCCAGCAGTTCCGCGAGCCGGGTCATGCCGGGCACCGAGGTGACCCACGACCCGGAGATGGTGACCTGCTTGTGCAGTACGTCGTCGGAGACGTCGAGGGTCATCTGCCCGCCCTCGCCCACGAGCGCGAGGCGGCCGCGTACCCGCAGCGCCTTCAGGGCCAGGGAGCGCGCGGCCGGGTGACCGGAGCAGTCCACGGCAGCCTCCACCCCGGTGCCGCCGGTGAGGTCCTGGAGATCCTCCAGCGGCTGGGCGGCGGAGTCGAGGATCTCGTCGAACAGACCGAGGCTCGCCGCCCATTTCATGCGCTCGGGGACCACTTCGGCCCCGTACACGGTCCGCACGCCCAGCGCGCGGGCCACCATCGCGGCGGCGGCGCCGACCGGGCCGAGGCCCGTGACCAGGAGCCGGTCGGCGCCGCTGAGCGCGATCCGGGTCAGGGCCTCGTAGACGGTGCCGATTCCACAGGCGATGAACGCGCCGTCGACATAGGTCAGCGGCTCGGGCAGCGGGATGCAGGTGTTCTCGTCGGCGACGAGGTAGGGCGCGTGGCCGCCGTCGCGCTGCCACCCGTAGGCGGCGCGCAGTTCGGAGGTGCAGCCGATGAAGTAGCCCCGCGAGCATTCGTCGCACTGGCCGCAGCCGGAGATGTGGTAGATCGCGACGCGGTCGCCGGGGCGCAGCCGCTTGCAGCCGGGTCCGGTGGCGATGACCTCGCCCGCCGGCTCGTGGCCTGCGACGACGTTCCGGTAGGCGGCGCCGCCCTCACCGATGTGGCCGTTGTAGATGTAGTGGATGTCGCTGCCGCAGATGCCGGACGCCCGGGTGCGGATGAGGACTTGGCCCTCGCCGGGCTGTCCGACCGGGGTCTCGCGCAGGTCGACGGTGCCGTCGCCTGGCAGAAAGGCGCCGGTCATGGTGGTGGGCACGGCGGCGGAGGCATGGTGTGGCATGGCTGTTTCCTCGTGCGGGAGTGGAGAGGCGGATGTCGAGATGCGGGAGGCGGAGCTTACGGTGAGTCAGGCGCCGGAGCCGTGGGCCGGCACGGCCGCCGACGTCACGGGCCGGTCGTCGGTGGGGGCGGGGCGCCGCTCGCCGGGGTCCTCGTCGACGCGGAGGTACTTCCAGGTGAGCACGGCGCCGACGGCGTACATCGCGGCGTAGATCACGACCACGCCGGTGTGGCCGACCAGCGGGTCGAACATGGCGTACGTGAGGGGGCCGATGAACGTGGACAGTCCGGCGGCGAGGCTGTAGATGCCCATGGCGTTGCCCTTGTCCTGTTCCGGAACGAGGGACGGCAGCAGCGCGGACAGCGGGATGTAGCCGGCCAGCATGACGCCGTAGAGCACGGTCGCGACGAGCGCCAGCGCGTAGTTGCCGGGGGCGAGTTGGGGCAGCCAGTACAGGACGAGGACGCCGAGCGAGCAGCCGATGCCGCCGGCCCAGGCGATGGTGTGCCGCCAGCCGAACCGGTCGCTGAGCCGTCCGAAGACGGGGTCGGCGAGGATTCCGATGACACCCATGAAGGCCACCAGGGCCAGGTACTTCGAGGTGCTGATGCCCATCCTGTCGGTGAAGAACGAGGGCAGGAAGACGAAGAACCCGAAGTACGGCGTCGTATTGATCATGCGGACCAGGGCGGCGATACCGATGCGCGGATAGCGGCGCAGCACGCTGACGCCGCGCAGCAGTTCGGCGCGGGCGCTGTGTCCGGGGGCGGTGATGTCCACCATGGGCCGGGCCCCGCGCGCCTCGCGTACGGCGAAGGAGCCGATCAGGGCACCGACGGCGACCAGACCGCAGGAGAGCCAGAAGGTGCCGTACGCACCTATCAGCGGAATGCTGACGGCGGCGACGGCCGAACCGATGGTGGGCAGTCCCGCGCTGTAGGCGAACCAGAACCAGCCGGCCGCCGAGCCGCGCAGTTCCTTGCGGGTGGTCAACTGCACCCAGAGCAGGAACGCGTAGGCGAACAGCGGGTACGCGATGCCGCGCAGCCCGTAGAAGATGTACACCAGCGCCTGGTTGCCGCTGGGGAGTGCGACGCCGAGGAAGAGGATCTCAAGAACCAGCCAGAGCACGGCGCCCAGGCGCATCACGCGCCGCGGCCCCCACAGGTTCGACAGGGCACCGGAGAGCCAGGAGCCCAGGGCGACGAAGGCGCCGTAGACGCTGATGACGAGGCCGGCGGAGTGGGAGCTGAAGCCCCAGTCTGCGAGGTAGGGCTCAAGGTAGTTGGACTCGACGCCGTCTCCGATCATGAAGATGAGGACGGCGACGTATCCCCACATCAGAGGCCTGGGGATACCCATGCGCTCCACTCGTGGGATCGCACTGCGTGTACTCATCCGAGTCCTTCCGGCCAGCGTGTGGTTCACCATCGAACCCGCGCTATTAAATATGAATTAATAGCGGGCATCAATGGTGGCCTGCCTCACACCGCCGATCCGACCCGAGCCCCACACTCGGTGTATTCATATTTATCCTGGAGTGCCGGATCCACCCCACCCACCAGCCGAAGAGGAACCGACATGGCGTCGTACACCGGCCGAGGCGTGCACGGACACGTCGTGCACACCCTCGGGGCCCGCGTCGTCGGTGGCGCCCTGCCCGAAGGTGCCACCGTCGACCTGCGGCTCCTGGGCGAAGAGCTTGGTGTCAGCATCACCGTGATGCGAGAGGCCATGAAGGTGCTGGCCGGCAAGGGACTCGTCGACGCACGCCAGAAGCGGGGCACCTTCGTGAGGGAGCGCAGGTATTGGAACCTGCTCGACGCCGACATCATCCGCTGGCAGATGGAGAGCGGCAGGGGACAACGGATGATGCGCGACCTGGCCGATGTCCGTTCCATCATCGAGCCCGCAGCCGCCCACCGGGCCGCGCTCGGCCGCACGGGCGAGGATCTGAGCGCGCTCGAGGCTGCCCTGGAGGCGATGTCCCAGGCTCGTACGGGCACGGATCAGGACGCGGCGGAGGCCGACGCCGCGTTCCACCGCGCGCTGCTCAACGCCACCGGAAACGAGATGCTGGCCCGCATGGATCTCCTGCTCGAACCCGGTCTGCGCGAGCGGGACCGCGTCGTGCACGCGCACAACCAGGACGATGACCCCGTCCCCAGCCACCGTGCCGTGTTCGAAGCCGTCCGTGACCAGGATCCCGCCCGCGCCGAGCTCACCATGCTCGATCTCCTCGCCAAGGCGACACATGACCTGGATCAGGTCACCCGCGTCGCGGCCTCCACTCAGCGGGACAGCTGAGCCCTATCTGAGGGCTACGGTCCGTCATCTCATGTCGTGCGAAGGCGAGTTGACGGCGCGGCCACTGCCCGCGGCATGCACGAACTCGGCTGCCGTTGACGCAAGGTGGTGGCCTCCATGGCCGATGAACACAGTGCGCACCCACTCGCATTGATGCTCTTATCGCATGGACAGATCTCGGTTTGATGCTGGACTCCGATCCTGTAGTGCTCCGAAACTCTCGCCTAGCACCTCGGCCCGCACGCTCCCCCCAGGTGCCTTTGTGGGTGGATCCGGTCGATCGGCCCCGAACTCCCGGAAAGGGGCCGCACGTTGATTGCCTGAGCGGCAGGCGTGGGAGCTCCGGGTGCCTCACCGACTGAGACGAGGACCCATGAAAGGGCTCACCAGACGCACGGCACTCATCGGCGCGGCGGGTGCGGTCACGGCGCCGGCCGCCGTGAGCATGGCAACCCCCGCGTCCGCCGACACCGCAACAACCACGGCCTCGGCCGAGGGACGGCAAGCGGTCTCCGGACCCAACGCGGTCCTGCGCACGGATCTCGTCACGCGGGTGACTCCGCGGAACAACTGGCTGGTCACCGCCGTCGCCATCCAGTACGCGCACCGCATCGACCTGCGCGGCGTCGAGATCCCGGCCTCCGCCTTCCAGGTGATGGCCACGGTGGGCGGACGTACAGCCGCTCGCACGGTGACCCGGGCCTACACCAACACCGCCGCCGCGGTGGACGACCGAACTCACCCCGGACGGCCGGGGACCCACCTCATCGTCGAACTCGACCCCGACGACCCGAACGCGCGGGCCGCCGGCACCGATCCCCTGCCGCTCGACCGCGCGTACTCCGTCAGACAGGTGGCGGACGTGCGCACCCCGGGCGGTGAACCGGTTCTCGAAGCGGGTGCGTTCGCGAGCCGGAACGACGGCGTCATCAGTCCCGTGGTGGACGACTTCATCGCCTGTTCCTTCACCGACTCCACGGGTTTTGAACTGGACTTCCGGCTCTACCGTCCCGAGGGCTTCACGCAGCACCCTCAGACGCGCACGCGGTACCCGCTCGTCGTCACCCTGCACGGCGGTGGCGAGGTCGCGGACAACAACATGACCCAACTCACCGGCAACCGCGTCGCCGTCACGTTCGCCAAGCCGGAACGACAGCGCCGCGACCCCGCGTTCGTCCTCGCTCCGCAGATCCCGCTGCCTCGTCCGATGGACGGACCCGACGGCACGGACTGGACCGACGCCGAGGTCCAAGCCGCGCTGAGCGAGCTCGTCGACACCTTCGTGAGCGAGCACTCCCGAAACGTGGACAAGGCCCGGCTCTATCTCGTCGGTCTATCCTCGGGCGGACGCGGTATCTACAGCCTGCTGGCGAAGCGACCCGACGTGTTCGCGGCCGCGCTGCCCACGGCCGGCTGGGGCGACCAGGCCACCATGGAAAAGATCACGCACATCCCGATGTGGGCCGACCACTCCATCGACGACCCGGTCGTCCCCTACCGGGAGGGCCGCTTCGGCAAGCCCGGCACCTGGACACTGATGAACGCGCTGGAAGCCGCCGGTGCACACGTCAGCCGTGGCGAGTGGGCCAACGATCTGCCGAAGGCACAGTTCGAGGCCCGGTCCCGGGCACTTCTGCGGCAGGCCCGAGCCGCCGACAGCCACGTCCTGTTCACCAGCTACACGGCCGGCACGACACCGGTGAACCCACACTTCGCATGGGCCCAGACGTACGAGAACGACGTCGTCATCGACTGGCTCTTCGACCAGTCCCGCTAGGCCTGTCGCGTCACATTCCGTCCGGCTACCGCGCTGTCACCACTCTCCGGAGGTACATCGATGCGTCCATCCATACGTTCGACCGTCACGACCGCACCCTTACGTAGCAGACCCTTACGTAGCCGACCCCTACGTAGCCGACCCCGCACCTTGAAGGCACTGATCTCACTGGCGACCACCCTCGGCTTGGCGCTCACTCTGCTGGCAGGCGCCGCCCCGCCGGCGGCCGCCGCCGACCTGCTGTCCCAGGGCAAGCCCGCGACCGCCTCGTCCACCGAGAACACGTCAACTCCCGCGTCGGCGGCGCTGGACGGCAACACCGGCACGCGCTGGTCGAGCACGTTCAGCGATCCGCAGTGGCTGAGAGTGGATCTGGGCTCCACCGCCGCCATCAGCCAGGTCGTGCTGCGCTGGGAGACCGGGTACGCCCGCGCGTTCCAGATCCAGACCTCCGACAACGGCACCGACTGGACCTCCGTCTACTCGACCACGACGGGCACCGGCGGCGAGCAGACCCTCGACGTGAGCGGCAACGGCCGGTACGTCCGCATCCTCGGCACCCAGCGCGGCACCGCCTACGGCTATTCGCTGTGGGAGTTCCAGGTGTACGGCTCCGGTGGCGGGAACCCTCCGGGCAACGGTATCCCGAACCCGACGACCGCTTCCCTCGAAGCCACGAACGGGCCGCTGCCCACCGCGAGTTACACCGTTCCCAGGCCGAGCGGGTACGGCTCGGGCACGATCACGTAGCCGACGGCCGGTGGCTCGTACCCCAGCATCGTGCTGATGCCCGGCTATCAGGGCACACAGCAGAACCTGCAGTGGCTCGCACCCCGCCTCGCCTCCTGGGGCTTCGTCGTCGTCAACGTCGGAACCAATACGCTCACCGACGACCCCGAATCACGCGGCCGCCAGATCAGCGCCGCAGGCACCCAGCTGCTCGCGCTCGGCAACGCCACCGGCAACCCGATCTCGGGGAAGGTCAACGGCACGCTGGGCGCGGCCGGTCACTCGATGGGCGGCGGTGGCGTCATGGCGGCCCTCCGGGACGACCCGCGCTTCCGGGCGGGTGCACCCACCGCCCCCTACCACCCGAACGGAAACTTCTCGGGAGTCACCGAGCCCACGTTCTTCCTGACCTGCAAGAGCGACCCCGTCGCCCACGGCGACACCTACGCGGTGCCCTGGTACAACTCCATGTCGCAGGCCGAGAAGCTCTACATCGAGGTCCCTGGCGACCACCTGTGCCCGATGACGGGCTACGGCAACAAGGCGAAGCAGGGCAAGTGGCTCGTGTCGTTCTTCAGCCTCTGGCTGCGCTCCGACACCCGCTTCGGCCAGTTCCTGTGCGGTCCCGCTCGTGACGCCGACAAGAACAACACCTCCCTGGTCACACGCTGGATGGACACCTGCCAGTTCTGACCGGCTCGCTCGGAGCGCTCCGCGACCGGCCACGGAGCGCTCCGATCACCCGATCACCCCGTCGAACACAGCGGTGCTGGATGGCCCGGCTCCGTTTCTCCGTGCACACCCCTTGTTCCCGACCGCGGAATGTAACTACCGTCACACCACTGCCCGTTGAGTCGATACGTATCGACGGCGCCGCACCGCCGCACCACCGCGCACCGCTCCGCTCCGCCGAGGCAGAGGAGGTACCGCACATGGTGACCAGCCGCGACGTGGCCCGCCTCGCAGGGGTCTCGCAGAGCACCGTCTCGTACGTGATGAGCGGGCAGCGCTCGATCTCCCCCGAGACCCGGCGCCGAGTGGAGGAGGCGATGGCCGCACTGCGCTTTCGGCCCCATGCCGGCGCCCGGGCCCTCGCCAGCCGCCGCAGCCGGGTCGTCGGCCTGATGGTGCCGTTCTCGCCCGGGGCCGACACCACCGGTGTGCTGCCGTTCATCGAGACCATCGCCCGGTGCGCCCGCGAGCGGGACCACAACGTGCTCCTGGCCACGGAGGACGAGGGGGCGGGGGCGCTGGAGCGCCTGGCCGGGGGTGCACTGTGCGACGCGCTGGTACTGATGGACATCGAGGCGAAGGACCCGCGCACCGCGGTGGCGGCCGGGCTCGAACTGCCGGTGATCCTGATCGGCGTTCCCGAGGACACCGGCCAACTCACTTGCGTGGACCTGGATTTCGAGCAGGCCGGACGCCTCGCGGTGGACGAGCTCGCCGCCTGCGGGCACCGGCGCATCGTCGAGCTCGGGTATCCGCGGGCGCTGGTCCGCCGCGACGTCAACTTCGTGCGCCGCTTCGGGCGCGGCGCCCTGGCCGCCGCCCGGCGGCACGGCATCCCGTACACCCGGGTCACCCCCGAGGACGCGGGGCGCACGGCGGTCGACGCCGCCCTGGCCGAGGCCCTGGCCTTGGCCGACGGCACGGACGATCTCGGCCTGGTCGTACCCGAGGGACGGATCGTGCCCGCGGTCCTCGCCCGTCTCGCGGAGAGCGGCCTCACCCCCGGCCGCGACCTCTCCGTGCTCGCCGTGTGCACCGACGACGCGGCGGAGGCGACCCACCCCCCGGTCAGCAACATCTCGACGGAGCCGCGCACGGTGTCGCGCACCGCGATGGACGCCCTCTTCCGACTCCTGGAGGACGGCCCCGAACCAGCCCGCGTCGGCCTCGTCCTCCCTCGCCTCACCCGGCGGCACACCACCGTGCCCCACCCGTACCCGCTGCCTTAGAGGCTGCCGCGCGCCGACCGCCCACGTACGCCCGTGTCGGCAGTCGGCGAGGCCCGCTCCACACACGGCGCCACCGATCGAACGACGAGACCGATGAGACCGATGAGAGAGAGCGACCGTGACTCAACGACGAGCACCCCGCGCCCCCTTCGGCAGAGCACGATGGCCGACCGCCCTGGCCCTCCTGACCCCGCTCATCCTTTCCGGGTGCGGCAACAACGGAGTCCGCAATGACGCCCACACGCTGCGCGCCATGGACTACTACGTGGACGAGCCGCACAAGACCATCTACAACGAGACTCTCAAGGAGTGCGGCCGGCGCAGCGGAGTCGACGTCGAGCTCGAACATGTGCCGGGCCCCTCGCTGATACCCAAGACCTTGCAGCAGGCCGCCTCGAAGACGCTGCCCGATCTGCTGATGCTGGACAATCCCGACCTCAAGCAGATCGCCGCCACCGGAGCCCTCCACCCGCTCGGCGACTTCGACCTGAACACCCGCGGCTACACGAAGGGGGCGGTGGACGCCTCCACCTACCGGGGCAAGCGGTACATGCTGCAGCCCGCGGCCAACACCCTGGCCCTGTTCTACAACCGGGACGTGCTCGCTGATGCGGGGGTGCGACCGCCCACCACCTGGTCCGAACTCAGGGTGGCGGCCAAGAAGTTGACGAAGGGGGACCGCTACGGGATCGCCTTCAGCGCACCCGCCAGCTACGAGGGAACCTGGCAGTTCCTGCCGTTCATGTGGACCAATGGCGGCGACGAACGCACCCTTGCCTCCCGGCGCAACGCCGAGGCTCTGCAGCTGTGGGTGGACCTGGTCGACGACGGCTCCGCGTCCCGCTCGGTGACCAACTGGCCCCAGACCGATGTGGCCGACCAGTTCAAGGCGGGCAAGGCCGCGATGATGGTGAACGGGCCCTGGCAGATCCCCGCCCTGAAGGAGGCCAAGGGTCTCCACTACGCCGTCACCGAGATCCCCACTCCCCGGGCCGGCCGCACTCCCGTGGTGCCCCTGGGGGGCGAGGGCTGGTCGCTGCCGCGTTCCGGGAACCCCGAGCGGGAGGCGAAGGCGGCCGAAGTGCTCGCCTGCGTCAACTCCGACGCCATGCAGCTCTCGCTCTCGGTGCGGCGCCAGATGGTGCCGACGAAGACGGCGCTGATGGGTCGGTTCGCCAAGGCGCACCCGAACATGCGGGAGTTCACCCAATTGGTGCGCGGCACCCGGGCGCGCACCGGCGAGTTGGGCCAGGCCTGGCCCGCCACCGCCACCAGGATCGCGAACGCCATCCAGACCGCCCTGACCCACGGTGCGAGCCCGCGGCAGGCACTGCGGGAGGCCGAGCATGACTGAGCTGACGGAGACTTTCGCGCCGCCGCGCTGGTGGCAGACCCAGCGCGGCCGAGAGCGCCTGTTCCACCTGCTGTTCCTGCTGCCCGCCGTCAGCTACCTGGTGGCGTTCTTCGGTTACCCCGTGGTGCAGAACCTGCTGATGGGTTTCGAGAAGTACGGCATCTCCACCTTCTACACCGGCAGGGCGCCCTGGGTCGGCTGGGACAACTACGCCGCGGTGGTCTCCTCCACCGTCTTCAGCAGGGCAGCGCTCAACACGGCGCTGTTCACGGTGGGTTCGATCCTGGCGCAGTTCGCCATCGGCCTGGCGATCGCCCTCTACTTCCGGAGGCACTTCCCGCTCGGCGGCATGCTGCGTGCACTGCTGCTCCTGCCCTGGCTGGTGCCGGTGATCGTCTCGGGCACGGTGTGGCGCTGGATCCTCGACCAGGACAGCGGCGTCCTCAACCGCGTCCTCGGCAATCTGGGGCTCGGCACTCCCGGCTGGCTCACCGACACCTCCCTCGCACTGCTCTCGGTGATCATGGTCAACATCTGGCTCGGCATCCCGTTCAACGTGGCCCTGCTCCACAGCGGTCTTCAGGAAATCCCCCGGGAGTTGTACGAGGCCGCCTCGATCGACGGGGCCACCGGGCGGCGCGCCTTTCGGCATGTGACGTGGCCGCTGCTGCGCCCGGTGGTGACCGTGGTGCTCGTCCTCGGTGTCGTCTACACGCTCAAGGTCATCGATCTCATCCTCGGCGTGACCGGCGGCGGACCCGCGAACTCCTCGCAGACCCTGGCCACGCAGTCCTACCAACTGTCCTTCCGTACCTTCGACTTCGGGCAGGGCGCGGCGCTCGGCAACATCCTCATCGCCGTCTCGCTGGTCTTCGCCCTCCTCTATCTGCGCGCCAACCGGCGCGCCCTCGACGAGTGAGGCCGCGATGCCCCCGACGACCACCGCCCCGCCCACCGCATCCGTACGGCACGCACCCGCCCCGCCCCCGGTACGACCCAAGCACCCGCTCGGCCCGTGGGGCCACACGGTGTGCGCCGTGCTGATCGTGGCCGTGATGCTCTTCCCCGTGTACTGGATGGTGAACGTCTCGCTGCAACCCCGGGGCTCCACCATCACCACCCCGCTGATCCCGACCTCGCTGCACTTCGACGGCTACGCCAGGGCCCTGCACGATCAGGGCCGCAACCTGCTGACGAGCCTGATCGTGTCTGTGGCGAGCGTGGCCTTCAGCCTGCTGGTGGCCGCCCCCGCGGCGTATGCGCTGGCGCAGCTCAGGGCGCGCTGGGCGGCGCCGGTGCTGCTCGCGATCCTGTTCAGCCAGATGATCCCGGGCATCGTCGTCGCCAATGCCCTGTTCAGCACGTACAACCAGCTCGGCGCGCTCAACTCGATCGGCGGCCTCATCCTGGCCGACTCCACCCACGGCGTCCCCTTCGCCATCCTCATCCTGCGGGCGTTCATGAGCAACGTCCCGTCGTCGCTGGTGGAGGCGGCCCGGGTGGACGGAGCCGGGCGGATACGGGCCTTCTGCTCCATCGTGCTGCCGGTCAGCCGCAACGCACTGATCACCGCGGGCCTCTTCACGTTCCTGTTCACGTGGAGCGACTTCCTGTTCGCGCTGACACTGACCACGACCGAGGACATCCGGCCGGTCACGCTGGGCCTGTACGAGTACCTGGGCGCGCATGTCGCCGACTGGAACACCGTGATGGCCACCGCCACGCTCTCCTCGATCCCCGCCCTGATCCTGCTGGTCGCGGCACAGCGCTACATCGCCGCGGGGGTGGGCTCGGGCGCGCTCAAGTGACCCGCCACGACCTCCCGTACACCTCGTACACCCCATCTGGAAGGGACCCCTCGATGACCGTGACCACGACCCCCTTGCGTGTGACCGTCTGGGGCGAGAACCGCCACGAGAAGCTCGAAGAGCACGTCGCGAAGATCTACCCGGAGGGCATGCACACCACCATCGCCCAGGGCATCGAGGAGAACCTGGGCGGGGCCGTCGCGCTGCGCACCGCCACGCTGGACGATCCCGAACACGGCCTGACGGACGAGGTGTTGGCCGCGACCGACGTCCTGACCTGGTGGGGGCACGCCGCCCATGGCGAGGTCAGTGACGAGGTCGTGGCACGGGTGCACCGGCACGTACTGTCCGGGATGGGCCTGGTGGTGCTGCACTCCGGCCACTGGTCGAAGATCTTCGTCAAGCTGATGGGGACCAGCTGCACACTGCGCTGGCGCAGCGAACGGGACCGTGAGCTGGTGTGGACGGTGGACCCGACGCACCCCATCGCCGAGGGCGTCCCGCATCCGCTGATCATCGACCAGCAGGAGATGTACGGGGAGTTCTTCGACATTCCCACGCCCGACGAGCTGGTCTTCGTCAGCTCCTTCTCCGGCGGCGAGGTCTTCCGCAGCGGCTGCACCTTCCGCCGCGGCCACGGCAAGATCTTCTATTTCAGCCCGGGTGACCAGGACTTTCCCGTCTACCACCACAAGGACGTCCGCAAGGTGATCGCCAATGGGGTGCGGTGGGCACGCGCGGACCGGCTCGATCGCCGGATGCCCGAGCTCCTGCGGTACGAGACCGGCGAGTTCTCCAAGGGCGGCGCCTACCAGGGGCCGCTGCGATGAGCCACGCGACGATCGACTGCGGAACGCATGCCCCGCTGCGGGTACTTGTGGTCGGCGCGGGGCCGATGGGCCGCACCTGGCTGAAGGCGGTCAGCGCGTCCGACGAGGCGGACCTGGTGGGCCTTGTCGACCTGGATGTCGACGCCGCCCGACATGCCGCGGCCCAGCTCGGCCGCCCCGAACTACCCACCGGGGACGACCTGTTGGAGCTTGCGGCCCGCACCGACGCGCAGGCCGTCGTCAATGTGACGCCCCCGGCCGCGCACCACCAGGTCACCACGACGGCACTGTTCGCCGGTCTGCCGGTGCTCGGCGAGAAGCCCATGGCCGCCACCCTGGCGCAGGCCCTGGCGCTGGCCGCGGCGGCGGAGGTCAGCGGCCGGCTGTTCATGGTGAGCCAGTCGCGCCGTTGGAACCCCCAACTGTTCCATCTACGGGACATGGTCGCGCAGTTGGGCGCCATAGGAACGCTCACCACCGAGTTCTACAAGGCGCCGCGCTTCAGCGGATTCCGCGAGGAGATGCCCCACCCGCTCCTGGTCGACATGGCGATCCACGCCTTCGACTCGGCGCGCTTCCTCCTGGCCACCGAGCCGGTGTCGGTGTACTGCGAGGCGTTCAATCCGCCGTGGAGTTGGTACCGAGGGGACGCCAGCGCGTGCGCCACCTTCGAGATGGCGGGCGGAACGCGCTACCTCTACCACGGCAGTTGGTGCGCACCGGGCGCCGAGACCTCCTGGAACGGCTCCTGGCGTGCGAGTGGCGAGCACGGCACCGCGCGGTGGGACGGCGAGAGCACGCCGGCCCTCGACATCAACGGCCCGGCGAAACCCCTGGACGCCCATACCGGCCCCTCGGACATCGCCGGAGCGCTGCACGCCTTCGTGGGAGCCCTGCGTACCGGCAGGACGCCGATGGGCGAAGCGCACGAGAACGCGATGAGCCTGGCGATGGTCGAAGCCGCGGTCGAGTCGGCACGCACCGGACGGCGCGTGTCCTTCGCCGCGGTACTGGAGCAGGCGCACGCGCAGGCGTTGACGGATGAGCGACGGCCCCAGGTACGTGCGGCACTGGAACGTCCGGTCGGAAGTCGAGCCTGCGCGGGATCGCGAGATGGGGAGCACTCCCCCACCACTGGGGCGGTCGCTCGCGGCCCCGCTACGAGAGATGGCGGGTGAAGAAGGTCCCGACCCGGCGCCGCACCTGAGCCAGTGTCACCGCCGGGTCGCCGGTGCCGACGAGCGCCGCCCGCGCCGTCGCGGTCATCAGCCCGCTGGTCTGGAGCTGCGGGACGAGCGGACCGTAGTCGGTGAACGCCCAGTGGTTCGCGTCGGCGAGGAGCGCACGGCGGCCGCGAAGGTTCACCCAGGAGGACTCGATACGGGGTGCGCCCTCGAACCTTTCGGTGCGGAACAGCAGCAGCGGCCGGTCGACTTCCACCGGCGTCGGGTACAGGTCGAGATAGCCCTCCAGGTTCGCCACCGCGCCGACCCGGCGATCACCGCGGGCCGCGTAGACCGCCGCCGTGCCGCCCGCCGAGTGCCCGTACAACCCGATCCGGCAGGAGTCCATGACCGGGGCGAGCGGCAGGCCGCCGAGCCGGTCCAGGACCAGGCGGAGGTCCGCGATCCGCGTGTCCACCATCGTGCGGAAGGTCGCCGGGTCCGGCGGTCCGGTCAGGACGGTGGTCCTCATCCCGGTCGGCAGCTCCACCTGGGAAGCGTCGCCGGGGTGGTCGACGAGGACGACCACCCGGCCGTGGCTCGCCAGGTCCTCGGCGAGGCTCGTGCCGAGCGTGCGGGAGTCGCCGCCGCCCGGTGAGTACACCAGCACCGGTCGCCGCCCGGGCAGCGGCGGCGCACCCACGTACCCGTGCGTGAGGACCGCGCCCCAGTCCACCGCTCCCGGCTCCGGCAGCCCCGGGTGGATGTGTGGCGCGTACTCGGCGAACACCGCGGCCTCGTCCGGGGTGAGCTGCGGGGCCCGGGCGCAGCCGCGTACCGATCGGGCCGGGTACAGGACGGTCAGCATCACCTCCCGCACGCCGCCCACCCATGGGTCGGTACGGGCAGGATCCGTCAGATGGACCGTCCGCATGCCTACGGGGTACGGGCCGGTTGGCGCGGGCAGCCGGAGGAACGGGCCGCCATCGGTGGCGGTCGCAGGCGTGGGCAGCAGGGCGGCGGCACTCCCGAATAGGGTGCCTTTCAGAAGCGTGCGTCGAGAAGTCATACGCACACCCTTGGGGCGGGGCCGTCACGACGCGAAGGTTCAGGCCCTGGCCGAAAGGCTGGCTCAGGACGAGGAGTTGTGCGGGTGCTGCGAATCCACTTCACCGCGCAGGACTTCGCCCGGATCCGCTTCGCGCCCCGTCCGGCACCGCTCCAGGAGTTGCACGCCGCCCTGACGACAGCCGTGGCCCACCATGGCGGGCCGCTGTTCGCACCGTGGCGCGGCCGCGTCCTGCGCTCTCTCCCGGCTGCGACCGAGGCGCTCGCCGACCTGGTTCCCGCGGGCCGCCCGCCCTCCTTCCTCGACGTCCTCGGCGACACCATGGCCGACGGCTTCGAACAGATCCGTGCCACACGCCCCGACCTT
The DNA here is from genome assembly GCF_035798155.1 of Streptomyces endophyticus. NCBI lineage: Bacteria > Bacillati > Actinomycetota > Actinomycetes > Kitasatosporales > Streptomycetaceae > Streptomyces > Streptomyces endophyticus. The sequence continues at coordinate 70,179 of NZ_JAOZYC010000024.1, read as the reverse complement.
GTCCGCTCGGAACTGGAGCGTGTCTACGGGACGGTGCCCGCGCCTCGCTGGATCCGCGGCCTGCACGCCGGCGACGAGACGGCCTGGCGCACCGTGCACCGCGCCCAGCGGGCCGCGTACGAGACGGTCCTCGCCCCGGTCTGGTCCGTCGTCCAGGATCTGCACCGTGAGGAGTTCACCCGCTACGCCCTGGCCGTCGCCGAGCACGGCGTGGCCGCCACGCTGACCGGCCTGGCCCCGGGCGGCCGACTCCACGAGGGTGTGTGGGAATGGCCCGACGCGGCGCCTGCCCGCGATGTCCGCCTCGATGGGCGCGGCCTGGTTCTGCTGCCGACCTTCCACCACCCTGCGGGCCCACTTCTTCAGGACGCCCCGAGCCGTCCCGCGGTCCTGACGTATCCCGCCGGTCCCGGGCTGCCACCCACCCCGGAGCGACGCGTCGAAGCCCTGGCCACCGTCCTGGGCCGCACCCGGCTCGACGCCCTGCGCCTCCTCGCCGAGCCGCACACCACAACCTCCCTGGCATGCGCCCTCAACGTCAGCAACGCGACAGCCTCATCGCATGCGACGGCGCTCAGATCGGCAGGAATGGCGACAACGACCCGCACGGGCCGCGCGGTCATCCACCAGCGCACGGCTCTCGGCACACTGATCGCGGGTGGCGGGGCGCCGTAGTCCGCCAAGGACCCCCGTCGCCCCACGCCGACCTTCCTCATGCCCCGCACTGACGCGCGACGCCCGCCTCGGTGCACCGAGGCGGGCGTCGCGGAGTCAAACAGCTCAGGCGGGGGTGATGTTCTCCGCCTGCGGGCCCTTCTGGCCCTGGGTGATGTCGAAGTTCACCTTCTGGCCTTCCTGGAGCTCACGGAAGCCGGAGGCGTTGATGTTCGAGTAGTGGGCGAAGACGTCCGGGCCGCCGCCGTCCTGCTCGATGAAGCCGAAGCCCTTTTCCGCGTTGAACCACTTGACAGTTCCGCTGGCCATTTGTCCTCCAAGGGGACTCGTAGTCGGTTCCCGCACCCTGCGGGAACCGGAGGTGGTCGTCTTGGTCCTCAGAGACTCTGAACAGCAAGTTGCCCGTGAACTCGCGTCCACGGGCGGTACTTCGGAACCACGACTGCTGACTCGAACGCTACACGGCTCAGTGCCATGGAAGCTACGGACACGAGACATGTCCTGCCCGCAACTTCGACAACCGCGACCGAAACAGGCCCTGCTGGGGCTATCCAGCCGGGTGAATCAGTGCGCCGAGACACCCGGCGGTCGGACAGTTCACCTGATGGCATAACCGCAGAAATGCCAACCAACGGAGTGATACGGCCGGCGTGGGCGACGGCTCTGCGCCTCTTTCCATGCCGGAAACAAGCCGCTACTCTTTCCGTCATGGAAACTAACGGGGTACGACCGACGCCGGAGCAGGCCCGTTCCGCCCTGGCCGACACCGAGCACATCCGGACCTCGGCCGCGGCACTGTCGGCCACACCATGGCCGAACTGGTTCTTCATCACGCTGACGCTCTACATTGCCGCGCTCCCGATCATCTACGGGGGCGTCGTGGCCGACTCGGACTGGCTGCTGCCGGGCCCCGCCTGGGTAGGCATCATGCTGGCGGTCACCGCGGCGTACGGGGTGCTCCTCGCCGTCGCGGCCAAGGGGTGGCGCAACAGGACCGGGGTGGCGCTGCGGTTGGACGTGCTGCCGAAGCGGGTGACCGTGCCGCTCCTGGTGGGTCTGCCCGTGCTGGTGGTGGGGGCGGCATTCGCGTTCCGCGTCACGGGCCGGCCGGTGTGGCTGATCGCGGCCTCGCTGGTCAGTGCCGCCGTGTCCGTCGGCTGCCACCTGACCTTCGCACGTCTGCACCGGAAGACCTCGTGAGCGCCGAAACCCGCGACCTTCTGGAGGGTTTCGACACCACCATCCACGCCCCGAACCGGCTGCGCATCTGTGCCCTGCTCGACACCGCGGGCGAGGCGGAGTTCGGCCTGGTCCAAGAGCAACTCGACGTCTCCGCCTCCGTGCTGAGCAAGCACGTCACCGTACTGATGGACGCCGGCTACGTCGAGCAGCGCAAGGCCGTCCGCGACACCCGGCAGCGCGTGTGGCTCCGCCTGACCCCGCGAGGCCGGGATGCCTACCAGGGGCATCTGGCGGCGCTGCGGGCGATCGTGGGGCCGCCGGATCCGGCCCGCTGACCACAACCGGCCAGCCGAGGTCTTTCGTGGTCGGCCAGCGATGAGTTCGGCCGCCTCCGTCAGTCTGCATGTGTGTCATGCGGCCCGATGCCAACATGGCACCCCGCAACTACTACTTCACTACTACTTCCGGAGAGAAGCCGTTGTCCGACACCACCTGTCACATGTCGATCTCGCTCGACGGCTTCGCCGCCGGACCTGAGCAGAGCCGAGACAATCCGCTGGGCAAGCGCGGTCAAGAGTTGCACGGCTGGCATATCGGCGACCCGCGCGCGACCGAAGCCGACACGACGGCCAACAACTGGCTGATGCGCCCGCGCGGCGCCTACATCATGGGCCGAAACATGTTCGGGCCCATCCGAGGCGAGTGGAACGAGTCGTGGGACGGATGGTGGGGACCCGAGCCCCCATATCACGCCCCGGTCTTCGTGCTCACTCGCTACGCCCACGAACCGATCGAGATGAAGGGAGGGACCACCTTCCACTTCGTCACCGACGGCTTCGACGCCGCTTACGCGCAGGCGCTCGAAACCGCCGACGGCAAGGGCGTGGACATCGCCGGTGGCGCTTCGACGGTTCGACAGGCACTCAACGCCGGCGTGATCGATGAACTCGCCCTCGACATCGCACCCGTCCTGCTCGGCAGCGGCGAGAGCCTGTTCGACGGCGTCGAGACCTTCGACTTCGAGCCCGTCGAGGTGCTCCACTCACCGCTGACCACCCATATCCGCTACCGCAAACGCGACGACGCCGGCTGAGCAGCAACCGGGCCTTCGCGCGTCTCGATCGCGGATCCCCATCAGCACGGACCGAGCGGAACGGAAGGCGCGACTCAGGGGCGGCGGAGCCAGACGAATCTTGCTCCGCCGCCCTTGACCGCATCGGCGAGCGGAGGTTCAGAGACGGGCTCTTGACGGAGTGTTTTGTGCCGCTTCACGGCGATGCATTCAGCCGCTTCGCTTGACCTGGTGCGCCCAGCCGCTCCGTCGCGGACGCCCCGTCGGCTCCGAGCCGCTGTGTGATCCGGTCGAACAAGTCCGTCAGTGGCGCACCGACGTCCTGACCGAACTCGGTCAGCCCGTAGGTGACTTGGGGTGGCGTCGTCGGCTCGACCTTCCGCCAGACCAGATCGTCCTGGACCAGAGCGCGCAGGGTCTGAGCGAGCATCTTCTCGCTGATGCCCCGGATGCTGTCGCGCAGCTCGTAAAACCGAAGGTCGGTGCTCCGCAAGGAGATCAGGACCCAGATACCCCACCGGCTGGTCACGTGGTCGACCACGTCGCGCGCCGGGCAGTCGGTGTGAAACACCTCATACCGAGCGCCCGCCTCGACCTGCGTCAGCTGCACACCTTCCCCCATGTCTGGAGCTTACCTCCAGGTATGTTCTTACGGAAAGTAAGCCTGCCTCCTAGCGTCAATTGCCGCAGCGCACAACGGACTAGGAGCTGAACATGATCGTGGTGACCGGAGCTACCGGGAATGTGGGACGGCCTTTGACGCAGGCCCTGGCCGACTCGGGCGAGCAAGTGACGGCGGTGTCACGGCACGCGGCGGCCATGCCGGTCGGGGTCCGGCATGTGGCGGCCGACTTGGCCGATCCGCAGGACCTCACCCCCGCTTTGGAGGGGGCGAAGGCGCTGTTCCTCCTGCTGTCCGGCGACCTGCACGCCCCCGAAGCCAGGCCGGCCGACATCATCGACCTGGCCGTCGCCAGCGGAGTCCGCCGGGTCGTCCTGCTGTCTTCGCAGGGCGTGGCGACCAGGCCGCTCGGCCCGACGCGGGTCGCGATGCGCGCGGTGGAGGACTCGTTGAGAGAGTCCGGCCTGGAATGGGCCGTCCTACGACCGGGCGGCTTCGCCTCCAACGCCTTGGCGTGGGCGGAGTCCGTCCGCACGCAGGGGACGGTCGCCGCGCCCTTCGGTGACGTCGGGGTGCCGGTCGTCGACCCGGCGGACATTGCCGAAGTCGCGGCGGCCTGCTTGCTGGACGACCGGCACACCGGCGGAACATTCGAGCTGACCGGGCCCGAGGTGATCACGCCCCGTCAGCAGGCGGAGGCCATCGCCGCCGCGCTCGGCTCGCCGGTGCGGTTCCACGAACTCACCCGCGAGGAGGCCAAGGCCACGATGACCCGGTTCGTGCCGCCGGAGCTCGCCGACGACACCCTGGACATCATCTCCGCCCCGAACTCCGCCGAACTGCGGATCAGTTCGGACGTGGAACGAGTCCTCGGTCGCGCTCCGCGCCCCTTCAACGACTGGGTCGCCCGCAACATCGCCGCTTTCCGCTGAGGCACAACTCAGCTGAAGCGCACGGGGTTGCCTACGGGACGTCACCGCCCACCACCACGCCGGTGAAGTTGTAGAAGGTGCCGTCGTGGAGCGTCACGCAGAGCACACTGATCAGCCGGCAGCGCCGTCGTCAACCTTGAAGTCCATGCTGACCTGGCCGTTGACGACCGACTTCGCGGTGACCCGCACGCCGTACTGCTTCCCCTCCGACGCCAACTGGCAGCGAATGACGGCACCCACCTTGGCCGGGAGGTCCTCGGGGCAGGTGAAGGCGTCGGGCGCCTTGCCGACCTGCGCCGTCAGGGCGGCCTTGCCCTGACGGGCGACCTCTGCCCTGCTCACCGACTGGCCACCGGTGTCGGTGCCGGTGCTCGCCGCGTCGGTGGGCTCCGGATCCGCGGAGGCGCCGGCGCCCTCGGCTTCGTCGACCTTGAAGTCCATGTTGACCTTTTCGCCCGAGATCGACTTCGCGGTGACCGTCAGGCCGTGCTTCTTGCCGCTGTCGGTGAGTTCGCAGCGTACGGTCGCGCCCACCTCGGCCTTGAGGTCGTCCTCGCAGGTGATGTCGTCGGGCTCCCGGCCGACCTTCTTGCCCAGGGCCGTCGAGGCCTGCTTCGCCACCTCGTCCTTGCTCACTTCCTTCGAGCCCACGCTCGCCGAACAACCCGCCGCGAACGCCACCGCCAGCAGCGCCCCTGCTGCTCGCACGGCGATCCGGCTCCCGGTTGACTGCTGCATATGGACTCCTCCTAGGTCAAAAACTGATCACACCAAGCTCCGTGACGCGTAAAGTCGCCGCCCGGTTCCCGGTTTCGGCCACGATCTACGCCGCATCATCGAACAGCTCGCTACTCAGCAACGAATGGTGCGTATCCCGCCTGGACCTCGCGTACCTGGAGGTCGGAGAAGACCAGGGTCAGATCATGCGCGTTGGTCTCCATGCGTACCGCATGGAAGTCGATTCCAACGGCCTTCGACCAGCGTCGAGTTGTCTCCGACTCCGGGAGGAGTTTGGCTCCTGGGTACAGACCGTGCCACTTCACTCCCCAGACATATCCGTTGAGGTCAACACCGGTTTCGTGGTCGATGAGCCGGTCGTCCAAAGAGACCCGCCAGGTCTCGGTCGGCACTGACGTCACGCACCGCGCATCAACGCAGTACCTGAAGAGATATCGCAGGTGGGCCGGCGCGATACCGGTACGCGGATCAGCCGTCGCGTAGACGATGACCTCGTAGTCGCGCATGTAGTTGGTGTATCCGTGGTGCACGACAGCGTGATCGAAGCTCTCGTCCAGCATCTGTTCAAGCACGGCGGTGTCCATCCCGCCCTTCTACCTCACCCGGCGGGGTTGAGGAGATCGACGTGCGACCCGGGCGCCATCTGAGGCTGATGCTTGGACGGCAACGACCGGCTGGCCGAGAGTACGCGGACGGGTCCATACCGTTCCGCAACGACGAGTAGTTGGGACGGCTCCGGGAGGGAGAACTCGACGCCGGGGTCGTGCGCCATCCCTCCGACACGGTGGGTCTCGAAACCGGCCCCGTCGCCCGACGAGAGCTGGGCGTGTTCCTAATCGAAGGGGCTCGCAGAGGCGGGGCACCGCTTCGAGCCCTCGGTCCTCGCAGGCCGGCGGGTGCTGTTGGCCGAGACGGTTCCGCAGGTCGAGGCACCCCGGCTGCTCAGGTGGGGACGGGCTCCAGGCCGGCGTCGTCAAAGGGCGGATAGCTCTCGCTGCCCATCCGCTCGGCCTCGTCGATGTAGACGGCAAGAGCGTCGCGGGATTGAGCGAGCCTGTCCATCTGATCGTCCAGTCGCTGTAACCGTGACCGCATCGCGGCCAACAACTCGGAACAACCGGGCAGTTCCGGGGCTTCTCCAACCGCACAGGGCAGCAGGTACGCAATGTCCTCGGAGGACAATCCGGCACCGAGCAGGTGCCGGATCTGCTTCACCCGCAGCACGGCGTTCTCGTCGTACTCGCGGTATCCGTTCGCGCGGCGGTCTGCCTCCAGCAAGCCCTGGGCCTCGTAGTAACGCAATTGATGGGCGTTGACGCCCGTCCGACGACCCAGTTCCCCGATCCGCATCAAAACCTCGCTTGACCTTCACACCGGTATGAACGTTGACGATGGTGCCATGAACAACAAAACCGCTACACCCGTGACAGTCATCGGACTTGGACGGATGGGCCAGGCACTCGCCGGCGCGTTCCTGAAGGCCGGGCATCCCACAACCGTGTGGAACCGAACGACCTCCAAGGCCGACCAGTTGGTGGTCGAGGGAGCGCGGCTGGCGCCGACGGTTGGTGACGCGCTCAAGGCAAGTTCCCTGACGGTCATCTGCGTCACCGATTACAAGGCCATGCACGAGTTGCTCGGCGCGAACGACATCGAGCTCGACGGCTCGATGTTGATCAACCTGACCTCGGGCGACTCGGCCCAGGCCCGGGAGGCCGCCCAGTGGGCCGAGCAACGCGGCGCGCGTTACCTGGACGGCGCCATCATGGCCATCCCGTCGGCCATCGGGACCGCCGAGGCGGTGATTCTGCACAGCGGGCCGCAGTCGGACTTCGAGGCACACAGGTCAACTCTCGACGCGCTCGGCACCGTCACCCACCTTGGAACGGATCATGGGCTGGCGTCTCTGTACGACGTGGCCGGCCTGGCCATGATGTGGAGTGTGCTCAACGCCTGGCTCCAGGGCACTGCCCTGCTGAGGACGGCCGGTGTTGACGCCGCAACGTACGCGCCGTTTGCGCAGCAAATCGCTGCCGGTGTGGCCGAGTGGCTGCCTGGCTACGCCAAGCAGATCGACAACGGCTCCTTCCCGGCCGAGGTGTCGGACCTGGAGACGGAGGTGCGGTCGATGGCGCACTTGATCGAGGAGAGCGAGGCGGTGGGCGTCAACGCCGAACTGCCGAAGCTGATCAAGGCGATGGCCGACCGTTCGATCGCCGCCGGACACGGTGGAGAGCAGTATCCCGTGCTGATCGAAGAGTTCGGCGCTGGGAGATGACGGCCTGCGAGGTATGGAGGGTGGCTGCGAGCAAGTGGACGGCCTTGCCAGTGTCGGTGCGTGAGCCGCGCACAGCTTTGCCGTCGACGGCGAGACCGCGCAGGGGAGGGCGCCGGGTTCGTGAACGGGGTCGGTGGCGTATCGGCCGAGCCAGGCGCCGATGGCGTCTTCCAGGGCCTTGCCGTCCAGGCGGGCCAGAGGCGGCCCCAGGATCGTGATCTCACTCGTGAACGGCGCTTCTCCGCCTACCCAAGTTCACCGAGACGGAGGGCGTCCTCAATCTCGCTGAGCTTCGCAGAGGACAGGACGCCCGCCCGCTCGATCAGGTCGTCCCGGGACACGGTGGTCAGCCACGTGCAGGGGGTAAAGCCCGGGCGCGGGAACGCGAACCGCAGCACGCCTTCAATGGGCAGTCCTTCCATGGCGCCTACTTGCACTTCGACGCCCAGACCACTGATGTCGACGCCCGCAGGAGTGACGACCTGCATCGCCCGGATCCTGGACGCGTCGTCCGCCGCCAGCAGTACGACCAGCCGCCGCTCGTCGAACTCCACCCACCAGACTTCGCCACGTTGCACATGTCCTCCTGACTCAGGACGGCAGGCGGAACTGCGCGACCCTGACGCGTTGTGGAGACGGGTGCGGCCACCGTTGATCATCGTGAGTTGTATGGACTGACGAAGAGATGGTGGCCGCAGGTCACAGCATAGAACCCGCCCGTTGGCGGGACGCGTTCGAGGGCCTGATGGGCCTGATGGGCCGGATCGCGGGGCGCTTCGCCCGGATCGAACCCCGGCGCAGGACGGCGCGGTTGGTGCTCGGTCTATTGGCCGACCTGCCGCGCAAGAACTGTTGGACCATCGCCGAGTGGGCTGGCGAGACCGCTCCGGGCGGCATGCAGCACCTGTTGGGCAGGGCCAAGTGGGATGCCGATCAGGTCCTCCGCGACGACGTGTGCGCGTACGTGGTGGAGCACCTGCACGACGACCGGGCGGTGCTGGTCGTCGATGAGACCGGCGATGTGAAGAAGGGCACTGGCACGGTCGGCGTCCAGCGCCAATGCACCGGTACTGCCGGCCGGATGGAGAACTCCCAAGTCGCCGTCTACCTGGTCTACGCAGACAAGCGCGGCCACGCCGCAGTGGACCGGGAACTCTACGTTCCGCGCTCCTGGGCCTCCGGCCCCGACCGTTGCCGCGCCGCGGCCTTGCCGTGAAAAACACCTTCGCCACCAAGCCGGAGCCGGCCACTCGTATGGTCGCCCAGTTCCTGGACGCCGGCCTCCAGGCCGCATGGGTTGCCGGCGACGAGGTCCACGGCGGCAACCCGAAGCTGCGAACCGCCCGGGAGGAACGCGGTACCGGCTGCTACTTGCCCGCGCCCGTGCCGCTGACCGTGCTGGTCAGAGTCGCCGGATCAACATGGCGGGTGGAGGAGTTCTTCCAGTCGGGCAAGGGCCTGGCCGCACGCGACGAGCACCAGGTCCGCCGCGATACCTCCTGGTCCCGCTGGGTCACCCTCGTCGTCCGACCCGTCCACGACACAGCCCACCGGCTCGGCTGCTGCGCCGAAACCCCTCCAAGGAAGCGGAGTTGACGGTCCTGCAGCACGAGAACACGGTTCTCGGCCGCCGTCTTCCAGAGAGGCCCGAACGGGCCCAACCGCCTTGAAAGGGGAAGTATTCGGGAAGCCCATACGGTTGGATGACCCCATGAGCCCCGATAGCCGCCCCCTACAACTGAGGCCTGCACAACCCGCCGACGCCGAGGCGGTCGCCGATATCTGGTACCACGGATGGGGCGACGGCCACCGGGGCAACGTTCCCGACGCGCTGGTCGAGGCCCGCCCTCGGGACTCCTTCGATGAACGCGCCGCACAACGCGTCAAGGACACGGTCGTCGCTGTGGTGGACGGTCAGGTGGCGGGCTTCGTCATGGTGGCCGGCGACGAGGTCGAGCAGGTCTACGTCGGTGCCGCCCACCGTGGCACGGCCGTCGCCCCCGCCCTGCTGTCCGCCGCCGAGGACCGGGTCGCGACGGCCGGCCACCTGCGGGCCTGGCTCGCCGTCGTGGCCGGCAACGCCCGTGCCCGCCGCTTCTACGCACGCCACGGCTGGCAGGACGAGGGCCTCTTCGACCATCACGCACCCGGTCAGGACGGACCGGTACTGGTGCCGGCCCACCTGTATGTGAAGGATCTCTCCGGCGAGTGAGCGCTCACCAGGACGACCTCCAAAGTGCGCGGTCCGTGCGCGCCCTCGACCCGGTCGAGTTCGACGTCGCTGGCAGCGGCGACGGCGACCGCGCAGGCCGTGCCGAGCCCCTCGGCCCCGGACTCACTCGGAGCGCAGCCGCAGTCCCTGCATGCCGCCGTCCACGGCCAGGTCCGTGCCAGTGGTGGCGCCGGAACGCGGGCTCGCCAAGTAGGCAACCGCGTGGGCGACTTCGGCGGCGCTGACCAGGCGACCGCTGGGCTGGCGGGCAGCCAGGGCGGCGCGCTCTGCCTCGGGGTCGTCCGCGGCCGACAGGAGCCGGTTCACCCAGGGGGTGTCCGCCGTGCCGGGGTTCACGCAGGTGACTCGGATTCCCTCGCGCAGGTGGTCGGCCGCCATGGCGCGGGTCAGTGCCAGGACCGCACCCTTGCTCGCCGAGTAGAGGGCGCGCTGGGGCAGCCCGGCGGTCGCCGCGATGGAACACATGTTGACGATCGCCGCGTGTCCCTCCGCTCCGGCGGCCGCCTTGCGCAAGGCAGGCAGGGCCGCCGCTGTCACACGGGCGATGCCCACGACGTTGACATCGAGCACGCGGTGCCACTCGTCGGGGGCGTTGTCCTCCACTGTGCCCTGGGCGCCCATCCCGGCATTGTTGACCAGGACGTTCACTCCACCGAGGCGGTCGGTCACCGTGTCGATGGCCGTGCGGACAGCGGCGTCGTCCGTCACGTCGCAACGCACGTGCAGGAACGGCTCGTCCGACTCGGCCAGGTCGAGCACGGCCACTTCGGCGCCACGGGCGTCCAGTTCACGGGCCGTGGCCAGGCCGATCCCGGACGCGCCGCCGGTCACCACGGCGACGAGACCCGCATACTCGGAGGTGCGTGTCGCCGCAGTCATCGGTGTCCTCTTCTCGGTCATCGGGTTCCCTCCGCGGCCATGGTCTGGCGCTGCTTTCCGAGCCCTTCGCCCTCCAGCTCGACGACGTCCCCGGCCGCGAGGTAGGGGAAGCGTCCCGACAGGGCGACACCCTCGGGGGTGCCGGTCAGGATCAGGTCGCCGGGCTCCAGGGTCATGAACTGGCTGAGCCGGTAAAGGACTTCGGGCACGGAGAAGATCAGGTCCACGGTGCTGGAGTCCTGCCGCGGCTCGCCGCCCACCCGGCTGCGCAGCCGAACCGCCGCCGGGTCCAGTGCGTCGCCGGTGACCAGCCACGGTCCGACCGGCGTGAACGTCGGCGCGCACTTGCCCTTGGACCACTGGCCGCCCGAAGTGTGCAGCTGCAGCTCGCGCTCGGAGACATCGTTGACGAGGACGTAGCCGGCGATGTGGGCGGCGGCGTCGGCCGGTGAGTCGAGGTAGCTAGTGCGCTTGCCGATGACGACGCCGAGTTCGACCTCCCAGTCCGTCATGGTGCTGCCGCGCGGGATGGTGACCGGGTCGTCGGGGCCGACCACCGTGTTGGGGTGCTTGAGGAACACGACCGGCTCGGTGGGCGGTTCGGCGCCGGACTCGGCCGCGTGCTTGGCATAGTTCATGCCGACGCAGACGACCGCGGTGGGCCGGGTGATCGGCGGGCCGAAGCGCAGGCCCGCCGCGTCCGGGAGTTCCGGCAGGGTGGTCAGGTCGAGGGCGTTCAGGCCGTGTTCGAGGAACTCCGGTGTCACGTCCGGGGTCACACCGCGCAGATCGAGTACGCGGTCGCCGTCGAGGACGACGGGAATCTCCTGGCCGGGACGGCCGAGTCGGGCGATACGCATGATGTCTTCTTGATGCCTTCCGATGGCCTCCTGAACACTGTCCTTGCGGGCGCGTTCAAGAGGGCCTGTTCGATGGTTGGTTCAGCGGTACGTGCCGGTCGAGGCACGCAGTTCGGAGACGGTGGTCGCGGAGAGGTCGCGGCCCCGTGTCTCGGGGCCGAGGGCCACCGCCGCGCAGCCGACGACACACGCGGCGACGACGAACAGGGCGAGCCCCCAGGAGCGGTCCCCGGCCGCGGCGACCAGGGCGACGGCGATGAGCGGGGTCAGTCCACCCGTCACCGCGCCGGCCACCTCCCGGTACAGGGCAAGCCCGGTGAAACGGGAGCGCGCCGTGAACAGCTCGCTGAAGTAGGCGGCCTGCGGGGCGAACATGCAGCCCACGCCGATGCCCATGCTCACCACGACGGCCAGGGTGACGGGGAGCGAGCTGTGCGCGTGGTCGATGATCCAGAAGTACGGGAAGACGAAGACGGCGGAGAAGAGGGTCCCTGCCAGGGCCACCGGCTTGCGGCCGACGCGGTCGGTGAGCCAGCCGAACAGCGGGAGCGACACGGCCGTCACCGCCGTGCCGACCGTGACGGCGAGCGGTCCCGTCGAGCTGGACATCTTGAGGGTGTCGGTGAGGTAGGCGGCCAGGAACGTCAGGTTGAGGTAGGCGACGACGTTCTGCGCGGTCTGCAGGCCGAAGAGGACAAGCCCGGCCTTCCATTCGTGGCGCACGACGTCCCGTACGGGCGAGACCTCCTGCGTCTCCGTACGCTCCTGCGCCGCCTCGAAGGCGGGGCTCTCCGTCAGCCGCAGCCGGATGACCAGGGCCAGGGCGATGACCAGCACGCTGGCCGCGAACGGGATCCGCCAGCCCCAGGCCAGGAACTGGTCCTCCGGCAGCTGGGTGACCAGCGCGAAGGCGCCCGAGGCCATGAGGATGCCGATGTAGACGCCGACACTGGGCGCCGCCCCGAACAGTCCGCGCCGTCGCGGCTCGGAGAACTCCGCCGCCAGGACGGCGGCCCCTCCGTACTCGGCGCCGGCGCCCAGTCCCTGGATCGCGCGCAGGACGACCAGCAGGATCGGGGCGAGCACGCCCACCTGCTCGTACGTCGGGACGAGTGCCATGCCGACGGTGGAGAAGCCCATCACCAGCAGCGTGAGAACCAGGACGCGTTTGCGGCCGAACAGGTCTCCGAGGCGGCCGAAGATGATGCCGCCGAGAGGCCGCACGAAGTAGCCGATGGCCAGTGTGCCGAACGAGGCGAGAAGTGCGGCCGTCGTGTCGAACGACGGGAAAATGATCTTGTTGAAGACGAGGGCAGCGGCGGTGCCGTAGAGATAGAAGTCGTACCACTCGAGGGCCGATCCCACGAGCGAGGCAAGCAGCACTCTGCGGCGCTGCACTGCGGCCGTGGGGTCGGGTCTGACCGTGGTCAGGGTGGACATCGTCGTCCTCCTGGTGCGGGAGCGGACAGCGGGACGGTGCGGGATGCTCGGTCGGCAGACGCGGGTCAGGCGACGCGGCGGTCGTCGATCGCGTCGCGGTCCCAGGCGATGCCGAGCCCGGGCTCGGTGGGCGCGTGGGCGAGGCCGTCGGCGATGTGCACCTGACGACTCGTCACCGCGCGGAGCTGCGGGATGTACTCGACGTAGCGGGCGTTGGGCACGGCGGCGGTGAGGCTGACGTGGATCTCCATCAGGAAGTGCGGGCAGACCTCGACGTTGAAGGCCTCGGCGAGGTGCGCCACCTTCAGCCACGGCGTGATGCCGCCGATCCGGGACACGTCGGGCTGCACGATGCCGGCGGCGCCGCGCTGCAGGTACTCGCGGAAGTGCCCCAGTGAGTACATGGACTCGCCGACCGCCACGGGGATCGTCGTCGAGGCGGCCAGTCGTTCGTGCCCGGCCACGTCCTCGGCGGGCAGCGGCTCCTCCAACCAGCCGATGTCGTACGGCTCCAGGAGCGCGGCGCGACGTACGGCCTCGGCGGCGGTGAAGGCCTGGTTGGCGTCGACCATGATGTCCATGCCGGGCCCGACGGCCTCGCGGACCGCACGGATACGCGCCGCGTCCTCGCCGGGGTTCGGCTTGCCGATCTTCACCTTGACTCCGGAGAAGCCCTGGTCACGCGCCGCGAGGGCGCCCGCGACCAACTCCCCCTCGTCCAACTGGAGCCAGCCGTGCTCGGTGTCGTACACCGGCACCGCCGACCGGTGTCCGCCGGCGACGCGCCACAGTGGCTCGCCCGCCCGCAGGCAGCGCAGGTCCCACAGAGCCAGGTCCACCGCGGCCAGGCCGAGGGCGGTGATCGCGCCGACCATCGTGGCGCGCGTGCTGTTGTACATCGCCCGCCAGGCGCCCTCGATCTCACGGGAGTCGTGCCCGATGAGCGAGGGCAGCAGGTGGTCGCGGAGCATGGCGAGCACCGCGCGGCCGCCGGTGCCGATCGTGTACGAGTAGCCGGTCCCGGTCAGCCCGTCGTCCGTCGCCACCTCGACGAAGAGGGTCTCCTGCTTGAGGAAGGCCTGCGTCGCATCCGTACGCACGGTCTCCACCTCGATGTCGACGAGGTAGGCCTCCGCCTTGATCACGTGTGCCACTACTGCTCCTGACGCTTGAAGGGGTCGTGTGGTGTTGCGGCCGCGAAGGACGTGGTGTCGAGCGCGGCGACGAGCGCGAGGACCGCCGTGCACATCGGCACGGCGAGCGAGTGTGCGCGGGCCCGGCGGACCACCGCCCCGAGCAGCCCGTCGTACTCCAGATGACGGCCGGCGACACGGTCGGCGAGCATCGACGAACCGGCCCCGGCCGGGCGGGCGTCGATCCATGGGAGTACGTCGTCGACGGCCTCGGCAGGCAGCCGCGCGCCCTCGGCACGGCCCACCTCGGCCACTTCGGCGAGCATCGCGGCCGACAGGACCCGGACGGACGGGTCACCGAAGACCTCGAGCCGGCGGCAGGTGAGGGCCGTGACGGGGTTGGCGATGGCGTTGACCATGAGCTTTTCCCAGGCCGCCGTGGTGAAGTCGGCGCTGGTGTGCACACCGAGTCCGGTCCGGTCGAGGAGTGCGCGGGCACGGCGTCCCGGAGCGTCGTCGCCGACGACCAGACCCGGACCGTCCTGCCGGATGTCCACCAGGTCCCGGTCGCGCCGCTCGGCGTTGAAGTGGACCAGAACCGGGGCGACTTGACCCGCTGCGGCGTGCGGCGCCACCCGCTCGCGGTGCTCGATCCCGTTCTGCGCGACGACGACCAAGGTGTCACGGTCGACCAACCGCTCCAACCAGGCCCGGGTCGCCTCCCCTTGGTACAGCTTGGTCGCGACCACCACCTGGGCGAAGGGACGCACCGCGGCCGGGTCGCCGCACCATTCGACGTCGACGGTCCGGGTCTCGCGCCCGTCGCTCCACGTCACCGAGGACACCGGCGGGCTTCCGGGCCTGCCGCACAGGGTCACCGGGTGCCCCTGCCCGGCAAGTCGGGCCGCGAGCGCGAGTCCTACGGAGCCGGGGCCGACCACCGCGACGGGGTCGAGCCGGGGCGTACTTCCCCTCACCGCGCACCTCGCGTTCCTATAGGAAATGCATGCGCGGCACAGAATGCTATAGGAACGGGCGCATGGCAATGGGTTGCACGCGGGGCATTCCGACCGACTACCTCGCGACCGCCGGGCCCTCAGGCAGACCGACGCCCCATCCAGCCGAGGCCCGGATTCTCTATGATTCCTGCCATGGTGGATGAGAATCGACACGATGTGCTGACCGATCGCGTGTATGAGGCCGTCAAGGCCATGGTCATGGACCATGAGATCGAGCCCGGCACACGCATGAGCATCGACGGCCTGGCCCGTCGGCTCGACGTGTCGGCCACCCCCGTACGCGAAGCCCTGGTCCGACTCGAGTCGGACGGACTGGTCGTCAAGCGTCCGAACGCCGGCTATCGCGCCACCGACCTGCTCGATCCGGAAGCACTCAAGGACCTGTTCGAGATGCGACTGCTACTGGAGCCCCGCGCCGCGTCCCTCGCCGCCGAGAACGCGGACGACGAGGATCTGCGGCAGTTGCGGTCCATCGTCGAGGAGATGCGCCGACACCCGGAGACCGGCGCCAAATACTCCGCCTACCGGCAATTCGCCCTGCTCGACCAGGACTTCCACGACGCGCTGGCCTACGCGGCGGGTCGCCCGCTGCTGGCCGAAGCGGTGACCCGCCTCCATGCCCACCTGCACATGTTCCGGCTCAACAGCGCACCGGGAGCGGCCGAGCCGACGATCGACGAGCACGAGCGGATCGTGGACGCCGTGGCCCATCGCAACCCGGAGAAGGCCGCCGTGGCGATGGCCGCCCACCTGCGCTCGAGCCGAGTCCGACACCGCCCGCACGCCCCCTCGCCGCGCCCGGCCCGACGCACCGGAGCCGCCCGCGGCTGAACCCCCGCAGGGCAGCCGCAAAGGTGCGACCCGCCGCACCCCGAACGCACGTATCACCACTGGAACTTCAGCCCGGAAGGGTTGACTGCCCCAGAAGTCTGCCCCAGCATGGCCGGGCCGGATCATATTGGATTTCCGGCCAAGGCGTGGAAGACGAACAGGATCGGCGTCGATTGCGTCAGGGCCGCATGCCCAGCGAGTCGACGCTCCTCGAGATCGCCAGATCGCTAGATCGCTACCGATCCCCATTCACCGGTGGGCGGACGAAAGGGGTATTTCACCGCATGGAACGCGTAGCACAGGTGATCCGGGTGCGTCCGGAGCGGATCGACGAGTACCGCGCACTGCACCGCGACGTACCCGAGGCAGTCCTTGACACCTTGCGTCGCTGCCACATCGCGAACTACTCCATCCACCTGCTCGGTGACCGGCTGTTCAGCTACTTCGAGTACCACGGTGACGACCTGGAGGCGGACGTCGCGCGGATGGCCGCCGACGAGGCGACGCAGGAGTGGTGGAAGCTGACCGACCCCTGCCAGGAGCCGGTCGAGGAAGCCGGCCCTGACGGCTGGTGGGCACCGATGGAACAGGTCTTCCTCATGGAGTGAGGGCCGGGCCGACTGACCTTCGTCCTCGACCATTCCGGCACCGCCACCCGCGTGTACGCGCTCGCGGACTGAGGTGCCGTCCGCGAAACACCGAAGTGCCGGCGCGGACCGAACGGCCAAGGCGGTCCCTCCCCTCCTTCGCACCCTCTCTCCCCTCCGTGCCCAACGAGAGGTCACACCATGACGCAGACACCCACGTCCCGCCACGCGGACAGCGAGCCAGAGCCACGCGAGCACGCCGACAGTCCGGGCCCCCTGCCCCGCCGCGTGTACACGGTCGCCGTCCTCGGTGGCCTGTCGGGCATCCTGTACGGCTACGACTCCGGGGCGATCTCCGGGGCGCTGGCCCCGCTCACCGAGGAGTTCGGGCTCAGCACCACCGGCCAGGGCCTGGTGACCAGCCTGCTACTGCTCGGGGCACTGCCGGCGATCGCCGCCGGAGCCGTCGCCGCGCGCCGCTGGGACCGGCGCCACCTGCTGATCCTCGCCGGGGCGATCTTCGTCCTCGGCTCGATCGGCTGCGCGGTCTCACCGAACGCCCCCGTGCTCATGGCGTCCCGCTTCATACTCGGCTTCGCCGTGGGCCTGGCCAACATGTTCGGCCTCATCTACCTCAGCGAACTGGCGCCCAAGCATCTGCGCGGCCGCATCACCGCGCTGTACCAACTCGCTGTCAACGTAGGGATCCTGCTCGCTTTCACCGTCGGTGACGTGCTGTCGGCGTCGGGTGCCTGGGAGTGGATGCTCGGGCTCGGAGCGATTCCGGCGATCGTCTTCTTCATCGGCATGGTCACCAGCCCGGCGGGACCGCGCTGGCTGATGATGCGCGGCCGCGAGGCCGACGCCGAGGCGGTCCTTACGACACTGCGCACCAGCCCGGCGGACGCGGCCGCCGAGGTCGCCGAGATCCGCGGCAGCCTGGCCCAACAGCACACCGGACTGCGGGAGTTGTTCACCGGCCACTATCGCGCGCCCCTGCGCATCACGCTGATCCTGACCTTCTTCCAGGTGTTCACGGGCATCAACGCGGTCGTCTACTACGCACCGATCATCTTCGAGCACCTCACCGCCGACTCCGGCAGTGCGGGGACCATCGCCAACTACTGCGTGGGCGCGGCCCTCGTGGTGTCCACCGCGGTGTCCCTGCCGTTCATCGAGCGGCTCGGCCGGGTCCGCCTGCTGACGCTGTCCCTGGTCGCCCAGGTGCCGCCGATGATCGTGCTCGCGTTGTTCCCCGACGTCACCGTCGTCGCCGTGACGTGCGTCTTCGTGTACACCTTCGCCTTCGGCATCGGCCTCGGCCCGGTCTTCTGGCTGTACTGCCCCGAGGTACTGCCGCTGCGCGCCCGCGCCGTCGGCATGGCCGTGATCACCTTCACCCAGTACCTGATGAACTTCCTGTTCTCGCTGGTCTTCCCTGATGTGCTGCACGCGATCGGCGCCGCGGTGTTCGGTGTGTTCGCGCTGCTGTCCGCGGGGGCCGCCTGGTACGTGGCACGGAAGGTTCCCGAGACCGCCGGCAAGTCACTTGAGGAGATCGAGGCGCTCTGGCTGCGTCAGCCGGTGCGCGCCGCGACGCCCTGATCGTGGCGGTGGTGTCCCGCAAGGCGCCGCCGATCGATGCTCGTCCTCCGCAACAGGACAAGGAAGGAATCCCGTTGCCGACACCGGCCGCGCGGATCACCGCGTTCGACACCTACGACATCACATCCGCTTCCCGGCCTCCCGTGAGCTGGAGGGTTCGGACGCCATGAACCCGGACAGCGACGGCAGAGCCACGGACACGCCCCGCCCGCTCCCCCGCGCCCCGCTGGGTCGCTCCGCCGCGTGGACCACCCCGCTCGCCTTCGGCGGCGCAGGGGTCGGCAACCTGTTCCGCGCGATCGACGACGAGGAGGCCGCACGCGTCCTGAAGTGCGCCTGGGACGAGGGGTTCCGCACCTACGACACGGCCCCGCACTACGGCCTCGGCCTGTCCGAACGCCGACTGGGCGACGCGCTGCGCACCCACCCCCGCGACGCGTACACGCTGTCCACCAAGGTCGGCCGGGTACTCGAACCGCTCCCCGCCCCGCACGGCGACGACCTCGCGGCGGGCGGCTTCGCCGTGCACGCGACCCACCGCCGCAGGCAGGACTTCACCGCCGACGGCGTACGCCGCAGCCTGGAGGACAGCCTCGGCCGACTCGGCCTGGACCGGGTCGACATCGTGTACCTGCACGACCCGGACGACCATGAGCGGCAGGCTCTGGACGAGGCCTACCCGGCGCTGGAGCAGCTGCGCGCCGAAGGCGTCGTCAAGGCTATCGGCGTCGGCATGAATCAGTCCGCCATGCCCACCCGTTTCGTCCGCGACACCGACATCGACGTGGTCCTTCTCGCCGGCCGCTACACCCTGCTCGACCAGAGCGCACGGGACGACCTGCTGCCGCAGGCACTGCGCCGGCATGTCTCCGTCGTCGCCGGCGGTGTCTTCAACTCCGGGCTCCTCGCGGCCCCTCGCCCGGACTCCACGTACGACTATGCGACGGCACCCGCCCACCTCCTCCGCCAGTCCCTTCTCCTCCAGGAGGTGTGCGGGAGGCATGGCGTCCCCCTGCGCGCCGCCGCCGCCCGCTTCCCACTCGGCCACCCCGCTGTCGCGGGCGTCCTCCTCGGACTGAGCAGCACCGAGCAGGTACATGACGCGGCGGCTCAGTTCCGCCGCCCCGTCCCCGACGCCATGTGGCGGGACCTGAAGGCGGCCGCGTCTTCTCATGCGTGCGGCCGGCCGTCGGTCAGCGGGTGTGACGGCGGACCGCGTCAAGGAGCTGGTCGATGTCGTCCGCGCTATGGGAAAAGGCGGTGACGAACCGTACGATCCCCGGCTCCCATCGGTCGTGGTAGAAGGCGTAGCCCTCGGCAAGGAGGCCGTCGGTGACGTGCTGGGGCAGGCGGCAGAAGACGATGTTGGCCTGCGGGACAGCCAGGAGTCCGGTCTCGGGGATGGCCTTGAGGCCGTCGCCGAGCCGGGCGGCCATCGCGTTGGCCTGGCGGGCGTTGTCCAGCCACAGGCCGTCGGTGAGGTAGGCGTCGATCTGGGCCGTGTGGAAGCGCATCTTGGAGGCGAGCTGCCCGGCGCGCTTGACGCGGAAGGCGAGTTCGGCAGCGATCGCGGGGTCGAAGGAGACAATCACGTCGGCCGTCATCGCGCCGTTCTTCGTGGCGCCGAACGACAGGAGGTCGATACCGGCCTTCCAGGTCATCTCGGCCGGGGTGGCGCCGAGATGGGCCAGGGCGTTGGCGAAGCGCGCGCCGTCCATGTGGACCCGTAGTCCCGCGTCCTTGGCGATGGCGGACAGGTGGCGGATCTCGTCCAGGGTGTAGACGCTGCCGCTTTCGGTGGCCTGGCTGATGCTGAGTACGGACGGCTGCACGCTGTGCACGTCACCGGCCCGTCGGAGTACCGCCTTCTTCAGCAGGGCAGGGTCGATCTTTGTTTCGTGGCCCGCGACGTCGACGAGCTTGGCGCCGCCCGTGAAGAACTCCGGGGCGCCGCATTCGTCGTGGTTGATGTGGCTGTCGGGGTGGGAGAGCACGCTGCCCCATGGCGGGGTGAGGGCGGCCAGGCTCAGGCCGTTGGCGGCGGATCCGGTGGAGACGGGGAAGACATCGACGTCCCGCTCGAAGATCTCACCGAGCCTGCGGCGGGCACTGTCGCTGTAGGGGTCGTTGCCGTACGGCAGGACCTGCCCAGTGGCCGCATCGACGACGGCCTGGGCTATCTGCGGGGACGCCCCGGCCATGTTGTCGCTGATGAAGGCGCGACCGGAGGGGGTGGTGACGATGGTGGTGCTCATGCGCGG
This sequence comes from Streptomyces endophyticus, assembly GCF_035798155.1. Taxonomy (NCBI): domain Bacteria; kingdom Bacillati; phylum Actinomycetota; class Actinomycetes; order Kitasatosporales; family Streptomycetaceae; genus Streptomyces; species Streptomyces endophyticus. The sequence continues at coordinate 49,832 of NZ_JAOZYC010000024.1, read as the reverse complement.
GGGAACTCCTTGGTACTCAGGTACTGATGGGGGAGGCGAAGACGACGGTGATGTCCACTTCCTCGGCGCCGGTGCGGTAGAAGTGCGGGGCGTCACCGGCGAAGGCGAGCATGTCGCCGGGCCCCAGGTCCTGCGGGGCGCCGACGGGGCCGGCGGTGACGTACCCAGTGGCGATGAGCAGGTGCTCGATCGTGCCGGTGGCGTGCGGGACACCCGGCAGCTCCGTCTCCGGCGGAATGCGCAACCGCCAGATCTCCAGGCTGTTTCCGCTGCTGATACGGCGCAGCAGCTCCCGGGACACCTCGCCGGGCTCGGCGTCGGTGCCCGCCCGGAAGACCGGACCGGTGTCTGCGTCGCGCGCCAGCAGGTCGGCGATCGGGATGCGCAGGGCGATCGCGATCGCATCCAGAGTGTCGATCGTCGGATTGCCGTTGCCGGCCTCCAGGTGCGACAGCGTGGCCTTGCTCAGTCCGGCTCGGCGGGCCATCTCCGCAGCGCTCATGCCTCGCTGCTGGCGACGCAGCCGGATCTTCGCGCCGACCGCGGTTGCGGTACTGCTCACCGGCTGACGGCCGGACGGCGAGGGCACCATCAGCGACTCCTGATTGAATGAACCATTCGTTCACTATACCGAACCCTCTCGAACCGGATAGATCTATCCGGTTACTGTTACGGTGGCCCCGCAGCCGCTGACCCGGCCGTGACGCCCACCGCCCACGAAGGAACGGGACCACCAAATTGAGCAAGACGGACGAGATGGACACGGCGAAAAGGGATCGCATGCCCCGCGGAACCGGGGCAGTCCTGGCGGGCGCGGTCGTCCTGGTGGTGAACGCGCTGCAGTGGGTGATCGCCGAAGCCGTCACCGCTGCGGCCTGGGCCGATCCGGCCTACAGCTACGCGACGAACTACATCAGCGACCTCGGCGTATCGCAGTGCGGCACGCAGTTCCAGGGGCGTGACCTGTGTTCGCCGCTGCACTCGCTCATGAACACGTCGTTCGCGCTCGAAGGAATCCTGTTCGCGGTCGCCGTGGTGCTACTCGCCCGTGCGGTCGAGGGCCGCACGCGGCGTGTCGTCACCGCACTCGCCGTCGCGCACGGCGTGGGAATCGTGCTGGTCGGAATCTTCCACGGCTCCGCGGACGGCTCGGGCCCCGGCCTCGCCCTCCACGTCACGGGGGCGGCGATCGGGATCGTGTGCGCGAACACGGTGGCGATCGTCGCCGGATCGCTGCGGAGCCTTCAACTGCCCACCGCGTACCGTGTCTTCAGCATCTCCGTCGGCGTGCTCGGCCTGCTGAGCGAGGGGCTCGTCGGCATGTCCGCGGGCACGGCCGGGGTGTTCGAGCGCGGCGGTGTCTACTCATGGCTGCTGTGGAGCACCGTGACCGGCGGGCTGCTCCTGGTCAGGCACCTGGGCCGGTCGCGCCGGTCCAGGGTCGTGGAGAATGTCGCGGTGTGAGCCAGCACAGGGAACGTCCGCTGCGCGCGGACGCGGAGCGAAACCGCCAGTTGATCATGCGTGCCGCCGACCGCTTGTTCGCGCGGCGCGGGACCACGGTCCCCCTCAACGACATCGCGCACGAGGCAGGCGTCGGCGTCGGCACGGTGTACCGACGCTTCCCCGACCTGCAGGCACTGATCGACGCCCTGTTCATTGAGCGGTTCACCACGTTCCTGCGGCTCGCGGACGAGGCCGAGCGGCAGCCGGACCCCGGTGGGGCCCTGCTGCACTATCTGCTCGCGGCAGCCCAATGGCGGGCACGGGACCAGGCGTTGGACATCGTTCTCGCCCACGCGGACCTCGACGCGAAGCCGGCCTCCGGGATGCGGGACGAGCTCGGCCGGCACGTCGACGGCCTGGTGGAGCGTGCACGCGCGGCGGGTGCGGTCCGCGACGACTTCGAGTCCGCGGACGTATACGCCTTCCTGTACATGATCGGCGCCGTCGCCGACCGCACCCACGCCGTCGCCCCCGACGCCTGGCGCCGGTACGCCGAGGTCCTGCTGAGTGGCTTCGGCATGGATCTGCCCGCCGCCGCGCGCACGTCCGCCATGACCGACGGCCAGGTACGCCGGTCATGGCCCGAGCCTCCGCCCGCGCCGCCCTCGTAGCCCCTCCTCATAGCCCGTCCTCCTGGGCCCGGCCCTTCCTTCCGGACCCGCGTCAGTGCCACAACAGTCCGAGGCCGACGGGGGTACGTACGCTGAACCAACACCGCGGGCGGTGTCATCGTCGAACGCCTTGAATCCTTCCTTCGACGCAGCGGCCCGCAGGCACCTCAGCCGGTGACCCGCACCACCGCTGTCGCCCCTGCCCGCACCGTGGGCGTCGCGTACGTGTACGTCGCGCCGTCGACCGTCTTGGTGTGCACGCGCTGCGGGACACCGTCGACGGTGATCATCTGGTGAGCGCCGGGGAAGCGGGCCTCCCAATTGACCGTGTGTACGCGGGAGTTGTTGGTCAGGCTGGTCCTCGTCGCAGCGTCGTGCCGCACGGTGACCGTGTCCGCGCCGATGGGGACGTCCGCCGCCTGGAGCCACTTCATGCCCGACGGCAGCCGCGACTGGGTGGTCACCTTGTGGGCCGCCGCGTCGGGGGCGATACCCATCAGACCCTCGACGGTCTGACTGACCAGGGTGAACGACACCTCGGGGTAGTCACCGTTGGGACCCTGACTGGCGTTGACGTGCTGGAGCTCCCGCTGGCCGTAGATCTTCTTCATCCATGCCCAGGCGGTGTCGTTGCGGTTGTTCTTGAAGAACATGTCGGGCAGGTACGTCGTCGACTCGATGTTGGTCGACCCGTCGGGGCCCAACTCCTGTGCCTGGATGTAGTCGAGATAGGCGTCCCTGCGCGGGCCGGGGGCGATGATCTGCTTCATCGGCATGAACACACTGTTCTCCTTGCCCCAGCCGGTGACCGGGGTGCCGGAGGTGGTGTAGGCGCGCACCATGTCGGCGCCGCTTCCCGCGCCGCTCCAGGTGGTGTTGAAGTACGCCTTCAGATCGGCGGCACGCTTGGTGTACGTCCTGGCCAGCGTGGTGTCGCCCTTGCCGTGCGCGAGCGTGGCCATCGCCAGATACGCCTGGTACTGCGCGGCGATGCCGTCCCCGGCCTCGGCGAGGCCATCGCCGTCCTGCTCGTTGTAGCTGGCGGCCCCTTCGAAGATGCCCTTGCCCGTCCCCTCGGCGACCTTGACCTCGCCGTTGGGCTTGGCGGAGTTGTGCAGGTCGATGAAGTCCTCGGTGGCGTGCCGGTAGAAATCCCACAGGGCCGGATCGTCCACGTATCCGCGGTCGCCGGTCCAGCGGTAGGCCTGGGCTGCCTTCTCGACGAGTTCGAAGGTGGCCGGTACTTCGCGCACGAAGTTGTCCGGGCTCTTGTAGTCGATGCTCAGGTACGTCTTGGCGTCGAAGTTGAGGGACCACACCGGGAAGTACTTGTGCGCGGCGGTGGCCGACTGCGCGTACGAGCGGAGCATCGTCTCGTTCGCGGTGTCGAGGCCGAGGAGGTGAGCTCCGGCGAGCTGGTGTGTCATGTCGCGGGAGTAGTAGGCGCTGCGGTTGGCGTATCCGGCCCAGTAGGTGGGTGCGTACGGCGCGGTGCCGGTGCCGCCGGTCTGGTTCTCGTCCACATTGACCGGCCCCGTCGTACCGGGCAGCTGCGCCCAGCTGTTGGCCTTCTTCTTGGCCCAGCCGAACATCTCGGCGACCTCGGGGTCGGACGAGGTGACCTTGGGGTCGGCGGCCGCCGCGGGCGAGATCATCAGGTCGTCGGCGTTGACCCAGCCACTGCCGGATCCGAACGCGATCCGCAGCCGGTCGCCCGCCTTCAACTCGACGCCGCTGATGGTGTATCGGGCGTACGAGCGGCGCTCGGGCAGGGCTATCGTCTCGACGGTCTCACCGCCCCGCCGGACCGCGTACGTGCCGCCGGTGCCGGCGCTGCCGACCCACGCCGAGAGGTCGTACCTGCCGTCGCGGGGCGCGACGACGGTCAGTTCGGCGCTCTTGCCGACTCCGGCGTCGAGATAGAGGAAGCGGTCACCGCCATGGGAGTTGCCGGTGCCGACGCCGGTGCCCGCGCCGAAGGTCCAGCCCGTGCCGCCGTCCTCGAACCCGGGGTCGGGGATCTCAAGTTGAGCCCGGGAGGCGGAGGCGGGAACCTCGCCGCTTCCGGGAGCCGCCGTGGCGGACAGCGCAGGGGCCATCGGGGCGAGCAGGGCAACAGCGGTGAGCAGCATGAGCCTTGAGGGCTTCATCGGGTCTCCCGGTCTTCGGTGGCGGCGGAAAGCTAGCAGGGCCGGAAGCCGGGGTTCAATGGTCGTGCGCGACATGCCTGCAAGAAGTGCAGCCTCAATGCCGCGACTTGAGGATTCTGAAGCAGAAAGATTTCACGCTTCTCTTGCAAGTCGAATCGGCTGCTTGCTAGCTTCCAGCACCGCGACATGTGACGGAGGGAACCGGATGAAGGTCGGCATCACGGAGGTCGCGGACCGGGCGCAGGTGAGCGAGGCCACGGTCAGTCGCGTCATCAACCGGCGCCAAGGCGTGGCCCGCAAGACCCGCGAGGCGGTCGAGCAGGCGATGGCCGACCTGGGGTACGAGCGGCAGACGCGGGGCCAACTCGTCGCGGTCATCACGGAGTTCATCTCCAATCCGTTCTTCGCCGACGTCTGCGAGCGGATCGAGTCCACCCTCGCCCCGCACGGCCTGAAGACGGTCCTGTGCCCGTGCTTCCCCGGCGGCGTACAGGAGTTGGACTTCGTGACCTCACTCGCCGACCGGGGCGTCGCCGCCGTCGTCTTCCTCTCGGCCAGCAACACGATCGAGGGCGCGGCCCCGGAGGCGTACGAACTCCTGAACTCGCGCCGGATCCCGTTCGTCGGCGTCAACGGGCGGTTCGAGGGCGTGCCCGAGGTGCCGGTCTTCTCCACCGACGACCTGCTGGCCGCCGAACTCGCCGTCGACCACCTGTACCGCCTCGGTCACCGCCGCATCGGAATGGCGTCGGGCCCCGTCGGCAACCGGCCGGCCGACCGCCGGGTGCGCGGCTTCGTCTCCGCGCTCACCAAGCGCGGTGTGGCGGACCCGGAGCAGTGGGTGGTCCGGCAGTCCTACACCGTCGAGGGCGGCCAGTCCGCCGCGGTCTCGCTGCTCGGCCGGGGCGCCACGGCCGTCGTCGCGGCCAGCGACTACATGGCCCTGGGCGCGATCAGGGGCGCGCGCCGCCAGGGGTACGACATTCCGGGCGATGTGTCGGTCGTCGGCTACGACGGCGCCATGATCATGGACTTCGTCGATCCGCCGCTCACCACGGTGCGGCAGCCGGCCGATCGTCTGGCGTCGGAGGTGGCACGCGGAGTCCTGGCCCTGGTCGGCAACCGGGACGTGCCCGTCGGTGAGCTGCTCTTCGACCCGGAACTGGTGATCCGCGCAAGTACGGCGGCGCCGAGGGCGTCAGCCGGAGTCTGATCAGGAACTTCTTGGTCGGGATCCTTTTGGAGGGGCTATGGCTCGGTCTCGGTTCGTGTTGTCTCTTGGGGTGGCGCTGGCGCTGCTCATCGGCGGAGGCAGCCCTGCCTCCGCGGCGCCGACACCGACACCCAGACCGGTGGTGGTCGACGTCGACGACTTCGGCGCCGATCCCACGGGACGTACGGACTCGGCGACCGCCGTCGCGGCGGCGCTGCGGCACGCCAAGCGCGTCGACGGCGACCGGCCGGTCAGGATCGAGTTCTCGAAGGGCACCTACCAGCTCTACCCGGAGCGGGCCGAGAAGCGGGAGCTGTACGTGTCCAACACCGTGGGCGCCGACCAGCGTTACCGGGACAAGAAGATCGGCCTGCTCGTCGAGGACATGCACGACGTCACCGTCGACGGCGGCGGGGCGAAGCTGATCTACCACGGCCTGCAGACGGCGTTCGCGTCGATCCGCTCGACCGATGTGACGTTCCAGAACTTCTCCTTCGACTACGCGGCCCCCGAGGTCATCGACGCGACCGTCGCCGACACCGGTGTCACCGACGGGCACGCCTACCGGGTCCTGAAGATCCCGGCCGGCAGCCCGTACCGGGTCGACGGCACACACATCACGTGGCTCGGCGAGAGGAGCCCGGCGACCGGACAGCCGTACTGGTCGGGCCTCGACGGACTCCAGTACACGCAGATCCACGACCCCGAGGCGCAACGCACCTGGCGCGGGGACAACCCCCTGTTCAACGACGTCGCCTCGGTCACCGACCTCGGCGGCCGCCGGATCCGGATCGACTACAGCACCGCGGCACAGCCCTCGGATGCCGGACTCGTCTATCAGATGCGCCTCATCGAGCGGACGGAGCCGGGCGCGTTCATCTGGCAGTCGAAGGACGTCACGATGCGCTCGATGAACGCCTACTACCTCCAATCCTTCGGTGTAGTGGGACAGTTCAGCGAGAACATCTCCCTCGACAAGGTGAACTTCGCCCCCGATCCGAGGTCCGGTCGGTCGACGGCGTCCTTCGCCGACTTCGTGCAGATGTCCGGCGTGAAGGGGAAGGTCTCGATCACCCGGAGCGTCTTCGACGGGCCGCACGACGACCCGATCAACATCCACGGCACCTACCTCCAGGTCGTCGGGAAGCCGGGGCCCAACACGCTCACGCTCGCCTACGAACACCCGCAGACCGCCGGATTCCCGCAGTTCGCGCCCGGCGACGAGGTCGAGTTCGCGACCAAGACCACGATGGCCGCGTTCAAGGACGCGCACGCGAAGGTCATCGCGGTCGACGGGCCGAGCGGAAGGGACCACGACAAGCCGCTGACCACGATGACCGTCACCTTCGACCGCCCCGTTCCCGACGGCGTCGAGATCGACGGCACCGTCGTCGAGAACATCACGGCCACACCCTCGGTCGCCATCTCCGGCAACGTGTTCCGCAACGTACCGACCCGCGGCATCCTGGTCACCACCCGCAAGCCGGTCCGGATCACGGGCAACCGGTTCGACGCGATGTCCATGGCGAGCGTCTACGTCTCCGCCGACGCCTACCAGTGGTACGAGTCCGGGCCGGTGGCCGACCTCACCATCCGCGGAAACTCGTTCACCCGGCCCACCGGTCCTGTCATCTTCGTGGAGCCGACGAACCAGGTCGTCGACCCGGCGAACCCGGTGCACCACAACATCTCGGTCGAGGACAACGCGTTCGACATCGGTGACGTCACCGTCGTCGACGCCAAGAGCGTCGGCGGGTTCGCCTTCACCGGCAACACGGTGCGACGCCTCGCGGGAGCGGACCAACCGCCGTACACGTCCCCGCTGTTCGTCTTCCACGGCAGTTCGGGCATCCGGATCGCGGGCAACCACTACGACAAGGGACTGAACACCTCCGTGGTCACGGACTGAGACGGGGGTATCGGTACACCCGGAAGGCCGGGATCAGCGGCCGATCCACTGGGGAGGGCGCTTTTCGGCGAAGGCCCGCGGGCCTTCTTCCGCGTCGTGGGATGTCAGCATGGCCCGGTACGCGGGCAGGTCGCCGTGGCGCAGTCGCTCGTACTCCTCCTCGATTCCGGAGGTGGCTGTGGTGCGCAGGATCTCCTTGATCGCCGACACTGCCAGCGGTGCCCCGGCACAGATGTCGCGTGCCAGACTCATCGCCGTCTCCTGGAGTCGGGCCGCTTCGACGACACGGTTGACCAGGCCCCACCGCTCCGCCTCGTGCGCGCCCATCCGCCGTCCGGTCATGAGGAGTTCCCTGGCCACGGCCTGCGGGAGGCGCCGGGGAAGGCGCAGTACGCCGCCGGAGTCGGGGACCATGCCGAGTGTCACCTCCGGCAGCGCGAACTCGGCGTGGTCCGCGGCGACGATCAGGTCGGCGGCCAGGGCGAGTTCGAATCCGCCGCCCAGCGCCAGGCCGTTGACCGCCGCGATCACGGGCTTGTCGAGAGCGAACAGTTCGGTGAGACCGGCGAAGCCACCCGGGCCGTGATCGGCGTCGATCGCCTCTCCCCCGGCCGCGGCCTTGAGGTCCCACCCCGCGGAGAAGAACCGCTCCCCGGCGCCGGTCACTACCGCGACCCGCAGCGTCTCGTCCCGGGCCAGCCTGTCGAAGGCCGAGTACAGCGCACGGCTGGTGGCGACGTCGATCGCATTGGCCTTGGGACGGTCCAGGGTCACCACCAGGATGCCGCCGTCGGCCTTCACCCGTACCGCGTCATTCATCGCGTTCTCCTTCTCCTTCATCGTCTTCTCCCTCTCCTTCACCGTCGGTCCCCAGCCTGATCAGGACGTCCGCGGCCACCACACCGCCTCGGTCGGGCAGGACGAGCAGCGGGTTGATGTCGAGTTCCCGCAGCGTGCCGGCATGGCCGCGCACGTAGTCGGCCACGGCCGTCACCGCGTCGAGGACCGCTACGACATCCCCCGGCGGCTGACCGCGGAAGCCGGACAGGAGCGGCCAGATCCGCAGGCGCCGCAACGCGGCGCGGATCTCGTCGCGTTGCACGGGCAGCAGCAGGGTCACCGCGTCGTCGAGAAGTTCGACCATCACGCCGCCCGCTCCGATGGTGATCGCCGGACCGAACTGCGGATCCCGGTGGACTCCGACGATCAGTTCCGCCACCGCGCCGCGCACCATGCGCTCCACCAGGAAACGGTCCGAGAGGTCCGTCATGTCGGCCACCGCGTCACGCACTTGCGCCTCGTCGGTCAGACCGAGGCGCACCCCGCCGACGTCGCTCTTGTGCGCGAGTGTCTGTGACACCGCCTTCACGACGACGGGGAAACCGATGTCGCGGGCCGCTTCGGCCGCCCTCGCGGCGCTGGCCACGAGGGCGCCCCGAGGTACGGGCACACCCCACTCGGCGAGGTCCCGCTTGCCGTTCCACTCGTCGAGTTGAAGCGTCCCGGTCGGTGATCCGGTGACCGCGTCCAGGGGCAGGACGGCATCGGCCGCCTCCTGTGCCACACCGACCTGGCGCGCCGCCGCGACGGCCGTCAGGCATTCGGCGATCCCCTGCATCGGGGCGACACCTTCGTCCAACAGTCGGCTACGCACCGCCCCCGGCAGCCCTTCCGGCAGCGAACTCACCACGCACGCGGGGGCGCCGGTGTGCCGGCACGCGGCCATGTAGGCGTCCACGGTGGTCTGCCATGCCTGGGGAGAGCAGCGGTCCGCACGCGGGAAGTCGAGCACCAGGAGGTGCATGTCGAAACCGGCGGTGAGGAACTCGCGGAAGCAGTCCCGCTGCGCGTCGAAATCACCCCAGACGTAGGTGTGGTAGTCCAACGGATTGGCGACCGGGACGCGTTCACCGAGCACCTCGCCCACCCTGCGCGCGGTGTCTTGCGGCAGCGGAGGCAGTTCGACCTCGCGGTCGTGGGCGAGGTCGGCCAACAGCGACGCCTCACCGCCCGAACAACTCGCGGACGCTATCCGCCCACCGGGCAGCGCCCCGTGCACATGCAGGAACTTCAACGTCTCCAGGAAGGTGCTGACCTGGTGCACCCGGGCCATTCCCACGCGGTCGAAGAAGGCGTCGCACAGCACGTCCGAGCCCGCAAGCGAGCTCGTGTGGCTCAGATTGGCCCGACTGCCCAGTTCCGACCGGCCCGTCTTCAGTACGACGATGGGGACGCGCCGGCGCAGCGCGCGCACGGCGGCACGGGACAGCCCGGCGGGATCGTCGATGCCCTCCAGGTGCAGGCCGATAGCGGTGATCCGGGGATCGTCCAGCATGGCTTCGACGAGTTCGGCGACTCCCGTCACGGCGGCGTTGCCGACCGTCACCAGGCGGGCGAGCGGCAGCGATCTGCGCTGCATGGTGAGGTTCTGGCCGATGTTGCCGCTCTGGGTGATGACGGCGACGCCGCGGTCCACCCGCCGCCCGCCGTGCTGGTCGGCCCAGAGCGCGGCGCCGTCGAGGTAGTCGAGGATCCCGATGCAGTTGGGCCCGATCACCGCCATCTCGCCTGCGGCGCGCACGAATTCGCGTTGCCACCGCGCACCGTCCGGTCCGTGCTCGGCGAAGCCGGACGCGTGGCAGACCGCTCCGCCAGCACCGCGCGCAGCGAGTTCCGCCAGCACCGATACGGTGGTTTCCCTCGGTACGGCGAGGAAGGCCGCGTCCGGTGCGTCGGGCAGCGCCGCGGTGTTCGGGTAGCAGGCGATGCCTTCGATGCTCGTACGCCTGGGGTGGACCGGCCAGATCGTCCCGTCGAAGCCTGCCTGGCGGCACTGCCGGATCGCCCCGGCCGCGGCGTCGCCGCCGAAGACCGCGATGTGGCGCGGGTTCATCAGGCGGCGGAGGTTCTCCCTGGTCCGCATCGTCAGGACCCCAGGGGACGCAGCAGGGACCGGGAGATGATGTGGCGCTGGATCTCGCTGGTGCCGTCCCAGATGCGCTCGACGCGGGCGTCCCGCCAGAACCGTTCGATCGGGAGTTCCGCCATGAGCCCCATCCCGCCGAAGATCTGCACCGCACGGTCGGTGATCCGGCCCAGCGCCTCGGAGGCGAACAGCTTCGCCATGGCCGCGTCCTGATCGGTCATGACGCCCTGGTCGTGCCGCCACGCCGCCCGCATGGTCAGCAGTTCCGCCGCTTCCAATTCCGTTGCCATGTCAGCCAGTTGGAAGCTGACGCCCTGGAACCGGCCGATCGTCTGGCCGAACTGGCTGCGTTCGGCGGCCCACCCCGTGGCGAGTTCGAGCACGCGCCGGGCCCGCCCGACGCTGGTGGCGGCGACGCTGAGCCGGCTGGCCCCCAGCCACTCGCCCATCAGATCGAAGCCGCGCCCCTCTTCGCCGAGGCGCTGCGCGGCGGGGACCCGGCAGTCCGTGAACGACAACTCGCACTGGTGGTAGCCCCGGTGCGACACGGACGACGAGCCACGCGTCACGGTGAGGCCCGGCGTGTCGATGTCCACGAGGAACGCCGTGATCGGGTTCCTCCGTCGGCCTCCTGAATCCTGCGCCGTTTCGTCGACCCCGGTGGCGGCGAACAGGATCACGAAGTCCGCGGCGTCGGCGTGGCTGATGAAGTGCTTGGTGCCGTTGATGACATAGCCGTCGCCGTCGGGCTCCGCGCGCGTGGTCATCGAGCGCACGTCGGATCCGGCGCCGGGCTCGGTCATGGCCAGGCAGTCGTGACGCTCCCCGCGTACGGTCGGGAGCAGATACCGCTCCCGTTGCTCGCCCGCACACGCCTGAAGGATGTTGCTCGGCCGCGCGACGAGCATCTGCAGCGCGTAGCCGGCCCGGCCCAACTCCCGCTCCACGAGCGTCATGCTGGTCGCGTCCAGGCCGCCGCCTCCCAGCTCTTCGGGCATGTTCGCCGCGTAGAGCCCGGCGGCGATGGCCTTTTGACGGATCCGGTCGGCTATTTCCGCCGGAATGTCGTCGAGCCGCTCGACTTCGTCCTCGTACGGCTCCAGTTCGGCGGTGACGAATTTGCGCACCGTGTCCACGATCAGGCGCTGCTCGTCGGTGAGTGTGAAATCCATGATGGCTCCTCAGGAGTGCGGGAGGGGAGCGAGAAAGGCTGCGCTGCGCGAGGGAAACGGGCCGGCTCAGCCGCGGCGACGAATTCCCATCGGACGGCCCACCGATTCGGGGCGGGGCAGGGTGGCGTGCGCCTGCTGGATCGCTGCCAGCCGGTGGAGCAGGCTCGTGGGCATCGGACACGACCGGCCTTGCGCCATGTCGACATGAACCAGCAACTGTTCGGCCGTGGCCAGCAGGGTGTCGTTCGTGCCGTGATGCATTTCGTGGAAGATGTGGACCCGCTTGGCGTCGTGATCCAGCACGCGGAGGGTCAGCCGGATCGGCTCGCCCTCGGCCACCTCACGGAGGTTGTGCACGTGGGTTTCGACCGTGTACAGCGAGTGGCCCTCGGCCCGGTACTGCTCGTCGATACCGATGTAGCGAAAGAACGCATCGGAGTTGTCGCCGAAGACGAGCAGGTAGCAGGACTCGCTCATGTGGCCGTTGTAATCCACCCACGCCTTGCTGACCGTGGTGCGGTGCAGAGACAGGGGCGCGGAAACCTCAGCGGTATCGTCCCATTCTCGATGCCCGGTGCCCTCGTAGGGGGTGATCACCCGGCTGCTGTTTCCCTCGGTCATGTCGTCGCCAGTGGCCATACCCGGCTCCATTTCATGCGTCGGTTCGTCGGTGCGTGAGTGCTCGGTGCGTGAGTGCTCGGTGCGTCAGTGCTCGGTGCGTCAGTGCTCGGTGCGTCAGTGCTCGGTGCGTCAGTGCTCGTGGATGATGACGCGGCGCGCTGTTTCGCCGCGGATCATGGCGTCGAACGCATCGTTGATCTCGTCGATGCCGATCGCCCGCTCGATCAGGGAGTCCAGCGGCAGCCGATCGTTCATGTACAGGTCGACGAGGATCGGGAAGTCGATCGGGGGTCGGCAGGATCCGTAGTTGCATCCGGTCAGCGTCTTTTCGCGGTCGGACATGACGAACGGGTCGATGCTGATCTTCTTGCCTTCGGCGACCTGACCGACGACGACGGCGGTGCCGCCGGGGGCCAGGGCCTCGTAGGCGAGTTCGATCGTGGCCGGCAGTCCGATCGCCTCGAAGGCATAGTCGACGCCGGTCTTCCCGGTGATCGCCGGCAGAGCGGACAGCACGTCGTCGGTGCGACTGTTGAGGGTGTGGGTCGCGCCGAGCGCCCGGGCCCGGTCGAGGTTGGCGTCGTTGATGTCGACGGCGATCACCTGGCTCGCACCGGCGATGGCGGCGCCGCTGACGGTGGACAGGCCCACCCCACCACAGCCGATGACCAGCGCCGACGAACCCATGTGGACGCGCGCGGTGTTGGCGACGGCGCCGATCCCGGTCGCGACCGCGCAGCCGACCAGTGACACCTTGTCGAGGGGCGCGTCGTCGCGGATGCGGATCGCGGCGGTCTCGGGGACCACGGCCCAGTTGGCGAAGGAGCCGGTGGCCAGGTAGCTGTAGACCGGTTCGCCGGCCTGGGACAGCCGGGTGGTGCCGTCGAGCATCACGCTGTTGTAGGCGGTGGACTCGACCAACTCGCAGAGATTCGGCCGCCCGGCGAGACAGTAGTGGCAGCGGCGGCAGTACGGCATCCAGGAGAGCACGACGTGATCGCCCGGGGACACCGTGGTCACCCCGGTGCCGACCGCTTCGACGATGCCGGCACCTTCGTGGCCGAGGACCAGCGGCGCCGATGTCGACCACTCGCCCTTCACCACATGCAGGTCGCTGTGGCAGATCCCGCTGGCTACGACCTTGACCAGCACTTCGCCGGCCTCTGGACCGGCCAGTTGCACGGTTTCGATGGTCAGCGGCTTTCCGGGTTCGCGGAAGACGGCGGCAGTGACGTTCACACATTTCTCCAATCGCTCGTGCCGGGACGACGAGCTCACAGGGGGACCGGGTCAGGGGTGGTCGCGCCGATTTCCTCGTCGTCGATACCGACATCGAGCTGCGCGATGAGGGCGCGCTCGCCGTCGAGGTCGAGGTTGCGGCACACCAGGTAATAGAGGGCCGATGCGACCACCAGGCCGGGCAGCATGGCGATGTCGGCGCCGCCGAGCATCTCGGCGATCGGTCCTGTCCACCAGACGGTGACGAAGAACGGGCTCATCGCGGCGAAGCCGATGACGTAGGAGAAGATTCCTCGCCAGTCCCAACGCCCGTACATTCCCTGGAGGTTGAAGATCTCGCGAATGGAATAGTGGCCCTTGCGGACGAAGTAGTAATCGACGAGGTTGATCGCTGTCCACGGCGTGAACAGGTACAGCATGACCGCGAGGAAACTGCCGAACTCGGCCATGAAGTCGTCATTGGCGTTATTGGCGATGAAGATCGCGACGACGCCCGCGACCAGCAGCGCGACGATGCGCTTGAAGAGCGTCGCCTTGATGGGCCGCACCGAGTCCACGGCGCTGAGGATCGTCAACGACGATCCGTAGAAGTTCTGCGCCGCACTGGTGATCAGTCCGACCAGGGCCAGGACGGTGATGATCTCGCCGAACCCGCCGAAGACATGGTTGCCCGTCTCCACCAGCGCCTGCGCGACGTTGAGCGCGGGATACATCGCGGCCACCGCGGCGCCGATCAGCATCATCCATGCCCCGCCGACGGTCGCCCCGAGGTAGGTCCACCAGAACGTCGCCCGGGTGTTGACCCTCGCGGGCAGGTACCGGGAGTAGTCCGATACGTAGATCGCCCAACTCAGTTGATAGGCGGCGGCGGTGAAGAACTGCGCGAGAAAGGCGGTCGCCGAGAACCCGTCGAAGCTGAGCTGCCCGTCGGGGAAACGGTCGAACAGCAGCGTATGCACGGTGAAGACCAGCATCGCGGCGATGAGGACGAACGACAGGTACCGCTGCAGCTTGTGGAACCAGGAGTAGCCGAGGAAGGCCATCACCATGGCCAGGAAGGTGAATCCGAGGGCGGAGCTGCCCGCATCGACACCGAGGACGTCGTGGAAGGTCTGCCCGGCAAGGATCTGATTGAACGCGTTGTACCCGATGTACGTCGCGATGGCCACGGCGAACACCAACAGCGCCCCGACATAGCCGAACTGCGGCCGGGACTGGATGAGTTGAGGCAGTCCCATGTGGGGGCCCTGCGCCGAGTGAGCCGCCATGAACAGGGTGCCGAAGACACAGCCGCCCACGATCGCGAGGGACGCCCACATCAGGTTCGTGCCCAGGCTCACCCCGATGACACCCACGGCGAGGGTCGTCAGATGCGCATCACCGCAGAACCACACGGGCCACAGATGCCACGCCTTGCCGTGACGCTCGGAGCGGGGGACGTAGTCGATCGACCGGCGCTCGACTCCGTTGCGACGGGGTGGGGCGGACGTGGCCTCGTCGCTGGGCAACTCCACGGGTGGTGACACGCCAACTCTCCTGACAGGTCTCTTTTGTTCGTTCCTCACGCATAATCGCAACAATCTGATGGGTCAGTCAGTCGCCACTATGATTTCCCCCTCGGCGACTGTCAACCCCATCGCGTTGAAGCGTCATCACCTTTGCGTTCAGGCCCCGCCCTGCGCCGTCGTGGTGCATCGACTCGTGCGCGACATCTTGCGATGTAGGGTCAGGAGGTGGACGGAAATCGGATTCGTGATGCGATCGCGCGGGCAGCCCGCACCCAGAGCAGCGTCGCTGCCGAGATCGGGCTCGCACCCCACAAGCTGTCCAAGTCCCTGGCCGGCACCCGCGCGTTCAAGCCCGCCGAGATCGCAGCCCTCGCCGACGCCCTCGGCTTCTCCACCGAGTACCTGCTGACCGGCCGGGGGGACGACGGCGGCCACCCCGACTCGCCGCTGCCGGAGCGGCGCATTCTCGACTCCGCGGCGCAGCTGATTGCCACCCGGGGCTTCC
The DNA here is from genome assembly GCF_035798155.1 of Streptomyces endophyticus. NCBI lineage: Bacteria > Bacillati > Actinomycetota > Actinomycetes > Kitasatosporales > Streptomycetaceae > Streptomyces > Streptomyces endophyticus. The sequence goes on along the minus strand of NZ_JAOZYC010000024.1, from coordinate 34,472 downwards.
ACATGGTCCGGATCGCCGACATCGCCAAGGCCTGCGACGTCAGCACCGGAACCGTGCACTATTACTTTCCCACCAGGGACGATGTCCTCACCGCGGCGCTCCAGCACTACGCCGAGCGGATGTTCGTCCGCGTGCGGGCTCGACTCGACCAGCTCCGTGACGACCCCACCGCACAGCTCCACCACCTGATCGACAGCCAGCTACCGGTGGATCCCGTGGTCCGCGACGAGTGGTCCGTCTGGATCCAGTTCTGGACCGAGGCCATCCTGGTCCCGGCACTCCGCCCGGCCCACAACGACCTCTATGAGCGGTGGCGGTCCCTCATCCACACCGTCGTCGTCAACGCCCAACACGCGGGGGCCATCGGAGATCGGGACCCCGGCATGATCGCCGCGCGGTTCACCTCCCTTGTCGACGGCGCCGCCACCCAACTGCTGACCGGCACACCGGGAATGAACGTCGAGCTGATGCGTGCGCTACTCACCGAGGTGTTCTGGCCTCCGTACGAAGCTGCCCGGTGAGCGCCAACTCCCGCACAGACTCCTCTTACCCGACCGTTCCTCAGTCGACAGTGACGACGACCGAGTGCCGGCCGGAGGCTCCGTCGGGGATCGTCGGGGTGCGTTCGGCTGTCTGCGTCGTGCCGGTGCGGTCGGTGGCCCGGACCGTGAGGGTGTGGCTGCCCTTGGTGGCCTCCCATTCGTAGGACCACTGGCGCCAGGTGTCGCGGGTGTCCTCGGCCGCGAGGCGGGCTTCCTGCCAGGGGCCGTCGTCGACGCGGACCTCGACCTTGTCGATGCCGCGGTGCTGCGCCCAGGCGACTCCGGCGACCATGACAGTGCCTGCCTTGGGGCGTGCGAAGGGTTTTGGTGTGTCGATGCGGGACTGGGTCTTGATGGGCGCGCGCCGGGCCCAGTCCCGCTTGACCCAGTACGGGTCGTAGGCGTCGAACGTGGTCAGTTCGATGTCACGGATCCATTTGCAGGCGGACACGTAGCCGTACAGTCCTGGCACCAGCATGCGGACGGGAAAGCCGTGCTCGAAGGGCAGCGGCTGTCCGTTCATGCCGACGGCGAGCATCGCGTCCCGTCCGTCCATCACGTCCTCGACCGGGCTGCCGATGGTCATGCCGTCCACTGAACGTGCCACCAACTGATCGGCGGGGCCGCCCTTGGACGGCGGCCTGACTCCGCACCGTTCCAGGAGGTCGGCCAGGCGGACGCCGACCCAGCGGGCGTTACCGGCGTACGGGCCGCCGACTTCGTTGGACACACAGGTGAGGGTGATGGTGCGTTCGATGAGCGGCATCTTCAGCAAGTCAGCGAAGGACAGGGTGAGTTCGCGGTCGAGGCCCTTGCCGTGGATGCGCAGCTTCCAGGTGGTGGCGTCGACCTTGGGGACGACCAGGGCGGTGTCGACGCGGTAGAAGTCCGCGTTGGGTGTCACGTACGGGCTGATGCCGCCGATGCGCAGGGCGGCGCCCCGAGGCGTGGGCGTGGCCTCGGACGCAGGCGAGGGGATCACCACGTCCTTGCGTGAGGCGACGGCGTTCTGCCCCTGCGAGCCGTTCAGGGCGCGGCCCACGAGGCCGGCTCCGGTGGAGGCCGCGGCCGCAGCGGTGGCGGCGAGGATGAAGCCGCGCCGGTCCCAGTCGGACGGCTCGGACACCGCAGCCGAGGTCCCGGCAGGGCGTCCGAGCCGTCCGACCAGCCAGTACAGCAGTGCGGCCCCGGCCACCCCACCGGCAGCTGAGGGCGGTGCGTCGGTCACGCCCGTCGAGTCGGGGCGGCCGGTGGCGGCCAGCGCGCCCGCGGCGCCGAAGGCCAGGACGCCGAGCGACCCGATGAGGCGCCATCGGGTCGCGAGGATGCCCAGCGTCAGCGCAAGGAGCGACAGCACGGCGAGGATGCCGAGTTGCAGCACCAGTTTGTCGTTCGTGCCGAACTGGCGGATCGCCCAGTCCTTCACGGCGGGCGGGGTGCGGTCGATGGCCGCTCCGCCGACCGCGACGATCGGCCCCGATTCGGGCCGCACTGCCGCGGAGACCAGTTCGGCGACCGCGATGGCCGCGTATCCGGCGAGCAGGCCGCTCAGCGCGCCGAGGGACAGCCGTTTGATGCCTCGGGGCCGGGTGTGTGTCACGTCGTCGTCCATGCCCCGGAATACGTCCTCGATCGGTGGGGCGGATTGGTCGGTGCCGCCATCGGCGGGTGGATCTTCACCCGTTCGGGGAATCGACCAATCCGCATTCCCGTCCACCCCGGATTACAGGTGCCGGGAGCAAAGGTGCTCCCACTGATCCGATTGTGGAGGGATTGCCATGCGCACTCGAACCCGCCGTGCCGCCGTCGCCGTCACCGCTGCCGCCCTGCTGCCGCTGGCGCTGGCCGCCTGTTCCGACAGCAGCTCCAAGGACACCGGCTCCGACAGCTCTTCCGCCTCCGCGTCGAAGGGCACCGAAAAGGACAGTCCTTCGGACGGCACGAAGACGATGAGCGAGCCGTTCGGTCCCGGCTGTGCGTCGGTGCCCAAGGATGGTGCCGGCTCGTTCGCCGGGATGGCGAAGGACCCGGTCGCCACCGCCGCGTCGAACAACCCGGACCTGTCCACCCTGGTGACCGCCGTGAAGAAGGCCGGTCTCGTCGACACGCTCAACAACGCCGAGAACGTCACCGTCTTCGCGCCCACCAACGACGCCTTCGCCAAGATCCCGAAGGCGGACCTGGACAAGGTCCTCAACGACAAGGCGCAGCTCACCAAGATCCTGACCTACCACGTGGTGGGCCAGAAGCTCGCGCCGAAGGACCTGGAGAAGGGCTCGTTCGAGACGCTGGAGAAGTCGAAGCTGACGACCTCTGGCTCGGGCGAGTCCTACAAGGTCAACGGCTCGGCGAACGTGGTCTGCGGCAACGTCAAGACCGCCAACGCCAACGTCTACATCATCGACAGCGTCCTGATGCCGAAGAGCTGACCCGGAGTCGGCGCCATCACGTGTCCCCCTCTCCCAATCCGATGCGTGATCGGCGCCGGATTACCCGTGAGAAGGCTTTCGCAGGACTGAGAGGAGAGGCGATGTCGATGGCGCCAGGGGGCAGACCGGGGGCTGCCGCCGCGGGGACGGTGAGTCGGCGGCGCACTGCCGTGATCGGGAGTGGCATCGCCGGGCTCACCGCCGCGCACGTGCTCGCCCGCACACATCACGTCACGTTGTACGAGGCCGACGACCGGCTCGGCGGGCACGCGCACACCCACGAGGTGGACTCTCCCGACGGGGCGAGACACCATGTCGACTCCGGCTTCATCGTGCACAACCGTCACACCTATCCGAATCTGCTGCGCCTGTTCGCCGAACTCGGCGTCGCCACGCAGGAGTCGGAGATGAGCATGTCGGTGCGGTGCGAAGGCTGCGGCCTGGAGTACGCCGGTGCGCGCGGCCCCAGCGGACTGTTCGCGCGGCCCCGCAACGCCCTGCGCGCGGACTATCTGCGTCTGCTGAGGCAGGTGCCCGCGTTCCACCGGGCCGCGCTGCACCTGCTGGAACAGGAGCCCGACCAGGCCCTCAAGTTGGGTGAGTTCCTGGACCGCGAGGGCTTCTCCGGCTATTTCCGTACGCACTTCGTGACTCCGCTGGTGTCGGCGGTGTGGTCCTGTGACGCCGCGACGGCACAGCGCTACCCGGCCGCGTACCTGTTCCGGTTCCTGAGACACCACGGGATGCTGTCGGTGAGCGGTTCGCCGACCTGGCGCACCGTGACCGGCGGCTCCCGCAGCTACGTCGACGAAGTCGCCAAGGGGCTGGACGCAGTGCGTACCGGGGCTCCGGTCCACGCCGTGCAGCGGCATCCGGACGGCGTGACCCTCACCGCAGCCGACGGCTTCACGCGCGCGTACGACTCGGTGGTCGTCGCCACCCACCCCGACCAGGCATTGAAGCTGCTGGCCGACGCGACGCCACGGGAGAAGGAGGTTCTTGGGGCGTTCCGGTACTCCCGCAACGTCACGCTTCTGCACACCGACACCCGCCTGCTGCCGCGCGCCCGGGGTGCCCGCGCCTCCTGGAACTATCTGATGCCGTCCTGCGCGGCGGGCGCCGACCGGCTGCGGGTCAGCTACGACATGAACCGGCTCCAGCGCCTGGACGCACCGGAGACGTACGTCGTCACGCTCGGCGGTGAGGACCGCGTCGATCCGGCCCTGGTCCGTGCCCGCATGGTGTACGAACACCCGGTCTACACACCGGAGTCGGTGGCTGCTCAGCGACGGCTTCCCGAACTGAGCACCGCCGTCACGGCGTTCGCCGGGGCGTATCACGGGTGGGGCTTCCACGAGGACGGCTGCGCCTCCGGTGTCGCGGCCGCCGCGGCCCTGGGGGTGCGATGGTGAGCACCACCACCCCGGCCCTGTACCGCGTAACGGTCGCCCACGTACGGACCGCGCCGCGACGGTACGCGTTGCGCCATCGCACGTACATGTGGCTCATCGACCCCGACCACCCACCCGAACTGCCGACAGCACTACGGCCGTTGGCGGGCTTCGACGCCCGTGATCACTTCGAGGGCGACCGGCCGTCCATCCGCGCCGGCCTCGATGCCTTCCTGGCCGAGCGCGGAGTGGACCTCCAGGGTGGCCCGGTCGTGATGCTCGCTCACGCGCGCGTGCTCGGGTACGTGTTCAACCCGCTCACCCTGTACTGGTGTCACGGGCCCGACGGCGCGCTGCGGTGTGTCGTCGCCGAGGTGCACAACACGTACGGGGGGCGCCACAACTATCTGCTGCGTCCCGATGCCTCGGGTCTGGCGGTGACCGACAAGGAGTTCTACGTCTCGCCGTTCTTCCCCGTCGACGGCCGCTACCGCATGCGGCTGCCCACCCCCGGGGACCGGGTCGACCTCACCGTGCACCTGGAGCGGGACGACGGCAGACCCTTCACCGCAACCGTGCGCGGCACCCGGCACGAAGTACGTACACGAACCCTGCTGGGCCTCGCCGTGCGCAGGCCGTGGTCCACGCTCGCCGTGTCCACGGCCATCCGCCTGCACGGCATCCGGCTGTATCTCCGGGGACTGCCCGTCCAACCCCGCCCCGACCAGCATGAACACAGCACTCCGGAGCACACCTCATGAGAACCGGCGACACCCACCCCACCACGGCGCCCCCGGCCGGGCCCCCGCACTTCCCGGTGGACCCGATCCGATGGCCCGACGTCGCCGCGCCACCGCCCGCCTCGCCGCCCCGGACCGCCGTCGCCGCGGCCGTCGTCCGCCGCGCCCTGCGTCAACTGCCGCTGCGTGTGCGGTTCGCCGACGGCACCGAGCTCGGCAAGGGCGGGCCGGTCCTGCACATCCACCGGCCAGAGGCGTTCCACCGCCGCATAGGCAAGCAGGGACTGGTCGGGTTCGGTGAGTCGTACATGGCCGGTGAGTGGGACGCCCCCGATCTCGTGGCGGCCCTCACCGTCCTCGCCTCCCACGCCTCCAAGCTGGTGCCCGCGCCCCTCCAGCGTCTGCGCGGGCTGTGGGCGCTGCGTCAGCCTTCGGCCCGGCGCAACACCCCACTCGGCTCCCGGAGCAACATCAGCCACCACTACGACCTGTCCAACGACCTGTTCGCGCTCTTCCTCGACGAGACCCTCAGCTACTCCTCGGGCGTCTTCCGTGGCCTGCCCGCCACCTGGGGGCTGCTCGCCGACGCCCAGCGCCGCAAGACCGACCGGCTGCTCGACCTCGCCGAGGTACGCGAGGACAGTCGGGTGCTGGAGATCGGCACCGGCTGGGGCGAGCTCGCGATCCGCGCCGCCGCGCGCGGGGCCCGGGTCACGTCGCTCACCCTCTCCAGCGAACAGCGCGACCTCGCGCTCGAACGCGTCGCGGCGGCCGGGCTCGCCGACCGTGTCACCGTCGAACTGTGCGACTACCGCGAGGCGCGCGGCACCTACGACGCCGTCGTCAGCGTGGAGATGATCGAGGCGGTCGGCGCCGAGTTCTGGCCCACCTACTTCCGTACCCTCGACGAACGCCTGGCGCCCGGCGGCCGGGTCGCGCTACAGGCCATCACCATGCCGCACGAGCGGATGCTGGCCAGCCGGTCCACGTACACCTGGATCCAGAAGTACATCTTCCCGGGTGGGCTGCTGCCGACCGTCGAGGCGATCGCCGGGACCGTACGCGACCACACTCGCCTCGCGATCGTCCGCCGCGACAGTTACGGCGCGCACTACGCGGAGACGCTGCGGCTGTGGCGGGAACGGTTCACCGAGCGGGCCGGCGAGGTCGCCGCGCTCGGCTTCGACGAGACGTTCCGCCGGATGTGGACGTTCTATCTCGCCTACTCCGAGGCCGGATTCCGCTCCGGGTACCTCGACGTACAGCAGTACTCGCTCACCAAGGAGGAGATTGCCCGATGACCGGTGCCGCCCACCGCCTCGCCGCACTCGCCGAGACCACATTCGGCGGATCGCTCCCGGTCCGCCTGCGCACCTGGGACGGCGCCGAGACGGGCCCGGCCGACAGTCCTCTGGTCGTCGTGCACTCCCGTCGCGCCCTGCGCCGACTGCTGTGGAAACCGGGCGAGTTGGGTCTCGCGCAGGCGTACGTGACCGGGGAGATCGACGTGGAAGGTGATCTCGCGGCCGGGCTGCGAGCCATGTGGTCCGCGGCCCGCGAACGGAACCTGCACGCGCCCCGCCTCTCCCTCACCGGCCGCGCCCGTGCCGCGGGAACGGCCGCCCGGCTCGGCGCGGTGGGCCCTCCCCCGGCACCGCCCGCGTCCCAGGCACGGCTGCGCGGTGCCCTGCACACCAGGTCCCGCGACCGGGCCGCCATCAGCCACCACTACGACCTGTCCAACGCCTTCTACCGGCTGCTCCTCGACGAGACGATGGCGTACTCGTGCGGCTACTGGGCGGGCGGCGGACCGGAGTTCACCGCGGCAGACGCGCAGCGCGCCAAGCTGGAGCTGATCTGCCGCAAGCTCGGCCTGGCACCCGGGGCCCGGCTGCTCGACATCGGCTGCGGCTGGGGTTCCCTGACGCTGTACGCGGCGGAGCGGTACCAGGCACGGGTCACCGCGGTGACGTTGGCGCGCGAGCAGGCGGCGTACGTGGATGAGCAGGTGCGCGAGCGCGGACTGACGGACCGGGTGAACGTGGTGTGCCAGGACTACCGGGACATCATCGGCGGCGACTACGACGCGGTCGCCACGGTCGAGATGGGTGAGCACGTCGGGGATGCCGAGTACCCGGCGTTCGCCACGGCGCTGCACCGGATGGTCCGGCCGTCGGGGCGGATTCTGGTGCAGCAGATGTCGCGCGGTTCGGTGGCTCCGGGCGGCGGCGCGTTCATCGAGGCGTACATCGCCCCGGACATGCACATGCGTCCGCTGGGCGAGACGGTCGACCTGTTGGAGACGGCAGGTCTTGAGGTGCGGTCGGTGGAGTCGCTGCGCGAGCACTACGTGCGTACGGTCGCCGCGTGGCATCGCACGTTGGAGGAACGCTGGTCCGACTTCGTGGCGCTCGTCGGTGAGGAAACGGCCCGCGTGTGGCGCCTGTACCTGGTGGGCGGCGCCCTTGCCTTCGAGGAGCGGCGCATGGGCGTCGACCAGATTCTCGCCGTCCGCCCGACGGCCACCGGGCACAGCGGCGCGCCCGCGACGCCGCGGGACTGGTATCCCGGCCTGGACCGGCTGTGAATGGCTTCGCCTGGGGCGACTTCGCGGTGGGCCTTGCGTGGTCGGCCGTCGCCTCGCTCGCCGTCATGCTCTTCACCTTCGCCGTGGCCGTCCGCAAGGGCGTGCATCGGATCGTCGACGTGGCGTGGGGGTTGGGGTTCGCCGCGGTCGCCGGGGTGAGCCTCCTGGCGTCCGCGGGCGCCGGCGATCCGGGGCGGCGGGTCCTGGTGACCGTACTGACGGCCGTGTGGGGGCTGCGACTTGCCGGGCACATCGCGCGGCGCGGGCGCGGGCACGGCGAGGACCCGCGCTACGAGCGGATGCTGGCCAAGGCTCGCGGGGACCGGAACCTGTATGCGCTGCGCATGGTGTACCTGCTCCAGGGGGCGCTCGTCTGGCTCGTTTCGCTGCCCGTGCAGGCGGCGCAGTACGTGCCTGGCGCGATGTCCGGCGTCACCTGGGCCGGTACCTCACTGTGGGCCGTCGGCATGTTCTTCGAAGCCGTGGGTGACGCCCAACTGGCCCGGTTCAAGGCGGACCCTGCGAGCAGAGGTCGGATCATGGACCGGGGGCTGTGGCGCTACACCCGCCATCCCAATTACTTCGGGGACTTCTGTGTCTGGTGGGGCTTGTTCCTGATCGTGTGCGACTCGCCGGCCGCGGCGGCCGTCAGCGTCGTATCACCGCTGGTGATGAGCCTGCTGCTCACCAAGGGCAGCGGCAAACGGCTGTTGGAGCAGCACATGGCCGAGCGTGCGGGCTACGCCGAGTACGCGACCCGTACCAGCGGCTTCTTCCCACTGCCGCCCCGCCGTTGACGTGTGTGGAGACCCCGTATGCCGGTGCGGGGCCTCCACACTCACCAAGCCCGGGTCCGCTCAGGCCGGGAAGCGCATCAACGCCACGGGATCAGTGGTCGGCTGGTCCGAGCCGCCGGCCGGCTCGACGGTGATGCCCATGCCCGACGCCCCGTCCACGGCACCGCTCAGCAGCACGGCCTGGTCACTGCGGGCGGTGTCCATGAGCCCCGCCGAGCGCATGGTTCCGGCATCGTCGAACCAGAGTTGGTAGACCTTGCCCTGCGGCGGGTGCGCCATCCCCGAGGCGATGAACACGGCCCGGTCCTCGCTCTTGGAGACGACGACGGTGCCGCCGGCGCCGCCGCCCAGTTTCGCCGAGCCGGTCTTGGCGTCCGGCGCCGCGAGCACGGCGGCGATCCGGTCGTTGCTCTGTTCCGCCTGCCGGGCCAGTTCCTGGGCGTCCTGGGCGCGCTGGTGCTGCCACACCGCGGTGCCACCGAGCGCGGCGGCAGCCGCGAAGCAGGCAGCGAGCGCCCACCGCGACAGCGTCCGCCGACGGTTGGCCGCCGTACGCACCGCCCGGGACTGGACCGGCTCACGGGGCGCGTCCTGGCGGACCGTGGTGATCCGGCGCAGGACCGGCTCACGCAGCTCGGGGCGGGGGGTGACCGTGGCGGCCAGGCCCAACCGGGCCGCGGTTGCGGTCAGTTCGGCACTCTCCTGGGCGCAGGCCTCGCAGTCCGCGAGGTGCCGTTCGAAGTCCGCCCGCTCCTCGTCGGAGAGGGCGTGCAGCACATAGGCGCCGGTCAGGGTGTGCAGATCGGCGGCAGTCATGCGGTCACCCCCAGGCAGTCACGAAGCCGGATGAGACCGTCCCGCAGCCGCGTTTTGACCGTGCCCAGGGGCAGGGTCAGTGCCTCTGCCACCTGGCGGTAGGTCAGTCCGCGGTAGTAGGCGAGCGTGACGGCCTGACGCTGGATCTCGGTCAAGGTACGCAGACAGCGCCGCACCTGCTCGCGTTCCAGGCGCGCCTCCACCTGTTCGGTCACCTCGTCGAATTCCGGCGTGTGGTCGAGGAGTGCGGCCTTGTGGTCACGCGCCGAGGCGGCCTCCACGGAGCGGACCCGGTCGATGGCGCGCCGGTGGGCGAGGGTGAGGATCCAGTTGATCGCCGTTCCGCGGTCGGTGCGGTAGCGGGGAGCGGTACGCCACACCTCCACCATGATCTCCTGCGCGACCTCCTCGGACTGCGCCAGGTCGCGCAGGACGGCACGTACGGTGCCGAGGACAGGGCCCATCACGGTGTCGTACACCGACGCGAACGCATCCTCGTCGCCGAGGGCCACGCGCCCCACCAGCGCCTCCAGGTCCGGACCGGCTGATGGATTTCTGCCGATGTGTACGGCTTCTTTCACGGGACCCTCCGTGGTCGGGAACTGTCACAGGTAATCCGGACTCCGCGAGGCCGCGGATTGGCCTGATCGACCAAACCGTGGCACGTAGCGTGTCGAATGATCAGTAATGGGCGTTCCACGTCGCGTCCCGGAGCGGAGGGAGGACGGGTGACCGGTCCTGAGCAGCATGCCAACGGGGCAGCCACGGGTGGTGCGCTGATTGCGCGCCGCATTCCGCTCGGAGCGCGTGCCGCGGTGCTGTTCCTGCACGGCGGGCGCGCAGACAGCCGTTCCCCGTCACGGCCCTGGCATCTCGCGGCACTGCGCATGCGGCCCTTCGTGCGCGCGGTCTCCGCGACTCTGGCGGACGATCCGGTCCTCCTGGCGCAGGTGCGATACCGCGTGCGCGGCTGGAACGGGCCCGATGCCGACGCCCTGCACGACGCCGAGCAGGCGCTCCAGGAACTGACGCGCCTCGTCGGCGACGTACCGGTGGTGCTCGTGGGCCACTCGATGGGCGGCCGCGCCGCCCTGCACGCCGCGCGAGCGCCCCAGGTCAAGGCCGTCGTGGCGCTGGCCCCCTGGTGCCCGGAGGATGAACCCGTCGCGCACCTGAGAGGCAAGGACGTCATGGTGCTCCACGGCGACCACGACCGTGTTACTGATCCGCAGGCCTCGGTGGCGTTCGTCCGACGGGCACGTGCGGCCGGCGCCAGAGCGGACGTGTCCCTCGTGCCCGGCGGCGACCATGCGATGCTGCGCGGCAGTGCACGCTGGCATCGCACCACCGCCTCGACTGTGGCGAACTTGGCCCTCCGCACGTACTCGCCACCGTGATCTCGCCTTGAGGCCACGGGAGGTCTGCGGGTCTGTCTTCGCGGGTAGGTCCGGCGCCCGCGCTCATCGGGCGTGACGGTGCGGTCGTAGGCCGCATCGAACGGTCCGGGCGACGCCGCCCGGCAGCTCCGTGGCTGCCTTCTGGGTCCGTAGTGTGCCGAACACCGTGCCGATGCCGGACCCGGGCGGTTCAGCCACCGGCAGCATCTGGTCGCCGCCGACCGTCACGCGTTGTCGGTGAAGGCGTGCTGCACGGGAATGCCGTCGCGTGTGTACTGCTCCGCCGATATGTTGTCCCGTCCGTTGGGCGACTGTCGATCGTCGCGTGAGAGTGGTTGAGCCCGCCCGGACATCGCCCTGGCGGGCTGCGGTGTGGTCGACGGTTCTTGGCCGTGGACGAAGTGCTGCCGCAGGTCGACGAGTTCTACCGTCTCCGCGACGTCATCTCTGTGACCATGTGAGAGCTCGCCACGAGGGGCGTTGAGCGCGCATGGTCAGTCATTGGTGCCGGATCACCGTGAGCTTGCTCCTCACGGAGTGTGGCGAGCATCGGGCGGCAGGTCCGCGTCCTCTGGGTACGTAGCTTGGTGGGCGGCCGTGCGGATGTGCAGCGCCGCCTGGCGGGCCTTGCGGGCGTGGCTGCGGTGCTCTTCCGCGGTTGACGCCTCGCTCTGGGCGACGCGTTCATGGTGTTGGGCCTCCATGTCGTGCGCGTCGGCCAGCTTGGCTGCGGCGGTGAGGTATCGCGCGTGGAGTTGCTGCACGTGGATGCCCAGATTGCTCTCCCGCGACCGACTCGCGGGGTCGAGCAACCGTCCTGAAACGGCGATCTCTTGCTGCAGGGAGCCGGGGGGCTGCTGCGCCGGTATCGCGGGCCCTTCGGTCCGCGTGCTTCTCCCGGGCATTCAAGGCCCGTTCGCGCTCATCGGCAGCCGCCTCGCGATCGTCGGCCTGCAGGTCGCGCTCACCTGCGCCGTCGGCCCATGGGATGGGCCGATGACGTCGCTGAAGGTTGACCGGTCTGGCGGTTCCGCGCCCACCTTGCCAGTATTTCCATGCCGGGCGCGGCCATCAAGCCGCATCCCGAATCGGTCCGCCGCTCACCGGCCGAGCAGCAAGGCACAGCGCGGGTCCAACAGCGGTATTCCGTAAGGGGTTCCTGAGGTGTCCCGCCATCCCCAGGACCGCAGTGCCGCGAGGGCCTTCACGTCGGTGCGGTCGACCAGGGTGAGGCCGGTGGCGTGACCGTGGTCGTCGAGCAGGCGCCGCTGCAGCCGACGGGCCAGGTTCCAGTCCCGGCTCGGGGACTGCTCCCGCACCCGCTGCGGCACGACGATCTCCCTGATCTCGAAGAGCCCTCCGCGGAAGGGGAATCCGTACGCGCACCCCGTCAGCGGCGTGTTCTCCGCGACCACCAGTGCGAAGCCGGGACGCCTGAGGTCCGTCACCAGACGCCGCAGGAACGCTCGGCTCCGCCACTCCCGTTCCTCAGGCCGCACGACGGAGTTGGCCGCGTACAACGCGCCCAGTTCCTGGAGACGGTCGGCGATCTGGCTCCTGGACAACGGGCGGACCCGATCCGCTTCCCAGGGGGAAGGGCACTGGGAACTCATCCGTGCATGCGACTGCGCATCGGTCGATCGGAACGCACGCTCTGCCATGTGGCGAACCCTGTCCCGGGCACCCCCGAAGCGGGCCCAGTGTCATCGATCGCCGAGAACGGCACGGGCGCCGGGCCGATGCACGAGGAACCCTCGGTCTTTCCACCGTACTCCGGCAGTTACTGGACCAGCTCCTCCTCGCCCTTTGCGCCTCCGGAGCTCACCAGCGCCCTGCTCACGCCCGCCGCACCGTCCATGATCGGCCCCGCGGCCTCCTCGGTCGTACCCGGAGGAACGACGAGCAGGTCCCAGCGCCCGTGGCCGGGGGCGAGGAGGACGACGGTGTGCGTGGCGGCCGTCGGGCTTCTGCGCAGGCGGACGACCTCGCCGGCGACGAACATCCGGCCCGGCGCCGGCGACCACACCGCGCCGTTGTACATGACGCTGGCGATATGACCCCAGGCTCGGGGCAACCCGGCGAGCAGAGAGGGGAGTTCGACCAGCAGGTCGTACGAGCGCGGCCACCATGCTCCGTCGATGGCCCGGGGCCCACCGGCGTGGAGCGCCAGGCGCAGACGCAACAGGGACTGCGAGGGATGAGGAGGGTGAGGGAGGTGAGGGGGGTACGTTCCGAGGGTCATGAGATGCGTCTCCTGCCGACTGCCTTGCACGGACGGGCGGTTGACGATGGTCGTCAGATGCGGCGGGCGGCGACGCGGACCGATGTCGGTCGGCGCATGGGCAGCCGGCCGTGACGTTCGAGAAACGAGGCGGATAAGGCGGCAGGCGGCTCGAGCTGACTGCGATCGAAGCCGTGCCGGGCGCGACCGCGGTGATGGTGACCTGTTCGAGCGACGGCGAGGGGAAGGGCGCTCCGAGGTGCTCGGGCACCGATATACGAACGGCCTCGCTACGCTCACCGTACTCCTGCCTGAACGGAATTCGGCCGAGCGGAACGCCGCCTTGCTGGAGCCGTTCTGATGGCGGCCGAAAGCCTGCCGAAGTGACGCACGGATGACGGTTGGTGACGGGGCCGTCACGAACCGCGGCCGTAGGGGTACCGTGGAGCTACCAAGGGCACTTCGCACTCCGGCATCCACGCGGGTCTCGTCCTCGGCGAGCAACAGCATCGGGGACGACCTGCACGTCGCCCCCGAAGACGGGTCCGCGTCATGACCGCGACCACCACGCCCATCCGCGCTTCCCTGCCTCCCCCGTCCCGGCATCCCGCGGCTCGTGCCGCGCTGTCCCCGACGGGCTGCGGCCGCTCCGCCGCCTGCGATCCGGCCGGGCCCGCGTGCGGCGCGACCTCCACCCGCATCATCCGCCTGACCGCGAGCCGGTGACCGCCATGGACACCGCGCTCACCGCAGCCACCTTCCTGGTACTGATCGCCGTCGCCGCGTATGTGATCCAACGCCGGAACACACAGCAGGCCGAAAGGAACGCCTTGCGCACCTACAGCCGCACCGTGTCCGACCGTCGGGCCCCCGCGGCACTGGCGGACGGCGGTGCGTCTCCGCTCCCCCGGCCCCCTGCACCCGCCGTCCCTGCCGGGCAGCACGACCATCGGGACGGGGGCCGCGGGCGGTTCCCGGCGCGCCACCGCCGTGCTCGCACCAGACGCAAGCACGCCCGCTGAGCCCCGCCGCGTCGGAGGGGCCGCGAAGGGAGTCCGAATGGCCGAGGCTTATCTGCGCCGGTTCACCCGATGGCAGGCCGATCAACAGCGAGAGGCAGTCGCCGATGTGTACATGACCGCATACCGCGACGCCGCCGGGGCCGAGTACCGGGACCGGGCGGGCTTTCTCCGCCGCTTCGAGCAGCACGTGCGGCACGACGGCTTCGATATGGCCGTCGCCGACGCGAGCGGCCTCGTCGGCTGCGCGTATGGATTCCGCCTGGAGCCCGACGGGGCCTGGTGGGCCGACTTCCCCGTCGAGGCGCCGCCACGAACGTCGGAACTCGCCGCGTCCGGGCGGGTGTTCGTCCTGACCGAGGTGATGGTGCAGCCCGCACACCGCCGCCACGGTGTCGCGACCCGCCTCGGCGACCTGCTGCTGTCGCGTCATGCCCAGGACCTGGTCGTGGCCGGTGTGGACCTCGACAGGACGACGACCGGGATCAGAGAGCTGCTCCGGGCGTGGGGCTGGAAGCAGCTGCCCGTCACGGGGCCGGGCGTGGGGGCCTCGGGCCGCGAAGCGTGGGCGCGCGGGCCGTTGCGGTGAGCGGGCGGGTACGGGTGAACCGATCGGTGCACGTCATCCCGTGGGGACTCGGATGCAAGTCAACTACTGGAATCAAGAGGTACGGAGCGATGCACCCTGACCATCGTGCCGGCCAGGTCGATTGCGCCGAGGCCCGGTGAGCGGCAGGGGGTGCGATCCGGACCCGCACCGAAGGGGTCTGCGGATGGCCTTGAAGCGCACGCCCATCACCCCCGACTACTTCATGACCCTGGCCCTGGACGGCGAGCTCGACACCGGCAGCATCCCCGCATTCTGCGAGCTCGCCTCCCAAGTCCTGGGCGAGGGCAGCCGTCACCTGATCATGGACCTGTCCCTGGTGACCCGCTGTGACAACGGCTGCTTCTTCACCGTCCTCGGCATCCGTGAGGCCATCCACCACGCAGGCGGGAGCCTCACCCTGGCCAACCCCAGTCGGTGCGTTCAGCTCACGCTGTCCCGCAGCATCCTGCGAGACCTGCTGCCCCTCCACGACCTCGGCCTCACCACCAACACGACCCTGTGACCAGCGGGATCTCTCTCAGCGCACGGTCCGACGAAGTTGACCCACGAGCAGGCGAAGAACCTCCTGGTGAGCTACTTGGCGCAGAAGCTCGGGTTCTTCTAGGGGACACGGAGGGCGGCGCCCGAACCGGGATTGTTCCCGTCAGGCGCCTTCGCTCGACCTGTTCAGCCGGAGCCGCCGGTCATGTCGCCGGTCATGTCCCGGCCGTCGCTTCAGTCTGCGTCACGAGGGGGCGTGGGGTGCGGAACGGGGACAGTCGTTCCTCGCCGACGGTGTGGCGCAGCTCGGTGTCGGTGACCCCGAGCCCCGGGCTGGGGGCCTGGCAGAGCACCGCTACCTTGCCGGTGTGCTGGTTCATCTGTACGAGCCGGGTCGCCTCGGGTAACCGGGACAGCGGGTAGACCGCGGACAGGGTGGGCACGATGTGGCCGAGCCCGATGAGTCTGTTGCAGTCCCAGGTCTCCTGCAGGCTCGCGATGTGGCTGCCGATGATGCGCTTGAGCCGCATCCACAGGTAGCGATTGTCGTAGCTGTGCTGGTGGCCGCTGCTGGAGCCGCAGGTGACGACGGTGCCGCCACGGCGGACCACGAAGACGGAGATGCCGAAGGTGGCTCGGCCGGTGTGTTCGAACACGATGTCCGGGTCGCGGCCGATCCTGGCGCGGATGATCGACCCGAGCCTCTTGCCGATCTCCAGCACTCGGTCGGGATCGTCGGCCGCGTCGTCGGTCAGGCCGATTTCCGTGCGGTCGATGACGAGGCCGCATCCGAGCCGGTGCAGTACGTCGGCGCTGTGCTGTGAGGTGACCACCCCGATGGGGAGCGCTCCGCCGTTCTTGGCGAACTGGACCGCGTAGGCGCCGAGTCCGCCGGCGGCGCCCCAGATCAGCACGGCGTCACCCTGTTTGAGGCGAGCACCGTGCTCGCCGACCAGCATCCGGTAGGCGGTGCCCGCGCACAGCGTGTTCACCGCGGCCTCTTCCCAGGTCAGGAGGGCTGGTTTGGGGACGAGTTGGCTCGCCCGGACGATGGCGTACTCGGCCAGTCCGCCGAAGTTGGTCTCGAAGCCCCAGGCGCGCTGCTCAGCGCCGAGCATGCCGTCGGCATGCGTGCCGGGCTCCTGGTCATCTACGTAGGCGGGGCTGACCACCACGTGGTCGCCGGGCTTCCAATGCCGGACGCCGGAGCCGATGCGGAGGACGACACCGGCGGCATCGGAACCGACGACGTGGTAGGGCTGGTCGTGCCGGGCGGCCCACCCACCCTGTCGGCCGAACTGCTGCAGGAACCGAAACGTAGGCACCGGTGCGAACGTGGCGGTCAACACGGTGTTGTAGTTCACCGAACTGGCCATGACAGCCACCAGCGCCTCGTCCGGAGCGAGTTCAGGCATGGGGACCGGACCGACGCGCAGCGAACGGCGCACGTCCTTGTCCGTTGAATCCCCGAACATGGCGATGTCCTCCACGCGTACGTGTGCGGCGAGATATTCGTCCGGGACCGGGATCCGCTCGACCTCGTCCTGCGTGGCCTGCCCGTTCACCAACGCTTGCGACGGTGTAGCCATCCGCACACTCCCTCTCGGTAGCTCCGGGCCTCCCGTCCACGGGCCGCCCTGTACCTCCTACGCCGCCGCCAAGGAAACGAAACCCGGCAAGACGTCAGGAAACACCCATACTGCTGCGCGTGTTCGAGCCTCCCACGGGCGGATCGCCTCGCCGCTCCTGCCTAGAGCTGGACGTGGGGCTCTGCCGATCCCCGCGAAACGTGGCGCCCCATGGCGCGCATGTTCTCGGCGTACACGTCGCCGGACATCGACCGGTAGGGACGGTACGCGGCGAGCTCCGGAGACGGCCGCCCGGTGGTGATCTCTCGGGCGGCGAGCCGGCCGAGCACCGGCGCGAGGGTGACCCCGCTGTGCGCGACGAGGTGGTAGAGGCCGGGCGCCTCAGGCACGGCCCCCACCAGGGGAAACCCATCCAGCGGCACGGGGCAGACGCCGACACGGGCGGCGGCGGGGCCGGCCCGCAGCAGCTTTGGCAGGACATCGCCCGCGCGCCGGAACAGCTCCTGAGGAAGGCCGTCGAGCGGCCCACCGAGGTGTGCGTCGATGTCCCGGGACAGGGCCAGCACTCCGCCGTCCGGCGTGGGCCGCAAGTCGATCCTCGGGGCGGCGAGGATCGCCTCCAACGGAGAGTCCGTCAGTCGGCCGCTCTCGACAAGAAGCCCGGGCACCGCCCGCATCGGCAGCCGTACGCCGGCGATCGCGGCGAGCGCCTCCGCTGCGGGTCCCGCGCAGTTGACGACAGCACTGGCGGTGAAGCGCCGCTCCCCGGCCACCACTCCCGCGACGCGGGTGCCTTCCCGCAGCAGCCCCGTGACAGGGGTGCGGTAGTGCAGTTCGGCCCCGTGGCGCGCCGCCGCCTCCAACAAAGCGTGCACGAAACGGGGCGCGTCGAACCAGGCCGCGCCGGTGTGCACGACGACTTCCTCGGCGGTGCAGGCGGCGGGGTCGACTGCGGGAGCGGCCTCGCGCAGTGCGGCGGCAGGCGCGAGGCCGCATGCGTGCCCCCACGACCGGGCCTGCAACGCGCGCTCACGCAGCGCCTGCTGCGCCGCGTCGCCGTCGGCCCACTGGATCAGGGGCGCAGGGTGCCGCCACGAGGGGCCGCCGAGCTCCTCGGCGAGACGGAGGTGCCCCTCGGAGCCCTCACGGTTCAACCGGTAGTAGGCGTGCGGGGTCTGCAGATGAGTCACGTCGATGGACAAGGTGGCACCCGACGCGCCGGACGCGGGCCGCTCCGCCTCCAGGACGATGACCTCGGCTCCAGAGCGTGCGAGATGGTAGGCGACGCTGGCGCCCAGGACACCCGCCCCGACAACGACGGCTCGATCCATTGCCCTGCGCCCTTCAGTTCCGAGAACCGGCCGGTGGAGACGGCCGCCGGGGCTCACTGGTCCCGATCACTCCTGCGCTGCCCCGGCGGGCCCCGGCCCACACCTCCTGCCCGGCTTCAGCAAGCCGGGCGGGGCGACCAAGAGACGAGTGAATGTCGGCGTCTTGTGTTGATCCATTACCCCATCAGCTGAGGTTCGTTGGGCCTGGTGACCGTTCCCCTGCTTCTAGGAGTCACCCGCTCATGCCTGAGGAATTCGTGCGTCGGCTGCATTTCAAAGGGTTCGACTATGACTGCCGAATCGTCGAGAACCCCGCTCCTCGGACAGAGCCCATCGTGTTGCTCGGTGGCTCTTTCCAGGACATGTACGCCTTCCGACGACTGGAGAAGCCATGGACGGAGGTGGCGACCGTCATCACCGTCGACCTCCCCGGGTCGGGCAAGGCCGACGACCTGCCGGCGGAGTACGGCTTCGACTTCCTCGCCGAGGTGCTGGGCGATCTGCTGGAGCAGCTGGAGCTGGGCCCCGTCAACCTGTTCGCCGCTTCCTACGGCGTCCCCATCGCGTACCGGCTGGTCCAGCAACGTCCCGAGCGCGTCAAACGCCTGATGCTGGCCGGGGCTTCCATGGAGTATCCGGCGGAGTGCCGGACCGCGCTTCGGGCCATGGTCGACAGCCTCGCCTCCGGGGGCATTTCGAGTGCCTATGGCCAGGTGACGGTCGAGGCGCTCATGGCCCACCCGGACCGTCCCGTCCGCAAGCGCGCCGTGACGGCCCGGCTGCTGGCGTGCACGATGAGCGCCATCACCGAGGCCGATGTGCCCCGGCACGCCGCGATCCTGGAGCGCGTCCTGGCCACTCCCGGTCTTCCTCCGGGGGGAATTCCCGACGTGCCGACCCTGTGCTTCACGGGTGAGTTCGACGAGTTCTCCACCCCGGACCGGGTGCGCGAAGTCGCCGCAACGATTCAGCAGGGGCAGTTCTCCCTGATCCGCGAGGCCGACCATCTGCCCAACCTCGAACGGGGCAAGGAGTTCTCCCGGCTCATCGCGGACTACTTCACCGACCAGCCGCTCGACACGCTCGACTTCCTGACCGAGGTCGAACGCCCGGCTCTGGAAAGGGTGCCTGCCTAGGCGCACTTGCACATGGCCACTCGACCACCATGACCCCCTCGACCCCCTCGACCACCTTGACCACATCGGCCGGCCGATCGGCGAACCAGTCAGGGCGTCAGGATCGCCCGGCCGCGGATGTGCCCGCTCTCCAGGTCGTCCAGCGCGTCCTGGAAGCGGTCGAGGGGGTACTTCGCGGTGTGCAGGCGGACGCGGTCCTGTGCGGCCAGGACCATCAGTTCGCACAGGTCGTTGTATGAGCCGACGAGGTTGCCGATGAAGTTGATCTCGGCGGAGATGATGTCGATGGTCGGGACGTCAATGTTCTCGCCGTAGCCGACCACGTGGTAGTCGCCGGCCTGGCGCAGCATGCCGACGCCGTCCTTGGTGGAGCCGCCCTCGCCGACGAAGTCGATGACCGTCTCCGCCCCTTGTCCGCCGGTCAGTTCGCGCACCCGGTCGACGTGGCCGCCGTCGGCGACGACGCCGTGGTCGGCCCCGATGGATGTGGCCAGGGCCACCGCGTCGGGGTTGCGGTCGACGACGAGGAGCTCGGCGGCGGTGAGGGCCTTGAGGACCTGTACGCCGATGTGGCCGAGCCCGCCCGCGCCGATCACCACGCAGCGGTCCCCCGGCCGCAGCTTGCGGGCCGCCTTGGCCGCGGCGTGGTACGCCGTGAGGCCCGCGTCGGCGAGCGCCGCGACGTCGGCCGGTTCGAGGGAGTCGTCGATCCGCACGACGCTGCGCGCGGAGGTCTTCAGGTACTCGGCGTAGCCCCCGGCCGTATCGATGCCCGGGAACTGGTTGTTCTCGCAGTGCACGTCGTCGCCCGCCCGGCAGGCCCGGCACAGTCCGCAGGTGATCAGCGGGTGGACGATGACCTTGTCGCCCTCGGCGACGTTGGTGACGGCGCTGCCGACGGCGTGGACCCAGCCGGCGTTCTCGTGGCCGATCGTGTAGGGCAGTGTGACGCCGGACTTCTGCGCCCACTGCCCCTCCAGGATGTGGATGTCGGTGCGGCACACACCGGCGCCGCCGATCCTGACGATCACGTCGAACGGGCCGGTGATCTCGGGGGTCGGGACCTCGGCCATCTCGAGGTTCTTGCCGTAGCCCACGACTTGGACTGCCTTCATGAGACGTTCTCCTTCGACTGGTCGGCCGCGGACTGCGGATAGCGGGTGCGCAGCAGCCCCCGGCAGAAGTGCGCGTTGCCGTCGATCGAGACCCGGACCGCACGGGCGAAGCGCAGCCGGAGCGGGATCTCGCCCGGCGGAACGCGCCGCCCCTCCTCGTCCACCAGCACGGGATCGGACGGCGCCACACCGAGTCCGAGCGCCTCCCGTCGCCGCAGCAGCGCACCGGAGGTCGCCGCGTCGGGGAGGTCGGCGAGGACCACGTCGTGGAGATTCTCCTCGGTGAGGTCGGGGTGCTCGCGGAGCAGGAGCGTCAACGCCCGCTCCATCGCCGCCGAATGGGCCTTGCGGCGGAACGTCAGCCGCAGCGCTTCGAGGTCCTTCTCGGCCTCGGCCCCGAACGTGCCGCGGTAGCCCGCGTCCGCGGCGAGACCCTCGTTGATCAGGTCCGAGTCGTGGTGGTCGTCGAGCAGCACCACGACGTCCCGTGTCCAGGGCAGCGCCGTCAGCGCGTCCTTGGAGTCCGAGGCCATCAGGTACGCGAAGTTGGGCGAGCAGAACGAGGTGGGGAGCCTGAGGCGGACGGTGAGCGCCCCGTCGGGGGTCACCGACACGGAGCGTACGAAGCCCAGGTCGGTGATCGGCTCGTCCAGTTCCGGGTCGAGGACGGTGTCCAGCGCGGCGCGGGCGGACCGTTCCCGTGCGTCGGCGCGCATGTCAGGCCGCCGCCGGTGCGGTGACGCCGAGGCCGGCCGGAACCTCGATGTCGTACATGGCCGCCGCGTTCAGGCCGAGGATCTTCTTCTTCTGCGCCAGGGTGATCGGCGCGTACTCGGGCGTCATGTCCTCGGGGATCTGGAAGTCGACGAACCGCTCGATCAGCCAACGGGGCGTCCAGAGCGCATAGTCGCTGGAGAACTGGATGCGGTCCTCGTCCAGCCAGTAGAGCAGTTCGCCGATGATCTGCGCGAAGTACCGCGGCCGGGTGTGGATGAAGGGGATCGCGACGGCGAGGCCCGCGTGCACATTGGGCTCCTGGGTGGCGATCCAGCAGAAGTCCTCGAGGCGGGGCAGTCCGCAGTGCTCGACGACGAAGTTCATCTCGGGGAACTGCGTGGCCACCTTGTCGACGTCCGCGACGTCGAAGGCGTCCCGGTCAAGCGGCCGGATCGTCGGCCCCTTGTGGACGTGGACGTTGTTGATCCCGAGTTCCTGACACACCTCGAGATAGCGGTACGTCCATGGGTCGTCGAGCTTGTAGCCGCGGCTGTCGCCCTTCCACTCGGCGGTGTACAGCTTCACGCCCTTGAGCCGGAACCGCTCGGCGTCGCGCCGCAGTTGGTCGAGCCCCTTCTGCTCGTACCGGGGGTCCCAGGAGTGGTTGTACGTCAGCTTGTCCGGGTGCTTCCGGGCGAGCGCGAAGGCTTCCTCCGTCTGCCCGAAGCCGCTCCGGTAGAACGCTCCCAGGCGTGCGGGCTGGAAGATGGCGTGGTCGACGTACCCGTCGGCGAAGAGGTCCTTCATCAGGCGCTCGCCGCCCTGATAGAGGTACTCCTCGTACGGCCACACCTCGGATTCCGGGCTCAGGTTGCGGTGGTAGTCGTAGAAGCAGTCGATGAACTGCTTGCCGTGGATGTTGAGTTGGTTCTCGGGTCGGGCGTCCCAGAGTGCGATGTGCGCGTCGACGATGAAGTAGTTCTCGCCGTCCTTGGAATACATCTGTCTCCTCAGGTCCTCGGTTCCTTGGTTCCTTGGTGTGCGTCAGGAGAACTGGATGCCGCCGTCGATCATGACGGACTGGCCGGTCATGTAGTCCGAGTCGCGTGAGGCCAGGTAGGAGACGAAGGAGGCGACGTCCGTGGGCTCCTCGACGCGGCCGAGCGCGATCGCCTCCGCGTACTTCTTGATGGCCCGGCCCTTCTCCAGGCCCTCCTCCTGTGCGAGGCGCTCGTCGATCAGGTCCCACATGTCGGTGCCGACGATGCCCGGGCAGTACGCGTTGACGGTGATGCCGTGCCGCGCCCACTCCATGGCGGCGGCCTGGGTCAGACCGCGTACGCCCCACTTCGACGCCGAGTAGGTGCCGAGCAGCGCGAACGGGCGGTACGCGACGATCGACGCGGCGCCGATGATCTTTCCGCCGCCGCCCTGGGCGATCATCTGCCGTGCGGCGGCCTGGTAGGAGAGGAAGACGCCGCGCAGGTTCACGGCCATGATCTGCTCGAACTCGTCGAGCCCGGTGTCGAGGAGCGGAGTGACCCTGGCGATACCGGCGTTGGCGACGTAGACATCGACCCTGCCGAGGCGGCCGGCGACCTCCTCGACGAGCGCGTCGGTCTGCTCCTTGCTGGATACGTCGGCGTGCACGGCGAGGGCCCTGCGGCCGGTCTTCTCGATGCCGGCGGCCACTTCGCCGAGCTCCTCGCTCATGCCGGGGAGGTCGGCGACGGCGACATCGAGTCCGTCCTGGGCCAGCCGCTCCGCGATGCTGCGGCCGATGCCGCGGGCTGCGCCGGTGACGATCGCGGTACGGGGTGCGTTGTCGGCGGAAGTCATGGGGGCTCCTGTGCTCGACGGCGGGCCACCGCACCCGTTGTGCGGCGCCGGCCATCAGCGTGGGGCCCGGGGGCCGCGTCGAGTTTTTCAATGTGGAACACACCGGGGCCGGCTCCCGTACCAATGCGCATACCAGTGCGCGTACCAATGCGCGTACCAGTGCGCGGAAAACGCACAGGGAGTCTTGGCGAACAGCCCGTTGTCGGGGTACAAACACGTTCGTAATATGGCGGAAACACGCCCATCGGAGACGCCATGCTCAGTGACAGCACGGAGCGGGACCGGACCATCGCGCGAGCGCGCCTGCAGTTCCTCACGCATGCGGAACCGCCTGCGCAGATCGTGCCCGAGGGCATCCGCAACTCCTGGCAGCGCTCCAAGTACCTGGGGGTCGGCACGGACGAGGTGGTCGTCCCCTACCAGCCGGACTTCGACCGGGAGAGCCGCCTGGTCCGCGCCGCCGCGCCCGTCCTCGACCGGCTGGAGCAGGCGCTGGCGGGTTCGGACGCCTCGGTGATCGTGACGGACCGCAAGGGCTGGGTGCGCGATCGCCGCGTCGGGGAGAAGCGGCTCTCGACGCACCTGGACCGGGTCCACCTGGCCCCCGGCTTCAACTACGCCGAACAGTTCGTCGGCACGAACGGCATCGGGGTCGCCCTGGAGGAGCGCCGACCCAACGTGGTCCTCGGCACCGAGCACTTCAACGAACGCCTGCAGAACGTCTCCTGCGCGGCCGCACCGATCCGCAACTCGGTCACCGGGCGGGTCGAGGGAGCCATGAACCTCACGTGCTGGAACGGCCCGGCGCGCACCCTCATGGCGGCCCTGGTGCAGGAGGCCGCCGGTGACATCGAACGCGTGATGTACGAGTTCAGCAGCTCGCACCAACGTGCTCTGCTCGAGGCGTTCCAGCAGGTGAGCCACTACGGTGACCGGCCGGTGCTCTGTCTCGGCCAAGATCTCGTGCTCGCCAACTCGGCCGCCTCCGCGCGGCTCACGGGCGACGACCACCGGCTGCTGCACGAGGCCGCCGCCGAACTGGGGCACGCGCCGCGCAGCCGCAAGGAGGTGCAACTGACCGGCGGCGGGACCGTCCTGATGCGCTGCCGCCAGGTCAACAGCTCGGCGGGCGCGGCCGGCTACCTGCTGGAGCTGGCCTTCTCGGACCTCGCCTCCGGCGGGCACCGGCCCCGTTCCGGTTCCCGTACGCGCACGGAGCAGGAGGCGAGTCGGCCGTGGCCGCTGCCGGGCCTGGCCGGGACGGATCCGGCGTGGAACACCGTCTCCCGCACGGCGTCCCGCTGCGCCCGCGATCGGACGCCGCTCCTCCTCCACGGCGAGGCGGGAACGGGCAAGTCGGCACTGGTCGGTGCCGCGCACGCGCTGACCGGGGCGGCCTCGGCCCCCGCCGTCGTGGATGCCACGGCCGCCCGCTCCACTGCCGGGGGCGACCTGCCGACCGCACTGCGCGAGGCAGCCGCAGGGGCGGGCCGCGCCCTGGTCCTGCGCAACGTCGACGCCGTGACCCCCGAACAAGGAGCCGCTGTCGCCGAGGCCTTGGAGGCCGCGGCGGCGCAAGGCACCTGGATCGTGGGCACGCTCCACCAGGCACATGGCGTGCCCGAGCCCCTGAGGCGCTGCTTCGTGGAAGCGGCGGCCGTTCCCGCACTGCGGCACCGCCTCGCGGACCTCCCCGCCCTGGTCGACTGCCTGCTGCGACGCGTCGGCGCGGACATCGAATGCGCCCCGGAGGTGTTGCCGCTGCTGCGGCGGCACGGCTGGCCCGGCAACATCCGCCAACTGGACGCCGCCCTGCGCGAGGCCGCGGCGGGCCGCCGCACCTACCGGATCGAACTCCGCGACCTGCCGCCGTCCCTGCACAGCGCGGGCGGCCGGTCCCTCAGCGCCTGGGAGGCGTCCGAGCGCGACACCCTGGTCCAGGCCCTGTTGGCGGCAGAGGGCAACAAACTGCTGGCGGCGCAGCGGCTCGGCATCTCCCGTACGACCATCTACCGGAAGATGCGGTCCTACGGCATCACGCTTCCCGGGAGCGGCTGAAGCGGAAGCACCACCTACGCGTCGGTGGGCGGGGCGGGGAGGAGCGGGCGCGGCTCGGCCCGCCTGGCCGCCACGGTGTTACGGGCTTTACCTGGATCAGCGGCGAGGGCTCGGGCCGAGGGCAGCCGGGTGCCCGACACGAGCCGCCCACTGTCAGCTGCCCACTGCTGGCTGCCCGGTCGGGCTATGCGCCGTATCCGCCGTCGATCCTCAGCACCGCGCCGGTGACGTAGGAGGCCTGCGGGCTGGCCAGGAAGGCGACGCCTGCGGCGATCTCCTCCGGCCTGCCGTACCGGCCCATCGCCGTGGTCGGAAGGAACATGGATGCGGCCGGGCCGTCGGCGGGGTTGCCTTCGGTGTCGACGAACCCGGGTTGGATGACGTTGACCGTGATGCCCCGGTGCGCCAGGTCGCGGGCCGCGCCCCGGCTGAAGCCCTCGAGGGCCGACTTCGTGCTCGCGTAGTACGCCATCCCCTGGAAACCCGCCCGCGCAGCCGCACCAGAGCTGATGTTGACGATCCGTCCGCCCTCGGGCAGCGACGGCACAGCGGCCTGGATCCCGGCCACCACGCTGGTGTAGTTGACGGCGAGTTGGCGATCGATGGCGGCCTGGTCGAGGATCTCGCTGTCGACGAGGCCGCCGCCACCAGTGGCCGCGTTGTTGATCAGAATGTCCAGTCTCCCGAACTGCTCGACCACGCGCCGGATCAGGCCCACCGCCTGCGTCGCGTCCGCCTGGTCGGCCTGGAAGGCCGCCGCACGCACCCCCTTCGCCTCCAGGTCGGCGACCACGGCCTTGGCCTGATCCGCCGAGGACGAGTAGCTGATCGCGACGTCGGCTCCCTCGTCGGCCAGCGCCCGCGCCGACGCCGCCCCGATCCCCCGCGACCCGCCGGTCACGATCGCCACCTTGTTGTCCAGCTTTCCCATGTGCTTCCCACTTCCCTGGGTGCAACGTGCCATGGAGTTCTTGACTGTTCGGTCCACCATAAGAATGGTGGACCGAACAGTCAAGAATCCGTATCCTGTCCACATGGCACGCCCGCGAACGTTCGACGAGAAGCAGGTACTGGACGCCGTCCAGGAGCAGTTCTGGGACGCCGGTTACGCCGCGACCTCGCTGGAAGACCTGATGCGGGTCAGCGGCCTGGGCAAAGGCAGCCTGTATGCGGCGTTCGGCGACAAGCGCCAGCTCTTCTTCCGGGTGTTGCGCAGCTACACCGACGATCGCCACGGCCAACTCCGGGAAGCCCTCGCCGAGACTCCACGGGCCCTGGACGCACTACGCATGCTCATCGAGGCACCGATCGACGACCCGACCGGCACCGGCGCACGGCGTGGCTGCCTGATGGCCAACAGCACCTGCGAACTCGGTAACGCCGATCCGGAAGTCCTCGACCACGCCCACCGCAGCTACGAGACGTCCACCGCGCTGATCGGTGACTGCGTCGCCCGCGCCCAACGCGAGGGCGACCTACCGGCCGCAGCGGATCCGATCGCGCTCGCGCGGGCCCTCCTGGCCGCGCAGCAAGGGCTCGTATTCATGAGCCGCACCGGGCTGGACACGGCCGCGCTCACCGCCACAGCACGATCGCTCGCGGATCAACTCCTGCCGGACCGCTCCGGCGACTGAACCAACAGGCGTGAGCGGGCCGTTCACAGCTGGAGAGCCGGATGATCCTGCGCCGCGTGCGGCACCCCGGGTCCTCAACTGGCGCGCGCAAGGTAGCCGTTGACGACCCGGTCCACGTAGGCAGCGTCGAATGCCGCGCTCACGAGGAGTCGGCGGAAGAACAGCGGACCCAGCAATTGGTCGACGGCGAAGGCCACATCGGTGTCCGCCGGCAGCTCGCCGCGGCGCACTCCGCTTTCGATGATCTCCGCGGTCGTCCTGCTGCCTTCCCGGTACAGGCCCTGCTTCAGTGCCGCGAAGGACGGGCTGATGTCGGCGCGCTCGATGATCACCCGAATCAGCCGCAGGTTCGCCGGGTCGTGCAACTGGCGGCGGATCGTGTTCAGTTCGGCGAGAAGATCCTCGCGCAGTCGCCCCTTCGGCTCGCTGTGGGTGCGGGCCATCTCCCCGGCGATCGCGTCCCGCAGCAGGTCGACGACGTCGGGCCAGTGGCGATAGAGGGTGCTGCGCCCCACGCCACTGCGCGCGGCCACCGCCGCGTGCGTGACGGCGGCCCAGCCCTCGGCGAAGAGGATCTCCCGAACCGCGGTGAGGGCGGCCGTCTTGCTGCGCGTGATGCGCGGGTCGACGCGCTTGACCGATCCGGTCGCCGACACTGCCTCTCTTGTCACGGCCCCAGTCTGGCATGGTGACCCGAACCGATACTGTGGGACAACTTGTTTCATAGTTGAGATCTAGGAGAGTCATGCCCTCCCTCACCCCTGGACGCGCGCTGCTGACGCTGACCTCGCTGAGCACCATGTGCGGCGCCTACATCGCCGACTGGAACGACACCCACATCCACAACCCGAACTGGCCCCCTCACGCGAAGTTCCACAACGCCCAGACCATGAGCACCGGCGCGGCCCTGGGCGCGATCGGCCTGTGGGCGGTGTGGAACCGCGGCGCGGGAACCGCCGACCAACGGCTGAAGCTGGCCACCGGAGCCGCATCCCTGTACTGGATCACGCAGCTCTCGGCCATCGCCTACCCGGGCACCGCCTTCATGGACCCGCCCAAGAAGGGCGCACCCCAGGCGGTCGTCGCGGGCGCCAGCCTTGCCCTCAACGGACTGGCCTACGCCCTGGAACGCCGCCGGCTGCGCGGCTGACAACGCCGACGGCTGCGCGGCTGACAAGGCGACAGATGCCTGCCGGTCGGCGTTAGCCGCGCAGGTAGCGCGTCACCATGTCGACCAGTTCGTTCTCGAAGGTCTCCACCGGGATGTCCTGCAGGTCGCAGGCAGCGGGCTGAGCCGGACTCAGCCGCCCCTGCGTACCCGCGCCGCCTTCCGCGCCTCCGCGAGCTTGCGCGCCTCGTTGGTCTTGCGGGAACCCCGGGCGCCCGAGCCGGAACCAGTTCCGGAACCGGAGCCGGTGGTGGAACCGGAGCCGGTCTTCGGGTCCTTGGTGCTGCCCAGGCCGCGGAACGGGGCGTTCTGGTTCTTGGGGCGCTGGGCGGGGCCGCCGTCGAGGGGCTTGCCGGAGGGGGCCTTGGCGCCGGTGATACGGCTCAACTCCGCCTCGCCGGACCGCACCTTGGTGACCTTCGCGGTGACGTCGGCGTCCGCCATGACCTGGCTCGTCTCGCGGCGCTGGCCCGACAGGACGAGCGACACGACGGTGCCGGAGCGGCCGGCGCGGGCCGTGCGTCCCGCGCGGTGGAGGTAGTCCTTGGGGTCGGTCGCCGGGTCGACGTTGACGATGAG
The DNA here is from genome assembly GCF_035798155.1 of Streptomyces endophyticus. Lineage (NCBI taxonomy): Bacteria > Bacillati > Actinomycetota > Actinomycetes > Kitasatosporales > Streptomycetaceae > Streptomyces > Streptomyces endophyticus. The sequence goes on along the minus strand of NZ_JAOZYC010000024.1, from coordinate 6,277 downwards.
GTCGAGGTCGTCGATGTGCAGGCCGCGCGCGGCGACGTTCGTCGCGACGAGCGCGGTGATCTCGCCGTTCTTGAACTGGTTCAGGGTCCGGGTGCGCTGCGGCTGCGCCTTGCCGCTGTGCAGCGCGGCCGCGGCCACACCGCTGCCCCGCAGGTGCCGGGTGAGCTGGTCGACGCCGTGCTTGGTGTCCAGGAAGAGCAGGACGCGGCCGTCCCGTGCGGCGATCTCCGTGGCGACGGACCACCGGTCCGGGCCGTGCACGACGAAGAGGTGGTGCTCGATCGTGGCGACCGCGCTCGACGCGGGGTCCACGGAGTGCTCGGCCGGGTCGCGCAGGTAGCGCTGCACCAGTTGGTCGACGTCGCCGTCGAGGGTGGCGGAGAACAGCATCCGCTGCCCGTCGGGCCGCACCTGGTCCAGGATCTCGGTGACCTGCGGCAGGAAGCCCATGTCGCACATCTGGTCGGCCTCGTCCAGGACCGTGATGCCCACCCGGCCGAGGCGGCAGCCCTTGCGCTCGATGAGGTCGTGCAGGCGACCGGGCGTGGCGACGACGACCTCGGCGCCGTCCCGCAGCGCGGCGATCTGCCGGCTGATGGACACGCCTCCCACCACGGTCGCGAGCCGCAGCCGCAGCGCCTCGGCGTACGGGGTGAGGGCCTCGGTGACCTGCTGCGCCAGTTCCCGGGTGGGCACCAGCACGAGGGCGAGGGGCTCCTTGGGCTGCGCGCGCCGCCCGGCGATCCGGGTGAGCAGCCCCAGGCCGAAGGCGAGGGTCTTGCCGGAGCCGGTGCGGCCGCGGCCGAGGACGTCCCGTCCCGCGAGCGCGTTCGGCAGCGCCGCCGCCTGGATGGGGAAGGGCTTCGTCACGCCGTGCTCGTCGAGTGTGCGCAGCACCGCTGCCGGAAGACCGAGACCCGTGAAGGACGTCACGGGAGTGGTGCCCGGCGCATCGTCCTGCTGCCGGGCGTCGTCGGCACGTGCTGATTCGCTCACAGAGAGCCTTCCTCCGAAGGTGGGACCGTACCGAGGAAGGCGCGGCGGGGACGCGGCGGCCGGCCGACGGCACCCAACGGGACACCGGCACAGCTGCGCTGCAAACGCTCAACGCTAGCACGGGACGCCGGCCGCCCTTCACACGTCTCACCGACACCCCTCCACTCCCCCGGCCCAACTCCGGTACCCACTTGCCGAGTTGAAGAGGTGCCACGTCCACGGGGCGGATAGGGTCACCGAAAGGTGGGTGGGACACACGACGGGGGGATCGCGTTGGATCACCTGACTGAAGCGGGGCCGGGCCGTGGTCGCCCCGGCGAGACCGTTTCCGAGCCGCCTGCGGTGCTGCCCGGCGCACTGCGCGCCTGGCTCGGGCTCATCGCGGCGCTCTCCGCGCTCGTGGTCGGCACGCTCGGGGTCATGTATGCCGGGCACAGCGAGTCCGGCCGGGTGGACCGGTGGTTCGTCCTGCCGACGGACGACAGTGTGCGGCCGCCGTGGCGTGGCGTCGCCCTGGCCGTCGACTTCCTGGGCGAACCCGTGGGTGCGGCGGTGCTGGTGGCGGCCGCCGTGGCGTGGTGTCTGCTGCTGCGCCGTCCTCGCGCGGCGGTGCTGGTGGTCGCCGCGGTCGCCCTGACCGTGGGGACGGTGACGGTCGTCAAGTCGGTGGTGGGCCGCACCATCCACGGTCCGGGGAACCTGTCGTATCCGAGCGGGCACACCGCCTTCCTCACCGCGCTCGCCCTCGTGGTGGCGCTGGTCGCGGTCGGGCGGCTCGGGCTCGGCAGAGCGGCCGGGGTGTCGCTGGTGTGCGGCGCGGCGCTGGCCGCGGGCGCCGTGATGGGGTGGGCGGAGGTCGCCCTGAGCGCGCACTACCCGACGGACGCGGTCGGCGGCTGGTGCACCGCGCTCGCGGTGGTCCCTGCCACTGCGTGGCTGGTCGACCGGGTGGCGGACGCCAGTCGACCAGCTCGCCTCTGACCTCACACCAAGCGGCGGAACACCGGCTTCACCGGCCGTCCGGCCATCCACGGCGTGGGGTCACCGGCGTCGACCGCCTTCCGGTACACCGCGCACGCCTCGGCCACCACGTCGACGGTGCGCTCGATGTCGCCGTCGCCGAGCGCGCTGCTCACCACGAACGAGGGGGCGAGGACGCCGCCCATGAGCAGTTGGCGCAGGAACAGAGTGCGGTACTGCTGCGACGGCTGGCCGTGCTCGTCCAGGGTGGCGAAGACCAGGTTGCTGGCCCGGCCCCGGACGAGGACGTGTTCGCCGACGCCCATGCTCGACGCGGCTTCGCGGACCCCTGCGGCCAGGCGCTCGCCGAGCGTGTGAAGGCGCGCGCTGATGCCCTCGTCCACGTAGGTGCTCTGGACGGCCATCGCCGCCGCCAGGCAGTGGGTCTCCGCGCCGTGCGTCGTGGAGAGCAGGAAGACCCGCTCGCCGCGGTGGCGCAGCCCGCCGTGCTCCATCAGCTCCCGGCGCCCGGCCAGCGCCGAGACGGCGAAGCCGTTGCCCAGCGCCTTGCCGAACGTGGAGAGGTCGGGCACGACGCCGTACAGGCCCTGGGCGCCCGCCTCCGACCAGCGCAGGCCGGTGATCATCTCGTCGAAGATCAGTACGCAGCCGTGCCGGTCGGCGAGGTCGCGCAGGCCTTGGAGGTAGCCGGGCGGGGGTTCGCTGTGGGCGGCGGGTTCGAGGATCAGGCAGGCGACGTCGTCCGCGTACCGGGTGAGGAGCGCCTCCGTGGCGGCCAGGTCCCCGTACGGGAAGGACACCGTGAGGTCGGTCGTCGCCGCCGGGATGCCCGCCGGCATCGGCGTGGTGCCGATGAACCAGTCGTCGGTGGAGAAGAACGGGTGGTCGGCGCAGATGGCGACCCTCCGGCGGCCCGTGACGGCGCGCGCCAGGCGCACCGCGGCGGTGGTGACGTCGGAGCCGTTCTTCGCGAACTTCACCATGTCGGCGGTCGGCACGGTCGCCAGGAAACGCTCGGCGGCCTGGACCTCCACGATGGAAGGACGCACGAAGTTGCTGCCGCGGTCGATCTCCCGGCGCACCGCCTCGTTCACGCGCGGGTGGGCGTGTCCGAGGCTGACCGAGCGCAGCCCGGAGCCGTATTCGATGTAGCGGTTGCCGTCGATGTCCCACACATGGGCGCCGCGTCCGTGGCTGATGACCGGGGCGAGGTGTTCGGGGTACTGGTCGTCGCCCTTGGCGTAGGTGTGCGCGCCGCCGGGGATCATGGCGTGCAGGCGCTCGTTCGCCGACCGTGACTTGGGCAGGTCCAACTCTTCGCTCTCTTCGATGGGCACGCCGTCCTCAACTCCCCTTCTGCTTCAGGACTTCGGCGAGGCTCGGCGCTTCCCGGTCCCGCTTGGACATCGAGGTGGCCGGCAGCGGCCACGGAATGGCGAGCTCCGGGTCGTCGAAGGCGATCGTCACGTCCTCGGTCGGGTCGTGCGGCCGGTCGATCCGGTACGAGGTGTCGGCGGTCTCGGTCAGCGCCTGGAATCCGTGCGCGCACCCCGCCGGGATGTAGAGGGTCACCTGCGTGTCGCCGGACAGTTCGAACGTGGCGCGGTTGCGGTACGTCGCCGAGTCAGGACGCAGGTCCACGACGACGTCGAAGATCTTCCCGTACGAGCAGCGCACCAGTTTGGCCTCGCCGTCGCCTGAGCGCAGGTGCATGCCGCGCAGCACGCCGCGGACCGAGCGGGACAGGCTGTCCTGGACGAAGGCGTGCGGGTCGAGGCCCACCGAGCGGAGCACGTCGGCGTCGAAGGTGCGGCAGAAGAAGCCGCGCTCGTCGGCGTGCGGCGTGGGTTCGAGCAGGAACGCCCCGGTGATCTCCGGGACTTCGGTCAGTTTCATCGGTTCCCCCGAGGTGCGTGGGTCCGGCCGGTGGCCGGGAACAGGGCGTCGGTCAGCGCGTTGAACTGGTGGGTGAGGTGCTGGGCGGCGGCCCTGTTCCGCTCGGCGAGGGTCTGGCGCAGTTCCGCCGAGTGCTTCTCCAGGTCCCGGAACTGTTCGATGAGCCGGTCGGCGTCGACCTCGCGCGCGGGGTGGCAGTACGCGCCCAGGCCCATCCGTTCCATGAGCGCGTCGCTCTTCGCCGCGTAGGTGAGGGCGAGGGTGGGTGTGCCGGACTTCAGGGCGCAGATGAGGTTGTGGTAGCGGGTGGCGACCACGGTGTCGGCGGACGCCGTCTCCTTCATCAGGTCGGCGAGGGAGGCCGTCTCTGCGGCGGTGACCAGCGGCGAGTCCACCGCGTCGATGATCGCCTCGACGACCGTCACGTCGCAGTCGTCCCCGGTGAGCAGCCTGACCCGCCGGCCGTCCTCGACGAGCCTGCGGACGAACCTGGTCGTCCCGTCGAGATAGCGCCGGTGGATCTCCTCGGCCCGCGCGCGGTCGTCGTTGCCGCCGTGGAAGTCCATGACGCCGACGCAGACCGTGCCCTCGTTGGGGGTGGCCGCGGGTGCGGGCAGGGCGAACGCCAGGTCCGGGTAGACCGCGTCGCGCGCGGTGTTCACTCCCATCGCCCGCATCGCGTCGCGGGACTGGGCGTCGCGGTACGAACGGTAGGCGGCGAGCCGCGCCGCCCAGCGGACCAGGACCCGCGTCGGCCGGACCCTGATCTCGGCGGCGCCGACGCTGACCAGCGCGACCTTCGTACCGAACAGCCGGCCGCTCGCGCAGAGCAGGAACAGTGAGTACGGGAATCCCCACGGCCGCAGCGGCAGGGTGGCCTCCAGGACGCCCATGCCCGGCACGATCACCACGTCGTGCCTGCGTACCCAGGCGGCGGTGCGGGCGACGTCGACGAGTTTGCCGAGGCCCTTCGTCGCGAGCGCGCCCGCGCGCGAGGCGGTCCGGTACTCGCCGCGGTTCCAGTGCAGCCGCGTCGCGGGGATCCCGTACCGGGCGGTGACGACGTCGGGTCCGCCGCACAGCGCGTCCACGGGCGCGTCCGGGTGCTCGGTACGCAGGTAGCCGAGGACGGCCTCCAGCGAGCCGTCGTTGCCGAGGTTGCCGGAGCCGAGCAGGCCGAACACCCCGACACGTACCTGAGTCACGCCTTCCTCCCCTCGCGGCCCGCGACGAGCTCGTCGATGGAGACATTGAGCTCGGCCGGGTCGACCGGCGCACGGTCCTCGACCCGCTCCCCGGTTCCCGGCCGGGCGCGGCTGGTCGCCCACGCGACCAAGTGCCGGTAGCACGCCGCCCGTTCGGCCGAGGACAGCGGCGCCCGCCGGATCGCCGAGACGAAGCCCAGGACGTACTCGGCGAGCAGCCGGGGCGTCGGGTGCAGCACACCCGCCCGGCGCGGGTCGAGGTTGACGCAACGGGAGCGCTTGGACGGGTTGGCGCGCTCGGCGCGGGTGGGGTGGTCGCGGCGGAAGTACAGCAGCTCCGGCACTTGGTAGAAGGGGCCGTGCAGACCGATCTCGGCGACGAAGGTGCGGTCGGCGTGGTGGTAGCTGTCGTGCGGCTTCACCTTGCGCAGCACGTCGGCGCGGATCACGCCGTAGAAGTCGTCGCCGCCGGGCTCGAACAGCATGCTGCGGAAGCGTTCGGGCGCGCGCGGTGAGTCGGTGTTGAGCGTGTACGCGTAGGGGACCTTGACCTTGCCGTCCTCGTCGATGACGGCCTGGTCGGCGTGGGCGAGGATCACGTCGGGGTACTCGTCGAGGGCGAGTACGCAGCGGCGCAGCAGGTCGCGGGCGTAGAGGTCGTCGTGCGAGGCCCACTTGAACAGCTCGCCGTGGCACTGGGTGAACACGTAGTTGTGGTTCGGGGCGGCGCCGATGTTGCGGGGCAGCCGGATGTAGCGGATGCGCGCGTCCTGCTCCGCGTACCTGCGGCAGATGGCCTCGGTGCCGTCGGTCGAGGCGTTGTCGGTGATGACCAGCTCGAAGTCCTCGTAGGTCTGGCCGAGCAGCGCGTCGAGGGACTCGGCCAGGTACTCCTCGCCGTTGTAGACGGGCAGGCCGATGCTCAGTCGGGGGTGGGCGCTCATGTGGTCCTCGCTTCGGGGGTGGGGTGGTGGTGCTCGCGCAGGGCGTACCGCAGGTGCAGCCACCACACGGCGGAGCCGGTGACGGTCGCCGCGGCGACGCCCCAGGCGGAGCCGACCGTGCCGCCCGCTGCCGCACCGCCGAGCCCGCCGCCGACGTAGCAGGCGGAGGCGAACAGTTGGGAGCGCAGGCTGAGCCGGGCCGCGCCGAGCGCGCGCAGTCCGGCGGCGGCGCCGGTGGCGAGCCCGGCGCCCGCG
>NZ_JAOZYC010000023.1:0-12123 GCF_035798155.1 Streptomyces endophyticus | reverse complement strand
GAACCCGGAAGCTAAGCCTCATAGCGCCGATGGTACTGCAGGGGGGACCCTGTGGGAGAGTAGGACGCCGCCGAACTCATTTTAGAGAAAAGCCCGGACCGGGATACGGTCCGGGCTTTTCTGCGTTTAGGGGGATGGGGGCGCGGGGCCCATTCATGGGGCCCATTCACTCAAAGGCGGCCGGCGGATTTCAGAGCCAGGTAGGCGTCCGCCAGGGCTGGGGCCAATTCGGACGGTGTGGCGTCCACGACGGTGACGCCGTGGCGGGTGAGTTGTTCGGCCGTTCGTAGGCGCTCGGCCTTTGCCTGGGCCGCTGAAGCGGCCTCGTAGATGGCTTCTGTGGTGCCCCGGGCCGACGCCATCGATTCGATTTTCGGGTCGGCCACCGATGCCACGACGACCGTGTGACGTTTCGTGAGACGCGGGAGTACGGGGAGGAGGCCCTCTTCGATGGGGGCCGCGTCCAGGGACGTAAGAAGGACGATGAGGGATCGGCGGTGCGCTGTGTGCAGTGCTGTTGCCGTGAGGCCCCGGGCATCCGTTTCGATCAGTTCTGGTTCCAGCGGAGCCATGGCGTTGACCAGGGCAGGAAGGACGTCGCCTGCGGTGCGGCCCTGGACCAGGGCGCGGGTACGGCGGTCGTAGGCCAGCAGGTCCACGCGGTCGCCGGCGCGGGATGCCAGGGCGCCCAGGAGGAGTGCGGCGTCCATGGAGGCGTCGAGGCGCGGGGCGTCGCCGACCCGGCCGGCGGAGGTGCGGCCCGTGTCGAGGACCAGGAGGATGTGGCGGTCGCGTTCCGGGCGCCAGGTGCGGACGGCGACCGCGGAGTGGCGGGCCGTTGCGCGCCAGTCGATGGAGCGGGTGTCGTCTCCGGGAACGTACTCGCGGAGGCTGTCGAATTCTGTGCCCTCGCCCCTGGTCAACACGCTGGTGCGGCCGTCGAGTTCGCGGAGGCGGGCCAGTTTGGAGGGGAGGTGCTTGCGGCTGTGGAAGGGCGGCAGGACACGGACCGTCCAGGGGACCCTGTGTGTGCCTTGGCGGGTGAACAGGCCGAGGGGGCCGTAGGAGCGGATGGTGACGCGGTCGGCCGTGCGGTCGCCTCTGCGGGTGGGCTGGAGGCGCGTCGTGACGCGGCGCCTTTCGCCTGCGGGGATGTTCACGCGGTGGCGGGACGACTCGTACTCCATGCCGGAGCGCCAACTGCTCGGGGGCCAGGCGTCGCGGAGGGCAGCGCGCAAGGGGCGGCGCGCGGGGTTGGTGATCGTGAGGGTGACGTCGGCCGGGTCTCCGAGACGTACGGAGGTGTCGCCCGAGCGGGTCAGGCGCAGGCGGCGGACGGGGGCGGCCAGGGCGAAGTCGCAGGCGCAGGCCAGGGCCAGCGGGGTGTTGACGGCCAGGATGCCGGTCCAGCTGGGGTCCCAGATGCCGACGGGGAGGGAGCCCAGGGCTGCGAGAAGGGCCGTGCGTCCGGTCAGGGCCATGTGGTGTCGTCCTCCGTTGTGCGTCGGGTCAGCGGGGGACGGGGACGTGGGTCAGGATCGCGTTGATGACGGAATCCGGGGTGACGCCCTCCATTTCGGCCTCCGGGCGCAGTTGGATGCGGTGGCGGAGGGTGGGGAGGGCCAGGGCCTTGACGTCGTCGGGGGTGACGTAGTCGCGGCCGGTCAGCCAGGCCCAGGCGCGGGCCGTGGCGAGGAGGGCCGTGGCTCCTCGCGGGGAGACTCCGAGGGTGAGCGACGGGGATTCGCGGGTCGCTCGGCAGATGTCGACTACGTAGGCGGTGATTTCGGGGGAGACGGTCGTCTTGGCGACTGCCGTGCGGGCCGTTTCGAGGTCGGCTGCCGTGGCCACCGGGCGGATGCCCGCCGCTTGCAGGTCACGGGGGTTGAAGCCGGAGGCGTGGCGGGTCAGGACGTCGATCTCGTCCTGTCGGGTGGGCAGCGGAACGTTCAACTTCAGAAGGAAGCGGTCCAGTTGGGCCTCGGGGAGGGGATAGGTGCCCTCGTACTCGACCGGGTTCTGCGTCGCGACCACCATGAACGGGTCCGGGAGCGGCCGCGGCGTGCCGTCCACCGTCACCTGGCGCTCCTCCATCGCTTCGAGGAGGGAGGACTGGGTCTTGGGCGGCGTGCGGTTGATTTCGTCCGCGAGGACGAGATTGGTGAAGACCGGGCCCGGCTGGAAGGAGAAGCGTGCGGTGTTGGTGTCGTAGACCAGCGAGCCCGTCACGTCGCTGGGCATCAGGTCGGGGGTGAACTGCACGCGCTTCGTGTCGAGTTCGAGGGACGCGGCGAGGGCGCGTACGAGGAGGGTCTTGGCCACGCCGGGCACTCCCTCGAGGAGGACGTGGCCCCGGCAGAGCAGGGCCACGACCAGGCCCGTGACGGTGGAGTCCTGGCCGACCACGGCCTTGGCGATCTCCGTGCGCAGGGCCTCCAAGGACGCCCTTGAGCTGCGGGGATCCGTCGTGGGCCCGGCGTTGTCAGTGGTCGGGTCCATCATGAATTCCGTACCTCTCTTTCGAGGGCGTCGAGGTGGTCGGCGAGTGCGATGAGTGCTGTGTCGGACGCGGGTGGCGGGCCGAAGAGGAGGGCGTGCGAGTCCCGGGCGGGCGTGGGGAGTTGGCGTGCCAGGGCCGGGAGGAAGGTCTCGGGCGAGTGGGCCTGGGAGACGGGGACGCCGATGAGGGGGGCCAGGCGCGTGCGGGTGGAGATACGCAGAGCTGTGGCGGCGCGATCGCGGGCGTTCGCCTTGCGGTAGAGGCGGGCGCGGCCTTCGACGGTTTCGGAGGCGCGGATCGCGACGGGCAGGCGCTCCTGGACCAGGGGGCCCAGACGGCGTGCGCGCCACAGCGCGGCCAGTGCTGCCGCGATGAAGAGCTGAAGTGTGCCCCAGAGCCAGCCCTTGGGGATCAGGTCGACGAAGCTGCGGTCGTTCTGTGCGCCGGCGGCCGCGGAGTCGTCGGAGAGGGAGGGGAGGTACCAGACCAGATGAGGGCGCGAACCGAGGAGTTGAAGGGCGAGCGAGGCGTTGCCCTGTTCGTCGAGGTGGTCGTTGAGGAGGATGTCGGGGGCGCCGAGGACGACCGTGTCGCCTGTGCCGGTGGGGGACGGCAGGCGCAGGAGCGTGGGGGAGCCGTAGCTCGGGTAGCAGGAGTCGGCGCCGGTGAGCGTCGTGCTGTAGCGGTGGCCGCCGGTGGCCGCGGGGCCGGCGCGGCGGGCCTCGGGCAGCGCGCAGCCTGGCGCGAGGGGCTTGTCGGCGGCGGGCTCGGGGTCGGTGGTGACGCCGGGGGCCAGCGCCTCGACCGCGGCGGAGCCGGGGGCGACGAGGACGGCGCGGCCTCCGGAGTCGACGGTGGCGGACTGGAGCCGGGACTGCTGGTGAGCCGTGAGCCGGTCGGGCGCGGCGACCAGGAGGGTGGTGTCGGGGCCTGTCGCGGCGCGGGCCTCGCCGGTGGTGGTGACCACGCGGGTGTCGACGCCCCGGGCGGCGAGGAGTTCGGCGACGGCGCGGCTGCCGCGCTGGTCGGCGGAGCGTGGGTCGAGGGCGCCGTGCTGGTCACCGGAGCGGACGACCGCGATGGCCACGGCCGCGACCAGGAGGAGGACCAGGGCCAGGGCGATGCCGCGGGTGCGGGTCCAGATCTGGCGGGCGGTGGGTGTGGTGGAGGTGGTGCCGTCGGGGACCGGGGGCGGCGGGGGTGCGGTGAGGGTCGCCGAGGTCGTGTCTCCCGGTTCGGATCCTGGTTGGGCGCGCGGGTCCGGGGCGCGGGGATCGGTCGGTTCGGTCACCGGGGCGCTCCCGCGGTGGGGGCGAGGTCGGGGGTGGTGTCTTCCACCTCGGTGTCCAGGGTGGACAGGCGCCCGTACGTCTCCGGGGTCGCGGTGCGGCCGCCGTACGCGATGTCGTCGAAGTCGCGGGCCGCCGCGCGGAGGCGGTCCGCGTGCCGGGGCAGCGGGCGGCCCGCTTCGGCGGCGGCCTCGTCGGCGGTGCGGCCGGGGCGTGGATCGAGGAGGGCGCGCTCTTCCAGGGAGCGGACCAGGGCGCGCATCCGTTCCTGGACGGCCTGGTTCCAGTGGCCCTGGGCGGCGTGCGCCGCGGCGGCCGCGCGGTGTTCGGCGGCGCTGCGCGGGCGGTCGTCGAAGAGCGGGGGCGCGGAGGTGGGGGAGCGGCGCGGCGTGCCGAGGCGCCACCACAGGGCGGCCGCCACGGCGACGATGGCCAGCAGGATCACGATCAGGCCGACCGTGCCACCGGGGGTGGCGCCGGAAGCGGCGGAGAAGAGCTCGTCGATCCAGTCCCAGAACTTGTTCAGGGCGCGCATGAACCAGTTCGGGTCGTCCTGGTGGTACGCGGGCTTGGACAGCTCACGTTTCGCCGCTTCCCGCGCGGGGTCGCGCGGGATCCTCACCGGCGGCTCGTCGCCGCCGGTGAGGACCGACGAGATCGTCGTGTGGAGCACTCCCCCAAGTGCGCTCACCCCATCAGCTCCCCGGAGTGGCGCCGGACGCGGACCCGTAGTCGGGCAGGCCCGCGGCGCTGGCGAGTTCGAGGTCGAGGGCCTCGCGGCGGATCCGCTGGTCGATGTAGAGGAGCACGGTGACGCCGGCCGTGATCGGGAAGGTGATGGTGGAGCCGACGACCGAGCCGATGCCGGTGATGATGAGGAAGGCCCAGCCGAAGTTCCCGCCGCTGTCCAGGAGGCTGGTGAAGCCGTCTCCGCTGACCGCTCCGGCGATGGCGGTGAACGGGAAGAGGATGATCTCCGAGACGATCGCGGCGATCAGGGACGCCAGGATCGTGATTCCGAAGACCCGCCACCAGGAGCCGCGGACGAGCTTGATGGAGCGGCCCATGGCCTTGCGGACGGTCTGCTTCTCCAGCATCAGCGCGGGCGAGGCCAGCGACAGGCGGACCATCAGCCAGATCGTCACGGCGAGGCCGGCGAGACCGCCGACGATGCCAAGCGCGATGCCGCCATCGGTCGAGCCGAGTGCGCCGACGAGGATGCCGGGCGCGACGCTCACGAGCATGATCGCGGCGGCGATCAGCGGGAGCAGCAGCGTCAGGCCGAGCAGCCTGAGGATCTGCGGCCGGGCGTCGCGCCAGGCCTCTCCTATGGTGACGGGCCGGCCGAGGACGGCGCGGCTGGTGACCGTCGTCAGCAGGGCCGTCGCGACGATCGTGCCGAGCAGCGTGACGACCGCGACGAGCGCGGAGCCGACCAGGAGCGTGCCCAGGGCGCTGAAGAGCTCGCGCGCGGTGGCGTCGGGGTCGTCGAGGGCCGAGGTGGTCGCCGCGTCTTTGAGGACGAAGCCCTGGAGGAGGACCGCCAGGAGCTGGGTGACCACGGCGACCGTCAGCGAGATGCCGAGGACGGTGCGCCAGTAGCTGCGCATCGTGGACACCGCGCCGTCGAGGATCTCGCCGACGCCGAGCGGGCGCAGCGGGATGACGCCGGGCTTGGCCGCCGAGGGCTTGCCCTGCCAGCCGCCGCCCCAGCCGGGGTAGCCGCCGCCTCCGGGGCCGCCCGGTCCCTGGCCGTGGCCGCCGTTTCCGCCTTGGCCGCCCCAGCCCTGACCGCCCCAGCCCTGGCCGGGAGCCGGCGGGGGCGGGGGTGGGGTCTGGGCGGAGCCGGAGGGTGCGGACCACTGGGCGGGCGGCGGCTGCTCCTTGGACCACTTCGGACCCTGGCCTGCGGCGTCCTGCGGACCGCTGCCCTGGGCGTCGCCGTTCTGGTCGGGGCCGTCCTTGCGGTCGCCGTCCGGGCCGTCGGAGGGGGCGGATCCGGGCGATGCCCAGCCCGGAGTGTCGTTCATCGTCGCTCCTTCAAAGTGCCCGTCCGCGGTCGCGGCAGCAGGTTGGCTGCCATCGTGCCATGGGGTGGGTGCCGGATGACCTGGCCCCGTGAGGGCTGCACGCCTTCAATTGTCGGGTCGGTACGGGGCAGACTGGGCGGATGGCTGATCAGTACGCGCAATCCGGCGAGGACATACGGCCCATCGACGGCATACCGCCCGAGGCCGTCGACATCCCGGCGATCCGGTGGGAGGAGCCGGCGGAGGGGCCCGTTCTGGTGCTGCTCGACCAGACGCGGCTGCCCGCGGAAGAAGTCGAGCTGGTGTGCACGGACCCGCAGGCACTGGTGCAGGCGATCCGCTCCCTGGCCGTGCGCGGTGCGCCGCTGCTGGGGATCGCGGGCGCGTACGGGGTGGCGCTCGCTGCCGCCCGCGGCTTCGACGTCGAGGAGGCGGCCGGGGCGCTCGCGGACGCGCGGCCCACCGCGGTCAACCTGGCGTACGGGGTGCGCAGGGCGCGGGAGGCGTACCGGTCCGCGTTCGAGGGCGGGGCGGGGGACGGGGCGCGGGAGCGGGCCGCCGCGGCGGCGCTCTCCTCGGCGCGGGCGTTGCACGCGGAGGACGCCGAAGCCAGCGCCAGGATGGCCGAGCACGGTCTGCGGCTCCTGGACGAGCTGGTGCCCGGTGGTAACCACCGCATCCTGACGCACTGCAACACCGGGGCACTGGTCTCCGGCGGGGAGGGCACGGCTTTCGCGGTCGCGCTCGCCGCGCATCGGGCGGGGCGGTTGCGCCGGCTGTGGGTGGACGAGACGCGCCCGCTGTTGCAAGGTGCTCGTCTGACCGCCTACGAGGCCGCGCGCAACGGGATGGCGTACACATTGCTCACGGACAGTGCGGCGGGATCGCTGTTCGCCGCGGGTGAGGTGGATGCCGTGCTCATCGGCGCGGACCGGATCGCGGCCGACGGTTCGGTGGCCAACAAGGTGGGGAGCTATCCGCTCGCGGTGTTGGCGCGCTATCACCATGTGCCGTTCATCGTGGTCGCGCCGGTGACGACGATCGACCCGGAGACCGCGGACGGGGCATCCATCGAGGTGGAGCAGCGGGCCGGGCATGAGGTGACGGAGGTCACAGCGCCGCGGGCGCCGCTGGCAGGAGTGGAGGCAGGTGGCGGGATTCCGGTGGCACCACTGGGGACACAGGCGTACAACCCCGCGTTCGACGTGACGCCCCCGGACTTGGTGACGGCGATCGTCACGGAGTGGGGCGTTGTGTCGCCTGTGACAAATGATGGCCTGGGTGAACTGTGTGACAGTTCACTCCAGGCAACGATGAGCTAATGGGATGATGTGGTCCATGAAGGGACGAGTCCTTGTCGTCGACGACGACACCGCACTGGCCGAGATGCTCGGCATTGTGCTGCGTGGTGAAGGTTTTGAGCCGTCGTTCGTAGCTGACGGCGACAAGGCGCTGGCCGCTTTCCGTGAGACCAAGCCCGATCTGGTGCTGCTCGATCTGATGCTGCCGGGCCGGGACGGTATCGAGGTGTGCCGCCTGATCAGGGCGGAGTCCGGGGTGCCGATCGTGATGCTCACGGCGAAGAGCGACACCGTGGATGTGGTGGTGGGCCTCGAGTCGGGGGCCGACGACTACATCGTCAAGCCGTTCAAGCCGAAGGAGCTGGTCGCCCGGATCCGGGCGCGGCTGAGGAGATCGGAGGAGCCTGCGCCGGAGCAGCTCGCCATCGGTGACCTGGTCATCGATGTGGCGGGGCATTCGGTGAAGCGGGACGGACAGCCGATCGCGCTGACGCCGCTGGAGTTCGATCTGCTGGTCGCGCTCGCGCGCAAGCCCTGGCAGGTGTTCACGCGTGAGGTGCTCCTTGAGCAGGTGTGGGGCTACCGGCACGCGGCGGACACGCGCCTGGTCAATGTGCATGTGCAGCGGCTGCGCTCCAAGGTCGAGAAGGACCCGGAGCGGCCGGAGATCGTGGTGACCGTCCGAGGCGTCGGTTACAAGGCAGGACCGAGCTGACGTGTCCCGAAACAGTGCCGCTTCGGCGCCCGGGGCCCCGGGGTCCCGCCCGGAGCGGCCTGTGGGACCCGCGGCGGGTCCGACCGCCGCTCGGGGTTCACGGCTGCGCCGGGCCGTCGACAGGAGTCTGCTGCTCCAGGGCGGGATGAAGGGCAGCCCCGTGCTGCGCCTGTTCGCGCGCTGGGTGCGGCGTCCGTTGCTGCCCGCGATGCGGCTGTGGCGGCGGAACATCCAGCTGAAGGTCGTCGTCACGACGCTGCTGATGTCGCTCGGTGTCGTGCTGCTGCTCGGCATCGTCGTCATCGGCTCGGTGCGCAACGGGCTGCTCGACGCCAAGGTGAAGGCCTCGCAGAGCCAGGCCGAGGGCGGCTTCCGCGCGGCCAAGGACAAGGCGGACTCCGCGGCGGCCGGGGTGCGGGACGGTGCGTCCGGCGACAGTCGCACCACGTTGAACCCCAACAACTGGATGAGCGAGCTCGTCACGCAGCTCGCGAGTGGCGGCAAGGGCGCGTTCGACGTCGTGACCCTCAGCTCGAACGATGCCGACAGTGGCAATGGGCGGGCGCCGCGCGGCTCCGGTCTGGTGGATCCGAACCGCAGCGTGCCCGACGATCTGCGGGGGCAGGTCGACCGGATCGCCGGAGCTTCGCAGCAGTACACGAAGATCGTCTACGACGGCGGGAAGGACCCGCAGCCGGGTCTCGTCGTCGGCAAGAGGCTCAACGATCCGCAGGGACACGCCTACCAGCTGTACTACCTCTTCCCGCTGACGCAGGAGGAGAAGTCCCTCGGCCTGGTCAAGGGGACGCTCGCGACGGCCGGGCTCTTCGTCGTGGTGCTGCTCGGGGCCATCGCCTGGCTCGTCGTGCGACAGGTCGTCACGCCGGTGCGGATGGCGGCAGGAGTCGCGGAGCGGCTCTCCGCGGGCCGCCTCCAGGAACGTATGAAGGTCACCGGCGAGGACGACATCGCGCGCCTGGGCGAGGCCTTCAACAAGATGGCGCAGAACCTCTATCTGAAGATCCAGCAGCTCGAGGACCTGTCGCGGATGCAGCGGCGGTTCGTCTCGGACGTGAGCCATGAGCTGCGTACGCCGCTGACGACCGTACGGATGGCCGCCGATGTCATCCATGAGGCGCGGGTCGACTTCGATCCGGTGACCGCGCGGTCCGCGGAGTTGCTGGCCGACCAGCTGGACCGGTTCGAGTCGCTGCTGGCCGACCTGTTGGAGATCAGCCGGTTCGATGCCGGGGCCGCCGCGCTGGAGGCCGAGCCGATAGATCTGCGGGAGGTCGTACGGCGCGTGGTGGGCGGCGCGGAGCCGCTCGCGGAGCGCAAGGGCACGCACATCCGGATCGTCGGAGGCGACCAGCCGGTGGTCGCCGAGGCGGACGCGCGGCGTGTGGAGCGCGTGCTGCGCAACCTGGTGGTGAACGCCGTGGAGCACGGCGACGGCCAGGACGTCGTGGTGCGGCTCGCGGCCGCGGGAGGCGCGGTGGCCGTCGCGGTGCGCGACTACGGAGTGGGGCTCAAGCCCGGCGAGGCGACCCGCGTGTTCAGCCGCTTCTGGCGGGCCGATCCGGCACGCGCGCGTACTACGGGCGGAACCGGGCTCGGCCTGTCGATCGCCCTGGAGGACGCGCGGCTGCACGGAGGGTGGCTGCAGGCGTGGGGCGAGCCGGGGGGCGGCTCACAGTTCCGGCTGACGTTGCCGAGGACGGTGGACGAGGCGCTGCGCGGTTCGCCGATACCGCTGGAGCCGGAGGATTCGCGGCGCAACCGGGGACTCGGTGACGCCGGACTTCCGGGCGCCGGCGACAAGAAGCTCGCCACTGTGCCGGCCCAGGCGCCGCCCGTACCGGCCAAGGCCCCGATCGCCCCGCACCACGCGCAGGCGGCGGTGTCCGCCGATCCCACGGCGCTGCCCGGCAGCGGCGCGCGCGTGGTGGCACGTGGCGGGGCGACGAGCGAGCCGCGGCAGGCCGACGACCGCGACGACCGCGACGAGCACGGCGGCCCGGATGGGCCTGGTGTGCGGGACGAGCGCGGGCCGCACGCGGCGGACGACGAGGCGTCGGCGGAACCCGGGGCGCTCGTACGGGCGCACACGGAGGAGCGGACCGCGGCGACATCGCGCGGTGAGGGGAGCGACGGCGGTCGTGGATGAACAGCGGGTGCCGCGGCAGCGGCGCGGGATGCGGGCCGGAATGCTGGCCGGGTGCGGTGCGCTCGTACTCGCCGGATGCGCGTCGATGCCGGACAACGGAGGCCTCGAATCGGTCGAGGCCTCGCAGCGCCCGGACTCGCAGGTGCGCGTCTTCGCCCTGCCGCCGAAGGACAACGTCGGGCCCTCCTCCATCGTCGAGGGCTTCCTGGAGGCGCTGACCAGCGATGACCCTTCGTACACGATGGCGCGCAAGTACCTGACGCCGAACGCCGCGAAGAACTGGGAGCCCGAGCGGCAGACCGTGGTGCTCGACGAGGGCCCCAGCACGCGCCCGACGGGCCGGCCGAATTCGGGGAACGACGGCCGCTCCTACGAATTGACCGGGCATCAGGTCGCCACGGTCGACCAGCAGCAGGCGTACCAGCCGAGGGGCGGGTCGTACCAGGGGGATCTGCACCTGACGCAGGTGAACACCTCCAAGGGCAAGCAGTGGCGGATCGATGTCCTGCCGGAGGGGGTCGTGCTCGGTGAGTCCGACTTCCAGCGGATCTACAGTTCCGTCAGCAAGTACTACTACGCGGTGGATTCGACGTCGGGCGGCGAGGCCGGGCAGCGGCGCATGGTCGCGGACCCCGTCTTCGTACGGCAGTGGACCGATCCGCTGACGGAGACCGTCAAGGAGCTGTTGCAGGGGCCGACGCGCTGGCTGAATCCGGTGGTGCGGACGGCGTTCCCGACGCATGCCGGGCTGAGGAAGGGCACCGACTCGCTGGCGCCGGACGACGCCAACAAGCTGACGGTGCCGCTGAACGAGGCGGGCAGCAGGGCCGGGCAGGCCAAGTGCAAGGAGATGGCGGCTCAACTGCTGTTCTCGCTGCGGGACCTGTCGTCGTCGAGCGTGAACGAGGTGGAACTGAAGCGTTCCGACGGCCGGTTCATGTGCGCGATGACCGAGGACGGGGCGGACGCCCTGGCCGCGCCGCGCTCCACCGGGCGCGTCCCGGACCAGTACTTCCTCGACGCCAAGGGCCGCTTGGTGCGGATGCCGGGCAAGAGCAGGTCCGACAAGAGCCCCGAGCAGGTGCCGGGGCCGCTGGGCGAGGGCGAGCAGGTGCTGCGTTCCGTGGCCGTCTCGCGCGACCAGGAGCGCGCGGCGGGGGTCTCGAACGACGGGCGCTCGCTGTACGTGGCGTCGCTGATCTCGGGCGCCTCGCTGGGGGACCCGGTCGCGCGCAGCCACGCCAAGGCGGAGAAGAACGGTTTCACGACGCCCAGTTGGGACGGGAACGGCGACCTGTGGGCGGCCGACCGTGATCCGAAGCACCGGCGGCTGCTGATGTTCGGGCAGGGCCAGGCGGACAAGGTGCAGAAGGTCCGGGTCGAGGGGCTCGGAGACGACGCCACCATCGAGACGGTGAAGGCGTCCGCCGACGGAGCGCGCATCGCGCTTCGCGTGGCGGAGAAGGACACCACGTCGCTGTGGATCGGGCGCGTCGAGCGACGCCCCGACGCGAACGGCGACACGGAGGTCTCGGTGACCGAACTGCGCCGGGCCGCACCGCAGATGGAAGAGGTCACGGCCGTGTCGTGGGCGGGCGACAGCCGGCTCGTCGTCGTCGGCCGGGAGCCCGGTGGGCTGCAGCAGATGCAGTACGTGTCGAGCGACGGGTCGACGCCGACGGGGCAGGCGCTGCCGGGTCTGACCAGGGTCAGCGAGATCGCGGCATCGGACAACGACGAACTGCCGCTGCTCGCGCACTCCGACGACGGCATCGTCCGCTTGCCCTCCGGGGCAGCGTGGCAGTCGGTGCTGAAGGACGGGACGGCTCCGATCTATCCGGGGTAGTCGCGCGGGCCAGTGGCCCGGGTGTCACCCACACGAGCTCAACCCCTGGTCACAACCGTCGAGTTGTCCACAGGGCGTTGTCCACAGGACTGGTCGGGCGGCCCGCGGATCGGCACAGTGGTGGGTATGCGGGGGTGGTGGCAGGACCTCTCCGATCTGGTGCTGCCGGCCGAGTGCGCCGGCTGTGGCAGATCGCGTACGACGCTGTGCGCGCGGTGCTCGGCGGCGTTGCGCGGCGCCGCGCCGAGCCGGGTGCGGCCGCGGCCGGCTCCGCC
>NZ_JAOZYC010000022.1:0-12426 GCF_035798155.1 Streptomyces endophyticus | reverse complement strand
CGACCTCGACCCCGCGGCCGTGCGCTGCGCCCGCCGCAACCTCGTCCCGCACGGCGGCGAGGTCCACGAAGGCGACCTGTACGCGCCGCTGCCCGCCGACCTCCGAGGCCGTGTCGACACCCTGGTGGCGAACGGGCCCTACGTCCCCACCGGCGACGTCCCGCTGCTGCCGCCCGAGGCCCGCGACCACGAGCGGCGCATCGCCCTGGACGGCGGGCACGACGGCCTCGACGTGCTGCGCAGGGTCGCACGCGGGGCCCCGGACTGGCTCGCGCCCGGCGGACACCTCTTCGTCGAGACGAGCGAGCGCCAGGCCGCCGCGGCACAGGCGGCCGTGCGCTCGGCGGGCCTGCACGCGCGCGTGGTCGCGAACGAGGACCTGTACGCCACGATCGTCGTCGGTACGCGCCTCTCCTGACCTCGGGGTTTGACCCGGCGCGGCGCCGGTACCCGGAAGATCAGGAAACCGGCGACGCAGAGAGAGCAGCCACCATGACCGACACGACTCCCGTCCACGGCGACGCCCCCACGGTGGTGGGCGTGGCCCTCAGCGACTGCACACCACAGGACGCCGACACGGTCCTGCGCGTGCTGTCCACCGCCTTCCCCTCGGACCGTACGCCGACCGAGCGCCCCGAAGGCGATGCGACGGTCTGGCTCACCACCGTGGACGCCGCGTCCCGGCCAGCGCCCCGCGAGGCGGGGCCCCTGTCCGGGACGGTCACCGCGGACATCCAGGGCGGCCACGAGGCCCTGGACCGCGTGCGCGCGGCGCTGGCGTCCGCGTTCACCGTCACCGAGGAGACCGCCGCCTCCGGCGACCAGGAACAGGAGTTTCATCTGCGCCTGACGACGCGGCACTGACCGGGGAATTCGCCGTGGGGCGACGGGCGTTCGTCAGGGAGACCGTGTCCAGGACAGCACCGCCCGCCTGTGAAAGGCTCTGCCACCATGACGAACACCGCGCCGCCCCCGGCCCCCGAAGTGCTGCACTACACCGCGTTCTCGACGAGCCCGGAGGGTGGCAACGGCGCCGGTGTCGTGCTCGACGCGGCCGGGCTCGGCGACCAGGACATGGTCGGGATCGCCGCCGAGCTCGGCTACTCCGAGTCCGCGTTCCTGACGCCGGGACCCGACGCGGACGACAAGCGGTCCTTCACGCTGCGGTTCTTCAGCCCGAAGGCGGAGGTCGACTTCTGCGGCCACGCCACCGTCGCCACCGCGGTGGCACTCGGCGAGCAATTCGGCACAGGGGACTTCGAGTTCCACACCGCGGCGGGGCGCGTGCCGGTCGCCGTCCGCCGCGAGGACGGCGTCCTCAAGGCCACCCTCACCAGCGTGGAACCACGCGTGCACGAGGCGGCCCCGGAGGACGTGGCGGAGGCGCTCGCCGCGCTGGGCTGGCAGGCCGGCGAACTGGACTCCGGCCTGCCCCCGAGGATCGCCTACGCGGGCGTGCGCCACCTGGTCCTCGCGGCCGCCAGCCGTGACCGGCTGGCGGCTCTGGACTACGACTTCGACGCCCTGCTGACCCTCATGCGCCGGCTCGACCTGACGACCGTGCAGCTGGTGTGGCGCGAGAACGCGACCACCTTCCATGTGCGCGACCCGTTCCCGGTCGGCGGCGTCGTCGAGGACGCCGCCACGGGCGCGGCGGCCGCCGCCTTCGGCGCGTACGCGCGCGAACTGGGCCTCGTCCCCGACGAGGCGCACCTGACGCTGCACCAGGGCCACGACATGGGCCGCCCCTCGCTGCTGGAGGTCGACGTGCGGGCGGGGGACCGGCGGGTGCGGGTGTCCGGCGCCGCCGTCCGCCTGCGGTGCTAGCCTTGCGGAGGCCGTGCGAGAGAACGAGGAGGTGGTACCCGTGAACGAATCGACGTGGGTGCTCTCCTCCGGAGTCACGGTCGGGCGATAGGTCGTCGTCCGGGAGCGCCGTTGCTGTGCTCTCCCGAAAGGCACGACCATGCACTTCACCTCTGAACAACGCCTCGACGACGGTGTCCTCGAGCGCGCGTTCACCCTCGGCGACACCCCCGGCATCCTGTGGACGCCCGCATCCGCCTCGGCGTCCGCGCCGGTCCCGCTGATCCTGCTCGGCCACCCGCCGCTCGGGCTGCACAAGATGTACCCGCGGCTGGCCGGCCGGGCCCGAAGCTGTGCGGCACAGGGCTTCGCCGCGGCCACCGTCGAGCTCCCCGGGAGCGGTGACCGGCCCCGCCTTGCCGCCGTCGACGAGGCACGCGCCGACCTTCGCCGGGCCTTGCAGGCCGGCGAGCCGGTGGGCGACGAGATCATCGACGCCGTCATCCTCCCGCTCGTCGAGCAGTCGGTCCCGGAGTGGCGGGCCGCCCTCGACGCCCTGCTCGCGCTGCCCGAGATCGGCGGTCCGGTCGCGTACTCGGGAGGAGTGATCTCCATCGGCGTCCGACTGGCGGTGGTCGAGCCGCGCATCGTGGCCGCCGGTCTCTTCGCCGGGAGTTTCGTCCCCCGCGCCATGTTCGAGGAGGCCCGCCGGGTGACCATTCCGCTCCATGTCCTGCTGCAGTGGGACGACGAGGGGAACGACCGGCAGGCGGCCCTTGACCTGTTCGACGCCTTCGGCTCCAAGGAGAAGACGCTGCTCGCCAACATGGGCGGACACACGGGCGTCCCGCAGTCCGCAGGAGAGGACGCGGCCCGCTTCTTCGCCCGGCATCTGCGCTAGTCACGTCCCGTAGGAGACGTTCACGTCGCGGAATCCCAGGGACCGCAGCAGGCCGCTCAGCATCTCCGTCGTGTTCCGCTCGGCGCGGCCCGTGAGGTTGCTGTCCCGCGCGGCCTCGCCGATGTGCCGGGCGGCGAGTTGGCGTACCGCCCGCTCGTCGCCCGGGTTGTCGGAGAAGAGGTCGGCGAGCCGGTCGAGCAGGCCGCGCTGCTTCGCCACGGCGTACGAGCGGTCCGTGTCGAGCACGGGCGCGGCGAGCCGGGCGTGCGGCAGGCGCAGCGTCGCGGACGTGCGCTCGTCGTTCACCCGCACATCGCCCGGGCCGAGCTTGCCCAGGTTCACGTACGCGTTGACCGCGCCCGCGCCGACGTAGAGCGTGCGTGTGCCCTGGATGGCGTCCGGCAGATACTTGGAGTCCTTGTCCAGGTCGACCACCACCTGGTAGTTCCCGGCCGCGGCGTCGTAACGGCTCAGGTCCCGCACGGACTTGAGCAGCGCGGGCCCCGAGCGGTCGTGGGTCTCGCTGCCGAACACGTCGTCCAGGCGGTGCACCATGCTCAGCCCGGCGAACACGAGCGCGAGCACGACGAGAAGCACGACCGCCGCTCTCGCCCACAGGGGGAGCAGCGCGGCCCTCGCCCAGCGGGGCAGTGCGGTCCTCGGCGTCATGGGGGACCTCCTTCCCATGACTACGAAATGCCACTGGGAGCGCTGATCACGCCCTTTTCAAGAAGTCGCGAACCTCCGTACGTACCGCTTCTGCCACGGCGTCTCAACCGCCCCACGCGCGTAGTGCTCGCGTACGTAGGTGACGGCCCCGCTCGCCGGTACTCCGTCCAGTACCGCTAGACACGCGAGTGCCGTCCCCGTACGACCGCGGCCACCCACGCACGCCACTTCGACCCGCTCGTGTGCGCAGCGCCGCCACGCCTCGGCGAGCACGGCACGCGCGCGTGCACGGTCGGCGGGCAGCCGGAAGTCGGGCCAGCGCAGCCAGGTCGACTCCCAGTCGGTGAGCGGGGGTTCGGCGCCCAGCAGATAGATGCCGTACGTCGGCGGGGGACCGGCGGGCAGCGGATCGCGCAGCCCCCTGCCGCGCACGAGCCGCCCGGACGGCAGTCGCAGCACACCCGGCGCCCCGGCCTCCCAGGCCGCCGCCGTCACCGCGCGTCCTTCGCCGCCGACAGCAGGAACGCCGCCATCCTGCGCGCCCGCCCGAACGCGTCCGGGAACACGTCCAGGCCGTCCGAGACCAGCGCGCCCTCGTGCAGCAGCATCAGGGAGCGCCCCAACTCCCTTGCGGAGTCCGGCGCCACGTCTCCCGCAAGCCGGGTGAACAGCTCCAGCATCCACCGCTTCTGACCGGTGATCACCGCGTACGCGGGGTGCGCGGGGTCGCTGATCTCCGCGTGCGCGTTGACCATGCTGCAGCCCTTGCCGCTGTTGGCGCCCATCCACTCCTGGGAGGCGTCGAAGACGGCCAGTACCCGGTCGGTGGGGGAGAGTTCGGCGTCGTCGTGGTGGTGGGCGAGGTAGGCGCGCCAGCGGGCGTCGCGGGTCGCCAGGTAGTCGACGACGATCCGCTCCTTGGAGCCGAAGCGGTCGTAGAGCGTCTTCTTCGTGACGCCCGCCTCGGCGGCGATCAGGTCCACGCCGACCGCGTGGATGCCGCGCTCGTAGAACAGCCGTGAGGCGGTCTCCAGGACCTTGCGCGCGGCCGGCGTGAGGTCGGGGCGGTCGGGGTCGACGGTCGGCGGGGCGGGTTTCGTCGTCGTACGCATGCCTCCAGGGTATACCGATCTGTATAGTGGTGCCAGGTAGACAGATCTGTATACCTCTTCCCCTGAACCCGATCACGCGAGGCGGTGGCCCTGCCATGAACGTCCTTTTGTCCATCGGATTCGTCCTGACCTGGAGTTCCGGCTTCATCGGAGCGAAGCTCGGCGCCGGCGACGCCAGCGCCGTGACCACCCTGATGTGGCGGTTCCTGCCGCTGGCGCTGGTCCTGGGCGCCGTCGCGCTGCTCGCCGGCCGGGACCGATGGCGCGGGCTGGGCAGTCGCCCCGTGGGCCGGCAGGTCGTCATCGGCGCCCTGTCGCAGAGCGGCTACCTCCTGACCGTCTACTACGCCATCCAGCTCGGCGTCTCCAGCGGCACGACCGCCCTCATCGACGGCACCCAGCCCCTGGTCGCGGGCGCCCTGGCAGGACCCCTGCTGCGGCAGTACGTCACCGCGCGGCAGTGGTTCGGCCTGTGCCTGGGTCTTGCCGGGGTCGTCGTCGTCACCACGGCCGACGCGGGCGCCGTCACGGGTGTCCCGTGGTGGGCCTACGGCGTCCCGTTCCTCGGCATGCTGTCGCTGGTCGCGGCCACCTTCGTGGAGAGCCGCTCGCGCACCCGGGTCGAGCCGATGGTCGCCCTCACCGTGCACTGCGCCACCAGCGCCGTCGTCTTCAGCGGCCTCGCCGTCGCGTTCGGCGAGGCCGCGCCGCCCGCCGCGCCGTCCTTCTGGCTGTCGATCGCCTGGCTCGTCGGCCTGTCGACGTTCGGCGGCTACGGCCTCTACTGGATCGTGCTGCGGCGCGGCGGCCTCACCCAGGTCAACACGCTGATGTTCCTGATGGCGCCGGTCACCGCCGTGTGGGGAGCGCTGATGTTCGGCGAGCCCTTCGGGGTACGCACGGCGCTGGGACTCGCCCTCGGCCTTTCGGCGGTCGTGGTCGTGCGGCTCGGCACGCGCGCGTACCCGCTACGGAGCGGCCGCGACAAGGTGGCGGTTGGGGAGCACCGCCGCGCCGGCCAGCTCCGGGACCTCCACCACGGTGACGCCCGCTGAGGCGAGCACCCCGATCCCGTCGGCGCCCGGCACGAACGTGTCCGGCTCCCGCCACGCCGTCACCACACGGCGCACCCCCGCGTCGACGATGAGCCGGGCGCACGGCCTCGGGCGTGAGGCGCGGTGGGCGCACGGCTCCAGGCTGCTGTAGACGGTGGCCGCGGCCAGGCGCGGGTCGTCGGCGGCGAGCTTGCCGAGCGCGGCCTCCTCGGCGTGCACCACCGGGTCCTCGCCCTCGCGCGAGAAACCGCGCGCCAGTTCCGTGCCGTCGTCGGCGACGACCACGGCGCCGACGCTGAACGCGGTCTGCGACGGCGGGCATTCGGTGGCGAGTTCGCAGGCCAGCCGCAGCCAGTGCCGGTCCGCCGCGGTGGCCGCCGCCCCGGGGCCCGGGACGGTCGGCGCGTACCGGGTGACGATCACGTCCCCGACCCGCTCCGTGGCAAGGACCCGCATCCGGCTGCGCGGCCCGCCCGGGTAGGAGCCGGGACCGAACAGGCGCGGGGCTCCCGGCTCGCCGACCACCAACGGGGCGACGGCGAGGCGCAGTTCGTCCGCGAGCCCCAGCTGCAGCAGCTGCGTGTGCACATGCGCGCCGCCCTCGACGAGCAGCCGTTGTACGCCGCGCGCGGCGAGGTCGTCGAGGAGTGCCGCCCAGTCGAGATGCGTGCCGAGGTCCACCACGTCGGCGGCGCCGCCCACGCGCGTGCGGGCGCGCGGGGCGCCCGATTCGGTCGTGTAGACGAGCCGCTGACCGCCCGTCGTCCAGAACGGGTCACCCGGATCCAGGTCCCCCGAGGCGGTGACCGCCACCTTCAACGGGTAGGCGGGCCGCCCGTCGTCGACCCGCTTGGCGCGCCGCTGCGGCGAGTTGACCAGCAGCCGGGGCCGGTCCGCGCGCAGCGTCCCCGCCCCGACGAGGATCGCGTCGCTCGCCGCCCGCACCGCGTCCACCCGCTCGAAGTCCTCCGCGCCGGACAGCAGCAGCCGCTCAGGACCGGTGTCGTCGAGGCATCCGTCGAGTGAGACTGCGGCGGACAACAACACGTGCGGGCGGGACATGGCGACTCCGTGACCGGGCGGAACGTACGCCCCGACCCTATCGAGACGCCGGCGGCGTGCCGTCCCCGAAGGGCCGCCCACCCAGCTTCTCGCGGTCGTGCGGGGTCAGCCAGCCGGACGGGTCGGGGCCCAGCGGCACGATGCGCGTGGGGTTGATGCCGGTGTGCACCTGGTAGTAGTGCCGCTTGATGTGGTCGAAGTCGACCGTGTCCCCGAAGCCGGGCGTCTGGAACAGGTCGCGCGCGTAGGCCCACAGGACCGGGTCCTCGGCCAGCTTGTTGCGGTTGCACTTGAAGTGGCCGTGGTAGACGGCGTCGAAGCGGACCAGCGTCGTGAACAGCCGGACGTCCGCCTCCGTGATCGTGTCGCCGACGAGATACCGCTGCCCGGCAAGCCGCTGCGCCACCGTGTCGAGCCGCGTGAACACGTCCCCGTACGCCTTCTCGTACGCGTCCTGCTCACTGGCGAACCCGGCCCGGTACACGCCGTTGTTGACGTCCCGGTAGATGCCGTCCATGACGTCGTCGATCTCGTCGCGCAGCGGCTCCGGATACAGGTCCGGCGCGCCGGACCTGTGCAGCGCCGTCCACTCGGTCTCCAGGTCCAGCGTCAGCTGCTGGTAGTCGTTGGTGACGAGCTTGCCTGACGGCACGTCGACGATCGCGGGCACGCTGACGCCGCCCGGGTACCCGGTCTCCCGCGCGTCGTAGGCCTCACTGAGGTAGCGGATCCCGAGCACCGGGTCGCGCCCGTCCGGGTCGAGGGTGAAGCGCCAACTGCGGTCGTCCTGGATCGGATCGGTGACCGCGAGCGACAGGGCGTCCTCCAGGCCGAGCAGACGGCGCACCACCAGGGCGCGGCTCGCCCAGGGACACGCCTTGCTCACGACGAGCCGGTAGCGGCCTGCCTCCACCGGCCAGCCGTCGCGGCCGTCGGCGGTGATCCGGTCGGTGAAGTGGCTGCGGGACCGTTTGAAGGCCTTCTTGCCGTACGAGTCGTTGCCGGGCACCTGGGTCTCCCTCCGGGGGCGGACGCGATCGTGCGCCCCGAGCCTGCCCGAGGAACGGCCCGCGCACCACCGCGGCGCAGGCGCTTGTCAGTGCCCGATGAGAGGGTCGGAGTGGGCATTGACCGTGATGGCAAGGAAGGCGCAGGCATGACGACCACGACCGGCAGCTACCTCACCTTGGACGACGGCCGTCCCGGCGTCCGGTTCACCCGCACGTACGAGAAGCCGATCGACCGCGTCTGGCGCTATGTCACGGACCCGGTCGACCTCGCGCACTGGTTCCCGTCCACCTTCGAGGCCGGGGAGCTGAGCCCCGGCGCGACGATCCGCTTCTTCGACGACCCGAACATGCCGGAGTCGGTGGGCACGATCGTCGCCGCCGAGCCCCCGCGCCTCTTCTCCTTCACCTGGGGAGGCGACGAGCTGCAGTACGACCTGGAGGAGCGCGGTGACGGAGGCACGCACCTGACGCTCACCAATGTGCTGCTGAGCGCGGACGCGGCGGCGCGCAACGCGGCGGGCTGGGAGGTCTGCCTGCTCGCCCTCGACGCGGCGGACCGCGGCGCGCCCCTGACGGAGGACCACACGGGCGCGACGCCGCCGTGGAAGGAGCTCTACGACGCCTACACCGCCCTCGGCTTCCCGTCCGGCGCCCCCGTGCCCGGCATGGACGAGGAGTCCTGAGGCGCGCGCACCGCGTGTGCGCACGGTCACAGCCTGGATAGCGGGATCCCACGAACGGGCGCAAAATCGGACGTATGTCCTTTATGTCCGCGAGTGTGACGTGGCTCGGACTCGGCCTCACGGTCGGTACCGCGGGACTGGTGACCTACGGTCTTGCGGCGCTGCCGTGCGGGGCTTCGGTCCGGCAGGAGGATGCCGAGGCGGCCTGCCGCCCGGCCAGGCGGACGGCGCTCGCCCTCGGTGCGCTCGGCATCGCGGCGTTCGTCGTCGGAACGGTGTTCCTCGTTCTGGACGTGACGAACTTCGGCTGAGCGGTGAGAGCCGCGTAACGAGTGAAGGAGTACTTCATGACCAGCGGTCAGCACACGATCATCACCCCCGTCCGAGATCTCGCCGCCGCCAAGGCCGTCTACACCAGGCTGCTCGGCGTGGAGCCGTCCTCGGACGAGGCGTACTACGTGGGCTACGACGTGGCGGGACAGCACTTCGGCCTGAACCCGGCCGGGCACCAGCAGGGCATGACAGGACCCGTGGGCTACTGGACCGTCGACGACATCCAGGGGATGGTCACGTCCCTCGTCGAGTCCGGCGCCGAGGTGATCCAGGACGTCACGGAGGTCGGACCGGGCCGACGCATCGCGTCCCTGAAGGACGCGGACGGCAACGTCTTCGGGGTGCTCCAGGACGGCTGACCGGGCCGGCCACGAGCGGTGGGGCCGGGCCCGAAGGCCACGGCCCCACCCGATCCCGGTTCTACTGGTCACCGCTCCCGTAGGGGCGCGTGATCGCTTCCATGCCGTGGCCCGCGGGGTCCATGAAGTACACGCCACGGCCCCCGTCGTTGTGGTTGATCTCGCCCGGCTGCTTGCCGTGGGGATCCGCGTAGTACGTGAGCCCCGCGTCCTTGATGCGCCCGAAGATCCCGTCGAACTCCTCCTCGGTGACGAGGAAGGCGTAGTGCTGCATGACGATGGACTGGGCGGGGATCGTCGCGAAGTCCAGGGTCACGCCGTTGCTGAGATCGAGCGGGATGAACGGGCCCCATTCCTCGCCCACTTCGAGCCCCAGGATGTGCGCGAGGAACTCGGCCGACTCCCGCTTGTCCCGGGAGTGAACGATGGTGTGATTGAGCTGAACCGCCATGGTGGATTGCCTCCAGAAGGCAACTCCGGCACCTCCATGCCTCACCCGGTCGGTGACCGGCACGCGATGCTGCGAGGGATCTTAGACATGGGGTGGCCCTCCGGGCCAGCCCGTTTTCGGCTCCGGCTCCGGCGTCAGTCCAGGACCAGTTCCGGGTCGTACATGTCGAGCCAGAGCGCCAGGTCCAGCGTGCGCTCCAGGCCGCGCCGCGAGGCCTGCGTGATCTGCGGGCTCTCGCGGTGGGCGGCGACGCTGAGCCGGTCCCGGTCGACGATCTCGAAGACCCGGTGCGAGGGCTTCGCGAGCAGGTCCTTCGCGTGCTCCTGCAGCGCGAGCGCGTACTTCGGGTCCTGCGTCGACGGGTAGGGGCTCTTGACCCGGTCGTACACCGACGCCGGCAGCACGTCCGCCGTCGCCTCGCGCAGCAGGCTCTTCTCGCGCCCGTCGAACGACTTCAGCGCCCACGGTGTGTTGTAGACGTACTCGACGAGCCGGTGGTCGCAGAACGGGACCCGCACCTCCAGGCCCACCGCCATGCTCGCCCGGTCCTTGCGGTCGAGCAGGACCCGCACGAAGCGCGTCAGGTGCAGGTAGCAGATGCGGCGCATCCGGTACTCGAAGTCGCTCTCGCCCTCCAGGCGCTCGATGCCGCGCACCGCCTCGGCGTAGCTGTCGGCGGTGTACCCCTCCAGATCGAGCCGCTTGGCGAGCTCGGGCCTGATCACGTCCGAGTCGTCACCGAAGTGCTTGCCCATGCTGACCAGCCACGGGAACGCCTCCGCGGTGCGGGCCTCCTCGTCGAAGAACTGGAGGTAGCCGCCGAAGACCTCGTCCGCCGACTCGCCGGACAGGGCGACCGTCGAGTGCTCGCGGATCGCCTTGAAGAGCAGGTACAGCGAGGCGTCCATGTCGCCGAAGCCGGCCGGGATGTCGCGGGCGCGGATCACGCGGGCGCGCACCTCGGGGTCGGCGAGCGCGTTCGAGTCGAGCACGATGTCCTGGTGGTCGGTCCCCGACGCCTGCGCCACGTCGTGCACGAACGGGGTGTCGGGCGTGCCGCGCAGCTCGTCGGCGACGAAGTTCTCGGCCTGGCCGAGGAAGTCGACGGCGAAGCTGCGCACCGTCTTGCCCTCCTCGGCCAGCTGATCGGCGGCGATCGCCGTCATCGCGGAGGAGTCGAGGCCACCCGACAGGAGCGTGCAGCGCGGCACGTCCGAGACGAGCTGACGGCGCACGATGTCGTCGAGCAGCTGGCGGACCCTGGCGATGGTCGTTTCCTGGTCGTCGGTGTGCGGCCTCGTCTCCAGCGTCCAGTAGGCGCGCTGTCGCAGTCCCGCGCGGTCGACGGTGACGATCGTGCCCGGCTCCACCTCGTTCATCCCGTCCCACACGGCATGCCCCGGAGTCTTCACGAGCGTGAACAACTCGCGCAGGCCGTCCAGGGTGACCCGGCGCGCGGCGAGCGGGTTGGCGAGGATCGCCTTGGGCTCGGAGCCGAACAGCACGCCGTCCGGGGTCTCGTAGAAGTAGAAGGGCTTGATGCCCATCCGGTCGCGGATCATGACGAGCTTGTCGGTGCGGCCGTCCCAGACGGCGAACGCGTACATGCCGTTGAGGCGCTCGGGCAGGTCCTCGCCCCACTCGAGGTAGCCGTGCAGCACCACCTCGGTGTCGGAGTCCGTGCGGAACTCGTGGCCGAGGGCCGCCAGTTCGGCGCGCAGCTCGGTGTAGTTGTACGTCTCGCCCGAGTACACAAGGGCGACGTTCCCGTTCGGTGTCTCGACGGTCATGGGCTGCCGGCCGCCCGGCAGGTCGATGATGGCGAGCCTGCGGTGACCGAGCGCCGCCGGGCCCTCGATCCAGGTGCCGCGGTCGTCGGGACCGCGGCACTCCATGGTCTGGGTCATCGCATTCAATGTCTCGGCCGAGGCCCGCAGGTCACGGTCGAAGGAAACCCAGCCGGTGATGCCACACATAACGCTTCCTCCTGCTCGCCGTACGGCCGTGGCCAACCGGGGCAACAAGTTGTACACGGCATCTATGTTTCGAGCGTGTGTCATGGCGGCGGGGTCGGTCAATGTGCCCGTAACGCGCCGAAGGCGCCCGACCGAGCGGTTTCAGCCGCCGGTCGTGACGCCAACCGGAATGATCCCCTTCGCAAATCCCTTGTGGTGGGGGCCTCCTGAAAAAAGTTGCCTTGGGCTACCAGAGAGATCCGGCCACAGGCAAAGAATTGATCAATCCTGCTCCGGGCCCGCCGCTGTCTCAGCAAGTGACCCGTCGAACGTCGCCGCCGCGAGCCCGAACGACAGCGTCATGCCGATCCCCGACGTCACCGACAGCGCCCGTACGCCCGGCGCCACTTCGCGGACGAGCAGCGGTCCGCGGGGGCTGCTCGCGTACACGCCCTGCCAGCGCTCGGTGACCCGCACCGAGGGGACGCCCAGGACGCGGGAGGCCTCGCGCAGCAGCAGCTCGGCCGTCGCCTCGTCCTGGAACGGGATCTCTGTCGCGTCGTACGCGTGCGAGTCGCCGACCAGGGCCGTGCCGTCGGGCAGCCGCGTGAACATCACGTTGGCGACCACGTCCAGCAACTCGGGGCTGTGCGCGGTGACCTCGGCCCGCAGCCGGTCCGCCGACGGCATCGCGGTGAAGCCGTCGTAGCGCAGCATCGACGTCGCGGTCAGGACCGCCGAGTCCGTGCGGAAGGCCTCGGGCGCCGCGACCCGGGCCATCGACAGGCGGCACCGTTCGATGCCGTGCGCCTCGGCCTCCGCCGGATACAGCCGGTCCAGGTCGTGGCCGACGCAGAGCAGGACCCGGTCCCCGTATACAGGGCCGCGGCTGGTGTGCACCGTGCCGGACTCCACGCCCACCACGTTGGTGCCCCAGGTGATCGTGACGCCCGGCTGCTCCTGATCCTCGGTGCCGTCCTCAACGACTCGTTCCTCACCGAGCAGAACATCATCTCCATCCTCGGTTCCT
>NZ_JAOZYC010000021.1:0-12548 GCF_035798155.1 Streptomyces endophyticus | reverse complement strand
GCAGTCCGTCTACCCGGACGTCCGCGACACGGCGGGCCTGGCCCGCTCCTGCGCCGAGGGCCGCGCCCTGGGCTTCCTCGGCCGCACGGCGATCCACCCCCGCCAGCTCCCGGTGATCGAGGAGGCCTTCCGCCCCACGGAGGCGGAGATCGCGGCGGCCCGGGAGATCGTCTGCGCCGCGGCCACCGAGGCGGGCGCCCTGGCCCTGCCTGACGGCCGGTTCGTCGACGCGGCGGTGGTGGCGGCCGCCCGCAGGACGCTGCGGCTGGCCCGGACGGGCCCGTCCGGCGACTGACGACAAAGGGCGCCGAACCACATGGCCCGGCGCCCTCAAGACGGAAAACCGTCAGCTCTTCTTGAGCTCCACCTCGTCCTTGGTCCCGTCCTTGCCCTCGTCCTTGCCCTCGTCCTTGGTCCCGTCCTTGGCCTCGGCGTCCGCCTCGGCGGCGTCGTCCCCGGCACCCGGTTCGACGATCTCTTCGCGTCCGGGCCGCTTCCGCGAGGACACCACCATGTAGATCACGGCGAGCACGAAGACACCCAGCGCCGTCCAGTCGTTGAGCCGCAGGCCGAGGATGTGGTGCGCGTCGTCCACGCGCATGTACTCGATCCAGAATCGGCCTACGCAGTACGACGCGACGTACAGCGCGAACGCCCGCCCGTGCCCGAGCTTGAACTTCCGGTCCGCCCAGATGACGAGCAGCGCGACGCCGATGCACCACAGCGACTCGTACAGGAACGTCGGGTGGTACGTGCCCGGCACCCGTCCGTCCGTGTCCGAGGTGATCTTGAGGGCCCACGGCACATCGGTGGCCCGGCCGTACAGCTCCTGGTTGAACCAGTTGCCCCAGCGGCCGATGGCCTGGGCGAGGGCGATACCGGGCGCGATCGCGTCGGCGTAGGCCGGCAGCGGGACGCCGCGGCGACGGGCCCCGATCCAGGCGCCGACCGCGCCGAGCGCGATGGCACCCCAGATACCGAGGCCCCCTTCCCAGACCTTGAAGGCGTCCACCCAGTCACGGCCCTCGCTGAAGTACAGCTGGTAGTCCGTGATCACGTGGTAGAGGCGACCGCCGACCAGGCCGAAGGGCACCGCCCAGACGGCGATGTCGGCGACCGTGCCGGCCCGCCCGCCGCGGGCGATCCAGCGTCTGTTGCCGAGCCAGACGGCCACGAAGACGCCGATGATGATGCAGAACGCGTAGCCGCGCAGCGGGATCGGGCCGAGATAGACGACCCCGCTGGACGGGCTGGGAATGAAGGCAAGTTCCATGGCAGGTCCGACGCTACCGTGCCGGGCCGCGGGCACGGCGGGCAGCCCGGCAACGGCTGCGTAACGGCTCCGACTACTTGTTCGCCTCCTCGACCATCTTCTTGAACTTGGCCGGGGTCAGGCTCTGGTCGCTCAGGATGTCCTTGCCGTTGAGCCGGACCGTCGGGGTGCCGGAGTACTTGGCGTCCTGGAACGCCTTGTACGACTTGTTCACCCAGCTGTCGTGCGTCCCCTTGTTCACACACGACTTGAACGTGCCGGTGTCCAGGCCGCCGACCTTTCCGGCGAGCTCGATCAGCTTGTCGTTGTTCGCGAAGGCGTCGTCGGTCTCCTCGGGCTGGTTCTCGTACAGCACGTCGTGGTAGTCGCGGAACTTCCCGGCGGTCTGCGAGCACGCCGCCGCGTTGGCCGCGCGCAGCGAGCCGCTGCCCTGCATGTTCGCGTCGATCAGCGTGACGAGGTGGTACTGCACCCGGAGCTCACCGGCGTCGGCCAGGTCGTGGATCGTCGAGCGGTAGGTGTCCTCGAAGGTCTTGCAGGCGGGGCAGCGGAAGTCCTCCCAGATCTCCAGTGTCGACTTCGCGCTCGCCTTGCCGACGGGGATCGCCAAGTCGTCCTTGCCGTCGGCTCCCTTCGGCGCGACGACGGGTCCCGCCGCCGCGTCGCTACCGGAACTGTCGTCGCCCGAATTCGCGGCGACCACCCCGATCACCGCGGCCAGGCCGAGCACACACACCACGGTCGCGCCCACGATCAATGTCCTGCGCCGCTTCTCAGCGGACTTCTGCTTCTGGCGCTCGGCGGCAAGGCGTTCGCGGGCCGCGCGCTTTCCCTCTCGGTTCTTCTCGCTCACACCAGCGCCAACGAACCGGGAAGGCGCGAGCGTGCCTTCCCGGTCCGGTTTCCATCCGTATGGGTGACGTAACTCCCTGTTACTACGAGGGGTGTTACGCCTTGTCCCTTACGCCCGCGGCGAGTTCACCGGCGAGGGCGCGCACTGCTTCGAGCCCGGCCTTCTCGTCCGGGGCGTCCAGCATCCGCTTCACGAACGCCGAGCCGACGATGACTCCGTCCGCGAAGCCGGCGACCTCCCTGGCCTGCTCCGCGTTGGAGACGCCGAGGCCCACGCAGACCGGAAGGTCGGTCGTGGCCTTGGTGCGCCCGACGAGCTCCTTGGCCTGGTTGCCGACGGACACGCGGGTGCCGGTGACGCCCATCAGGGACGCCGCGTACACGAAGCCCGAACCGGCCGCCGTGATGGTGGCCAGGCGCTCGTCCTTGCTGCTGGGCGCGACGACGAAGACGGTCGCGAGACCGTGCTTGTCGGCGTGCTCGCGCCACACCGCCGACTCCTGCACCGGCAGGTCGGGGAGGATGCAGCCCGCGCCGCCCGCCTCGGCGAGCTCGGCGGTGAACCGCTCGATGCCGTAGCGGTCGATGGGGTTCCAGTACGTCATGACGAGGACCGGCTTGCCGGTGGCCTCGTGCGCCTCGCGCACGGTGCGCATGACGTCCTTGATCTTCAGGCCGCCGCGCAGCGCGATGTCGTCGGCGGTCTGGATGACCGGGCCGTCGAGCACCGGGTCGGAGTGCGGCAGGCCCACCTCGACCACGTCGGCGCCGCCGTCGAAGACGGCCTTGATCGCCTCGATGCCGCCGTCGACGGTCGGGAAACCGGCGGGCAGGTAGGCGATGAGGGCGGAGCGGCCCTCGGCCTTCGCGCCGGCCAGGGTGTCGTTCAACAGCTCGATGTTCCCGCTCACTTGGAGCCCTCCTCGTCGGAGCCGTCGTACAGGCCGAAGTAGCGGGCCGCGGTGTCCATGTCCTTGTCGCCGCGCCCGGACAGGTTGATGATGATCAGCCCGTCCTTGCCCAGCTCCTTGCCGACGTCGAGCGCGCCCGCGAGCGCGTGCGCCGACTCGATGGCCGGGATGATGCCCTCGGTCTGCGACAGCAGGCGCAGTGCCTGCATCGCGGCGTCGTCCGTGACCGCGCGGTACTCGCCGCGGCCCGAGTCCTTGAGGTAGGCGTGCTCGGGGCCGATGCCCGGGTAGTCCAGGCCCGCCGAGATCGAGTACGGCTCGGTGATCTGGCCCTCCTCGTCCTGGAGGACGTAGGAGCGGGAGCCGTGCAGGATGCCGGGCTCGCCCGCGCTGAGCGTCGCCGCGTGCTCGCCGGTCTCGATGCCGTGCCCGGCCGGCTCGCAGCCGATCAGGCGGACGTCGGCGTCCGGGATGAACGCGTGGAACAGGCCGATGGCGTTGGAGCCGCCGCCGACGCAGGCGACGGCGGCGTCGGGCAGCCGGCCGACGCGCTCCAGGATCTGGCGGCGCGCCTCGACGCCGATGACCCGGTGGAAGTCGCGGACCATGGCCGGGAACGGGTGCGGGCCCGCGACCGTGCCGAACAGGTAGTGCGTGTCGTCGACGTTGGCGACCCAGTCGCGGAACGCCTCGTTGATGGCGTCCTTGAGGGTGCGGGAGCCGGACTTCACGGCCTCGACCTCGGCGCCGAGCATCCGCATCCGGGCCACGTTCAGGGCCTGGCGCTCGGTGTCGATCTCGCCCATGTAGATCTTGCACTCGAGGCCGAGCAGCGCGCAGGCGGTGGCCGTCGCGACGCCGTGCTGGCCCGCGCCGGTCTCGGCGATGACGCGGGTCTTGCCCATCCGCTTGGTGAGCAGGGCCTGGCCGAGCACGTTGTTGATCTTGTGCGAGCCGGTGTGGTTCAGGTCCTCGCGCTTGAGGAAGACGCGGGCGCCACCGGCGTGCTCGGCGAACCGGGGCACCTCGGTGAGGGCCGAGGGGCGGCCGGTGTAGTTGACCATGAGGTCGTCGAGCTCGGCGGCGAAGGCCGGGTCGTTCTTGGCCTTGTCGTACTCGACGGCGACCTCGTCCACGGCGGCGACCAGCGCCTCCGGGATGAACTTGCCGCCGAACGCGCCGAAGTAGCCCTCGGCGCTGGGGATGTGACCCTCCGGGTCAGGGATGAAGTAGTCGCTGGACATGCGTGTGCCTCACGGTAGGTGTGTGATCACTAAAAGCCGTGGGACGTGCGGAGTCACGCAGGTGACGGTTGCCCGTTCTCCGCGCTCCGCGACGGAGTCGCACATCGATGCGGCTCCGCGCCCCTTATAGGGGCGCTCTGCCATCGCATTCCGTTGATCTGGCCCGGCTCCGCGCCGATGTGGTAGCGGACCCGGCGGCCCCGCACACGCCTCGCCGGCGCGCGGCAGCCGCGGGGGCGGCAGCCGGGAGCGAGGCGGGAGGCGATGGGCATGGGGTGAGTTTACCGTCCGTGCCGCAGGGCGGGGTGGGCGCCGGCGGCGACGAGGTCGGCGACGGCCGACTTCGGGTCACGGCCGGTCACCAGGGACTCGCCGACGAGGACGGCGTCCGCCCCCGCGTTGGCGTACGCGATCAGGTCGTGCGGGCCGCGCACACCGGACTCGGCCACCTTGACGATGTGGTCCGGGATGTCCGGGGCGACGCGCTCGAAGGTGCCGCGGTCGACCGAAAGGTCCTTGAGATTGCGGGTGTTGATGCCGATGATCTTGGCCCCGGCGTCGATCGCGCGCTCCACCTCGTCCTCGTCGTGCGCCTCGACGAGCGGCGTGAGGCCGATGGACACGGCACGCTCGATGAGGGACTCGAGGGCGGGCTGCTCCAGGGCCGCGACGATCAGCAGCGCGAGGTCGGCGCCGTACGCGCGGGCCTCCCACAGCTGGTACGACGTGACGATGAAGTCCTTGCGCAGGATCGGGATGTCGACCTTGGCGCGGACGGCCTCGAGGTCGGCGAGCGAGCCGCCGAAGCGGCGCTGCTCGGTGAGGACGGAGATGACGGCCGCGCCGCCCGCCTCGTAGTCGGCGGCGAGGGCGGCAGGGTCGGCGATCGCGGCGAGCGCGCCCTTGGAGGGGCTCGACCGCTTGACCTCGCAGATCACCTTGACGCCTTCGCCCTTGAGCGCGGCCACTCCGTCCTTGGCCGGGCGAGCCTTCGCCGCGCGATCCTTGAGCTCGTCGAGGCTGACGCGCGCCTGCCGCTCCGCAAGGTCGGCACGGACTCCGTCGATGATCTCGTCGAGCACACTCACGCGAGCAGACTCCTTTCCGGGCATCCCCTGGGTGTTCATCTGGTCTTTGTGAATGGTATCCGGCGAAGGGCGAAGGTCCCGCATCCGGTTGACGCCGGTCCCACTACCTGGACAAACGCAGTTGATCAAGGGCTTAGGAAGCCACCGAACGGCAGGTTCCGGACAACGGTGAAGGCGAGCACGACCCCGCCGAGGACCCACAGCTGCGCACGGCCGAGCGCGAGGCCCACCGCCCGGCCACGGGCCGCCCGCACCGCCCAGACCGTCCAGACCACGGCGAACAGCGCGTAGCCGACCACGGCGAGGGCATTGGCCCCGAACGCGCCCGCGAGGTCCCCGTGCGCGACCGCGTGGGCGCTGCGCAGGCCGCCGCAGCCGGGGCAGTACGCGCCGGTGAGCTGGAGGAACGGGCAGGCCGGGTAGTGGCCGGGCTCATTGGGGTCGACGGCGCCCACATAGGCGAAGGCGAGGGCGACGCCGCCGAGCACGCCCAGCGGGACGGCGAGCCGGCGCAGGGCGCCGAAGCGGGCGGGGGCGGTGTCGGTCGTCTCCACGGTCACCCGTGAATTCTGCATCCGCGGGCCCGGGACCGCTCCCCGGGAAACACGAAAGGGGTGGGACGGCCGGTCGGTCGGCCGCTCCACCCCTTTCGTGGGTATGTGCGAGGGCTCAGGCCCCCGAGCCCGCGGGCTGCGCCGCTCCGGTGGACTTGAGCTGCAGCTCGGCACGCCTCGGCTTGCCCATGCCCATGGCGCTCATCACGCCGCCGACGATCGGGGCGATGGCGAGCAGAGCCATGCCGACCCAGAAGCCGACCGGCTGCACCATCACCATGAAGGCGCCCGCGACACAGAAACCAATGAAGGCGATGATGACACCGGTCCAGGCGGCCGGGGTGTGTCCGTGGCTGCTGTCCGCCATGGCTTGCTCCTCGTTGCTTATGGCCTATGCGTACGTATGACGTACGACGTTCCCATCTATTGTCCCGCACGCACGAGCAAGCTCGGAACGCGGGGTCAGCGCCTATGCGCCGGTCGGGTCCTCGCCGCGGTCGAGGGCCTTCCAGAGTTCCTCGGGGCGCTCCGGGTCCACGGCCTTGCGGCGGCTCTTCGGGGCGCCGGAGCGCTCGTAGCGGCCGCCCATCGACGGCCAGGCCGCGCCGTAGACCACGGCGAGGATCCCGGCGATCAGGATGAGTGCGCCGCCGACCGCGGAGACGTACGGCCATGCGGTGTTGCTGAGCGCGTGGATGGTGGCGGAGGCGTCACCCGCGGCCTGCCCGGCCTTCTCGTCGAGCGCGGCGCTGTCGCCCGCGCCGAGCACGGCGGCGGCGACGGCGCCCGCGCCGCTGAGCGCGAGCAGGAGGGCGACCAGGACGCGGCCGACCTTGCGGACCGCGAAGACGGCGACGAGCGCGGCGAGACCCACTATGGCGAGGGCCGCGGGGACGCCCGTGACGTCGCTGCCCTTCGCGGTCAGCGGCAGCTTGCCGCCCGCGACGGCGGCGACGCCCGAGCACCACTCCTGCCGGGAGGCGAGCAGGGCGATCGCGGCTCCCGCGGCCCCGCAGAGCAGGGCGACGGCGAGGCTTCGCCGGCCGTTCGGCGAGGAAGCAGCCGGCTCGGCCGACTCGGCGGCATCGGTACGGGGGTGCGGTACAGCAGTCACGTACTCCACTATCGCCTGTCTGTACGGGTTTACGTGAGCCGGGGCCCGGAGTCGTGCGTCACGTCACAGGGCGTTCCTGCTCACATCCGGTTCGCGGTGTGTACGGCGCGCAGCACCGCCGCCGCCTTGTTGCGGCACTCGGTGTCCTCGGCGACCGGGTCGGAGTCGGCGACGACACCCGCGCCCGCCTGCACGTATGCGGTGCCCTCGCGCAGCAGCGCGGTGCGGATGGCGATGGCCGTGTCCGAGTCCCCGGCGAAGTCGAGGTAGCCGACACAGCCGCCGTAGACGCCGCGGCGCGACGGCTCCAGCTCGTCGATGATCTGCAGCGCGCGCGGCTTGGGCGCGCCGGACAGCGTGCCGGCCGGGAAGCAGGAGGTCAGCACGTCGAAGGCGGTGTGTCCCTCGGCGACGGTGCCCGTCACGGTCGAGACGATGTGCATGACGTGCGAGTACTTCTCGATGGACATGAAGTCGACGACCTCGACGGAACCGGGCTCGCAGACCCGTCCCAGGTCGTTGCGCCCGAGGTCGACGAGCATCAGGTGCTCGGCCCGCTCCTTGGGGTCGCCGAGCAGCTCCTCGGCGAGGTCGTGGTCCTCCTGCGGCGTCGCGCCGCGCGGCCGGGTCCCGGCGATCGGGTGCACCATGGCGCGCCCCTCCTCGACCTTGACGAGGGCCTCCGGCGAGGAGCCGACGACGTCGAACCCGTCGAAGCGGAACAGGTACATGTACGGGGACGGGTTCGTGGCCCGCAGCACCCGGTAGACGTCCAACGCGCTTGCGGTGCAAGGGGTTTCGAAGCGCTGGGAGGGGACGACCTGGAAGGCCTCGCCCGCCCGGATGCGCTCCTTGATGTCCTCGACGGCGTCCTGGTACTGCTTGCCGCCCCACAGCGCGGTGAACTCCGGGAGCTCGGACGGCGGGAGCGCGGCGGGGGCGGACTCGACCGGCTTGGCGAGGTCGGCCTCCATGGCGTCGAGGCGGGCGACGGCGTCGGCGTAGGCCTCGTCGACGCCGGTCTCCAGGTCGTTGTGGTTGATCGCGTTGGCGATCAGCAGAACCGACCCGTCCCAGTGGTCGAGCACGGCGAGATCGCTGGTGAGCAGCATCGTCAGCTCGGGCAGCTTGAGGTCGTCGCGCTCCCCCGGGCCGACCTTCTCCAGACGGCGCACGATGTCGTACCCCAGATAGCCGACCATGCCTCCGGTGAACGGGGGCAGGCCCTCGTAGCGCGGGGTGTGCAGCGTCTGCACGGTGGCGCGCAGGGCGGCGAGCGGGTCGCCGTCGACCGGGACGCCGACGGGGGGCGTGCCCAGCCAGTGGGCCTGCCCGTCGCGCTCGGTCAGCGTGCCCGCCGAGCGCACGCCGACGAACGAATAGCGGGACCAGGAGCGGCCGTTCTCCGCGGACTCCAGGAGGAACGTGCCGGGCCGCTCGCCGGCGAGCTTGCGGTACAGACCGACGGGCGTGTCACCGTCCGCGAGGAGCTTGCGGCTGACGGGGATCACTCGGCGGTCGGTCGCGAGCTTGCGGAAGGTCTCGAGGTCCATGGCAGGAGCCTACTTCCGTCCGGGGGACGCCCCGCGCGCCTGGTCGAGGGGTGGACGACGCCCCGCTAGAAGGGAGCGGTGACGAAGACCAAGAGCCACCGAAACCCCCGCATGGCGAGCGCCCTGTCCGGCATCGCCCTCGCCGCCGTCGCCGTGACCACGCTGACCGGCGCCGCTCCCGCCCCCGGCGACTGGGCCGCGCCCGCTCCCGGCGACGTCGAGGCGCGGGTCGAGGCCGCGGGCCTGGAGATGCTCGACTCCGAGAAGCTGACCATGCACATCCACCCCCACCTCACCGTGTACGCGGGCGGCCGCCAGGTGACCGTCCCCGCCGACATCGGCATCGACCGCTCCGGCAAGAAGCCCCGCTTCAGCCCACTGCACACGCACGACACCAGCGGCACCGTGCACGTGGAGTCGGCCCAGTGGCAGGACTTCACGCTCGGACAGTTCCTCACGGAGTGGGGCGTGCGCCCCATGTGCCAGGCCGAGGTCGACGGCACCCCGGTGGCCGGGGACCCGGCCCGGATCGTCTTCCGGGACCGTCAGGAGATCACGCTGCGCTGCCGCTGACCGGCAGCTCGTCGCGGTCGAAGCAGGTCCGGGCGCCGGTGTGGCAGGCGGCGCCCACCTGGTCGACCTTCACGAGCACGGTGTCGGCGTCGCAGTCGAGGGCGACCGACTTCACGTGCTGGAAGTGACCCGAGGTGTCGCCCTTGACCCAGTACTCCTGGCGGCTGCGCGACCAGTACGTGCACCGTCCGGTGGTCAGGGTGCGGTGCAGCGCCTCGTCGTCCATCCAGCCGAGCATGAGCACCTCGCCGGTGTCGTACTGCTGGGCGATGGCGGGCACCAAACCGTCGGCGCTCCGCTTGAGGCGGGCGGCGATGGCCGGGTCGAGGCTGCTGCTGGGCACGGGAGCGCTGGTCATATAGACCATTGTGCCGCGCCGAGTCGAACGTCCACTGTCCGGTGCGGCGCGGCCGGTCGTAGGCTGGCGGCATGTCGACCCATGCCAAGCGTGAACGACTTCTGCTCGCCGATCTGTTGGAGGCGTCGGGTCCGGACGCCCCCACCCTCTGTGAGGGCTGGAACACCCGGGACCTCGCGGCGCACGTGGTGGTGCGCGAGCGCCGCCCGGACGCCGCGGGCGGCATCCTCGTCAAACAGCTCGCGTCGCGGCTGGAACGGGTGCAGGCCGAGTTCGCGGAGAAGCCGTACGAAGAGCTGATCCAGCTGATCCGCACCGGGCCGCCGCGCTTCTCGCCCTTCTCTCTCAAGCAGATCGACGAGGCGTCGAACGCGATCGAGTTCTTCGTCCACACCGAGGACGTCCGCCGTGCGCAGCCCGACTGGACGCCGCGCGAGCTCGACCCGGTCTTCGCCGACGTCCTGTGGTCGCGCCTGGAGCGGATGGCGCGGGTGATGGGCCGCAAGGCGCCCGTCGGCCTGGTGCTGCGCCGTCCCGACGGCCAGACGGCGGTGGCCCACCGCGGCGCCCCCGTGGTCACGGTCACGGGCGCGCCCTCGGAGCTGGTGATGTTCGCGTTCGGCCGGCAGGAGGCGGCGGACGTGGAGATGGACGGCGAGAAGTCGGCGGTCGACCGGCTCACGGAGACGAAGGCGCTGGGGCTCTGACCTCCTGGGGCGCCAGCCGGTGCGCGCTGAGGGCGAGCCCCAGTTCGACGAGGTCCGCGGGGCGGGCGAGGCTGCGTCCCGTGAGCTGTTCGCAGCGGCGCAGCCGGTTCAGGACCGTGTTGCGGTGGCAGTAGAGGCGGGCGGCGGCGCGCTGCGCGGAGCCGTCGCAGTCCAGCCAGGCCGTGAGCGTGTCGAGCAGCAGGGTCCGGTCGGCCGGCGGCAGGGCGAGCAGCGGGCCGAGCACGCGGCCGGCGAGGATCCGGCCGAGCGCGGGCGCGGCGGCGACGAGCGCGGCGGGCAGCTGCTCGTCCAGGAGTACGGTGCCGCCGCTCTGCGGGCAGATGCGCAGCGCGGTCTCGGCGTGCCGCCGGGCGCCGCCCACCGCGGCGAGCCCCTCGACGGCGGGGCTGATGCCGACGCGCAGACCGGGCCCCGGGCAGCAGAACTCCCTTAGTGCGGCGGCGAGTTGGTCCGCTTCCAGTTCCCCGAGGTCGACAATGGCGCGTTCGGCCTCGGCGGCGGTGTGCCACACGGCCCGTACGCCGGGCGGCAGGGTGGGCCGCGGCGCGCCCCGGCTGCCGCCGACGGCGATCAGTACCGCGTACCGGCCGCGTTCCGGCAGGTCGAGCGCGGTGGCGGCGTCGGGCAGGTCGGAGATGCGGATCGCGCCGTCGAGGAGGGCGGCGGCCATCAGGCGGCGCCGGTTCTCGCGGCGCCAGGTGAGTTCGCGTTCGGCGCGCCGATAGGACGCGGCGACGTGCGTGCAGTGCTCGTCGACGAAATTCCACACGTCAACGGCGAGATGGACCAGCAGATGCGCGTCCTCGGGGTGCCGCAGGGTCACCTCGTCGACGAGCGCCTGCCAGACCAGGGCGCCGCCGAGCCGGAAGGCGTGCGACACGGCGTCGAGCGGAAACCCGCGGGCCGCGCGTTCGGCGCCGATCCGGGCGGAGCAGGCGCGGGCGGCGTCCCGGTTGCGCGGAGGATCGAGCAGCGAGGCGACGCTGAGCCGCAACGAGCGCTGGATCTCCGCGTGTACGTCGCCGGGGTCGGCATCGAGCGCGGCACGGTAGGCCGGCTCCTGCTCGTACAGCTGGGCCGTCAACCGCTCGGTGAGCACGGGGAGTTGGCCGAGGAGCGGCCTCGCGGCACGCCGCAGGACGGCGACCGCGTCCGACCCGGCGCCGGCCCGGGCGGGAGGTCGGGGACGTACGAGATGCGCGGGCATGGCGGTCCTCCACGGCTCGGCTCACGAGTCCGCAGAATGGCATACCGTCCGGTCGGTCTCCAGCCCTCGGAAGAAACCCGCAGGTCACCGTATGCCTGCGCCTCAGGGTTCCGTGCGGTCGACCAGACGGGCCAGTTCGACGCGGGAGCGGATGCCGAGCCGGTCGAAGACGTTGCGCAGATGGTGGTCCACCGTGCGGGGGCTCACCGAGAGGCGGCGGGCGACCTCGCGGTTGGTCTCGCCCTGCGCGACACACCGGGCGATGCGCAACTGTTGAGGCGTCAACTCGGCGAGCCGGCCCGGCGGTTCACTGTCGACCGGGGACTCGCCCGTGGCACGCAGTTCGGCCGCAGCCTGCGCCGCCCAGACCGTCGCGCCGCACCGTTCGAAGGCCACCAGGGCGTCACGCAGCAACGTACGGGCACGCGCCGGACGACGGGTGCGGCGCAGCCACTTGCCGTAGAGGGCGAGGGTGCGGGCCCGCTCGAAATCGCCGCCCGCCCGCTCGTGCCGGGTCAGGGACTCCTCGAAGCGGGACTCGGCCGTCGCCGGATCACCCGCCGCCAACAGGGCCCGGCAGCGCGCGAGTTGTGCCGGAGCGAGCGGGTCGTGGCCGCGTTGGGCCCACACCGTGAACTCGCCGACCGCGCCCTGCGCCCCGCCCGGCTCGCCCGCGAGCACCGCCGCCTCCACCAGGCAGGGCACGGCCAGCATCCGGATGCCGAAGTGCCCCCGCCGTGGGCCACGGCCGATGAGCGGCCCGAGCCGGGCGGCCGCCCGCGCCGCGTCGCCGCGCGCCAGGTCCGCGCGGGCCAGGGCCCATTGGGCGAGCGTCGCGGCCTGTACGAGCCCGTGCCGGTCGGCGACGTGCTGCGCGGCGGCGGCATGCCGGGCGACGGTGTCGACGTCGCGGTCGAGCGAGGCGACGAGGGCGAGGACGGCGTGCTGGTGCGCGAGCACGTTGCGCTGCCCTGCGGCGAGCGCGGCCCTGACCCCCTCCTCGGCGTGGGCGCGAGCGCGGACGTGCCGCCCGGAGCGCAGCTCACCGTAGGCGAGCAGTTCGAGGGCGCGCGGCAGTTCGGCCCCCGCGTCC
>NZ_JAOZYC010000020.1:0-12799 GCF_035798155.1 Streptomyces endophyticus | reverse complement strand
CCGTTCTTCTACAACGTGTGGAAGACCGCCAAGTACGGCAAGAAGGTCGAGGTCGACGACCCGTGGGGCTACGGCCGTTCGCTGGAGTGGGCGACGTCCTGCCCGCCGCCGCGGCACAACTTCCTCACCCTGCC
This sequence comes from Streptomyces endophyticus, assembly GCF_035798155.1. Lineage (NCBI taxonomy): Bacteria > Bacillati > Actinomycetota > Actinomycetes > Kitasatosporales > Streptomycetaceae > Streptomyces > Streptomyces endophyticus. The sequence goes on along the minus strand of NZ_JAOZYC010000020.1, from coordinate 12,665 downwards.
GCGCGTCCGCTCCGAGTCCCCGGCGTTCGACCTGCACCATCCCGGCGTCGCCGCCCTCGATCACGCCGAGAACCGGCACGAGGACGCGTCCGCATGAGCAGCACCGAGCACGACGTGAGCGCGGGAATCCAGCAGATGGAGGGCTTTCTGCTGTGGAACTCGAAGGTCACCGAGGCCCATACGCAGGCCGAGGCGTTCACCGACCGGCTCGAATGGCTCACCGGGGCACAGTGCGAGGAGGTGCGGCGCGTCTTCATCGAGGAGCGCCTCGTCTTCCACAGGGCCGCGCTCGGCCAGATCGTGGCGCGTGCCGCGGAGCTGCGCACCGAGTACGACAAGCGCTACGAGCGCCTGAAGGCGCGCTGCGTCGGCATCTGCGGAGGCGTCCTCGTCGGCCTGATGAGCCTGGCGTCACTGGTCGCCCTCAAGTGACGTACGCGTACGTGCTCAGGTGAAGTACGCGGTCGGCCGCGTGCCCAGCGCCCGGCGGAACATCGCCGTGAACGCGCTGGGCGTCGCGTGGCCGACCGCGCCGGCGACCGTCGTGACGCCGCTCGTCGTGGGGGTGCTGCCGCTGCCCGCGCGGGCGAGGACGCAGGAGATCAGCCCACGGCGAATGAGGGGCTGAAGCCGCGCTCGCCGCCGTCGCGGCTCGCGAGCTCGATCGCGTAGCCGTTGCCGTCCGGCACGTTCGGCAGGACGGTGGACGTCTCGCCGCGCGGCGCCGCGGTCAGCCGCGACGCGAGCTGCACGACGCGGGCGGCGTCGCCCCGGACGAGCCACATGTCCAGCTTCTGGCCGGTGCGGTTCTTCCAGGTGACGAACATGCTGCCGCCGGTGCTGTGCACGGAGTCCGCGACGGGCTCCATGACGGTCAGGGCCTGGGCCGGCTCGGCCAGGGGCGCGAAGGCCAGGAGTGGGGCGGCGGCGAGGGAGAGGAATCCGGTGCGGCGCATGCGACGACCTCGTTCCGTCGGATCGATGGGACAGATGGGGAACAGATGCGGATGGTGAACGGCCGGAAGCCGAGAGTTACGAATCCGGACAAAGGGTCTCTTCCCATAATCGCGGCCGACCTCAAGCATTCGGCCGCAGGCCCCACCCCACGAGGGACGGTTCTGTCCCCGAACCGGTGGTGTCGGCGGGACAGATCCGGCCTGCGGGTGCACCCTCGCGCGCACGCGCGGGGCCCCCGCGAAGCGCCGGGCGGCGCGTACTGGTGCACGCTGGATATGTGACACGGAGCATGGAGACGAGGTGACGCGGCATGACCGAGCGCAGTGACGACTCGGCCATGGGCGACGAGGTGTACCAGCCCTCGGGCCCTGACGTGCGAGATGACGAGGGCATCCTCGAGATCGAGGACACCCTGAACGACCGCGGTGTCGACCCGTACGACGAGGGATGGTCGCCGCCCGAGCGCCCGCTGGCCGTCGAGCACAGCGGCAACACCGCGGCGGAGCGGCAGGCGGGCGAGACGCTCGACGAGCGCCTCTCGGAGGAGCGTCCCGACCCCGTCATCGACGCCTACGAGGCGCTGGAGTCCGGCGAGGAGGACGGTGACGGTGTGGGCGATCTGCGAGACGGCGAAGGCGAGCCACTGGACTCAGAGGTGGGCACGTGGCGCGCGGGGCGTCTGATCGCACCGGACGAGGGCGCCCATGAGGACGCCGAGAAGGACATGCTGGCCCAGGACGCCGGTTACGGCGGGGGAGCGGCATCGGCCGAAGAGGCCGCCATGCACGTGGTGGACGACGGCGAGACCTGAGGTCCGTACGGGGAGGGGCCCCGGATCACCGGCCGAGGGCCGTCGCCGTCAGCATCAGCGCGGCCGCGGCGAACGCCGTCACCAGGGCCAGGAGCGGCGGGCCGAGGGCGACATCACCCGTCACCATGCGCCGCGCCGTGATGCCTATGCAGACCACACCGATCCCTCCAAGGATCATGGCCACGAAGATCAGCACTGTCGGCCCCTCCTCCTCACGAGCCCCGCTGGCGTGTTCGGATCACATCCTCGCCCGGCGAGCCGCGCGTCGCACGTGGGAGAGCCCCCGCCCCGCACCCTCTAGCCTGGGACGACTCGCTCTTTCGCCCCAGGGGGACCGGCATGGACAGCACCGCGTGGATCGTTCTCGGCACGCTCGCGGCACTCGCGATGCTGGTGGTCGCCGCGGTGCTCCTGGTCCGGGTGTTCAAGGCCCGCCGACTGCTCGTCGACGCGGGCATCCCGCTGCACAACAAGGCACTGTTCTGGGCCGCGATCGCCTACACCATCTCCCCGGTCGACCTGCTGCCCGACCCGATCTACCTCGATGACATCGGGGTACTTCTGGTGGCCCTGAAGATGCTGCACGGCGCGGCACGCAAGGCGGGCATCGGCACAGGAGAGCGCCGGACCCCCGCTCCGTGAGGTCCGGCGCTCATGACGGGTGCGGTCAGACCGCCGCGCCCTTGAGCACGGCGGAGCCGGCGCCCCGCTCGCCCAACTGCCCGGTCGGCACCTTCGCCGTCTCGCGGGCCGTGAGCGCCGCCACCACCGGCAGCACGCACAGCGCCGCCGTGAAGAGGCCCACCGCGCCCCAGTTGTCGCCGCCGGGGCCCGCGATCTGCGCCGCGAACGTCACCGCGAAACCCGAGATGGCGAAGCCGATCTGGGTGCCGATCGCCATGCCCGAGAGCCGTACGCGGGTGGGGAACATCTCGCCGTAGAAGGCCGGCCACACGGCGTTGGCCGCGCTGTAGACCACGCCGAACGCCAGGATGCCGAGCACGAACGTGAGCGCGTACGAGCCCGTGGAGATCGCCCACAGGTAGCCGAACATCAGCAGCGCGCTGCCGGCGGCGCCCGTCAGGAAGACGGGGCGGCGGCCGATGCGGTCGGCGAGGCGCGCCCACAGCGGGATCGCGGCGAGCGCCACGAGGTTGGCGAGCGCGCCGACCCACAGCATCGCGGAGCGGTCCATGCCGACCGCGTCGCTCGTCGCGTACGACAGGGCCCACACCGTGAAGATCGTGCTCACGGAGGCGACCAGCGCGCCCCCGATCACGCGCAGCACGTCCACCCAGTGATCGCGGAAGAGCACCGCGAGCGGCATCTTGGCGACCTCGCCCGACTCGGCCTTGCGGGCGAACTCGGGCGTCTCGTCCAGCGAGCGCCGGATGACGTAGCCCGCGACGGCGACGCCGAGGCTCAGCCAGAACGGCACGCGCCAGCCCCAGGACAGGAGTTGGTCCTCGGGCAGCGCCGCGATCGGCAGGAAGATGATGGTGGCGAGGAGTTGCCCGGCCTGGGTCCCGTTGAGGGTGAAACTCGTGAAGTAGGCGCGCCGGTCCTCCGGCGCGTGTTCCAGGGTCATCGAGCCGGCGCTGGACTGCTCACCGGCGGCCGAGATGCCCTGCAGGATGCGGCAGAGCACGAGCAGCAACGGCGCGAATCCGCCGACCTGTTCGCGGGTGGGCAGACAGCCGATCAGGAACGTCGACAGGCCCATCAGGACCACCGTGAACACCATGATCTTGCGGCGGCCCAGGCGGTCGCCGATGTGGCCGAGGAAGAACGCGCCGACGGGCCGCGCGGCGTACGCGACGCCGAACGTGGCGAGCGAGAGCAGGGTGGCGTCGGCCGGATCGGACTCGTCGAAGAACACCTTGGGGAAGACGAGCGCGGCGGCGCTGCCGTAGATGAAGAAGTCGTAGTACTCGAGGGCGCTGCCGCTCCAGGCGGCGAATGCCGCCTTGCGGGGCTGGCCCTGTGGTGCGCGCGGTGGTGCTGCGGGGACGGACACGCGGGCTCCTTGAGGGCTGGGTGGACCAACCCGGCGGGTCGGAACCGGCCGGGTTAATTAACCCACTGGATAGTTAGTAGCTGATGGCCAGCGATGTTGCGCCCGTGTTTCCCGCCTGTCAAGAGGTTGCGACGAGGACGTACGAGCCGGTCAGCGCTCGCCGCCGCCCGCCGTCAGGTACGCGATCACCATGTCGCCCAGCATCGTGCGGTAGTGCTCGCGGCGGTCCTGCGCCGTCAGGTCGCGGCCGAACAGGGCGCCGAACGTGTGCCGGTTGGAGACCCGGAAGAAGCAGAACGAGCTGATCATCGCGTGCAGATCCACCGCGTCCACGTCCGCCGTGAAGACGCCGTCGGCCCGGCCCGCCTCCAGGATCCGGCCGATCACGTCGATCGCCGGCGAGTTGAGTGAGCCGATCGTCTCGGACGCCGTGATGTGCTCGGCGTCGTGGATGTTCTCGATGCTCACCAGGCGGATGAAGTCCGGGTGCTGCTCGTGGTGGTCGAAGGTCAGCTCGGCGAGCCGCCGAATCGCGGCGACCGGGTCGAGGCCCTCGACGTCGGCGTCCTGTTCGGCCTCGCGGATCACCGCGTAACTGCGCTCCAGAACGGCCGTGAACAGCTGCTCCTTGCCGCCGAAGTAGTAGTAGATCATCCGCTTCGTGGTGCGGGTGCGGGCCGCGATCTCGTCGACGCGGGCGCCGGTGTACCCGGCGCGGGCGAACTCCGCCGTGGCGACCTTGAGGATCTCGGCCTTGGTGCGGGCCGCGTCACGGATGCGCCCCGCGCGACGCGCCGGCTCTTCGACAGTGGTCATCCGGCGATTGTAGGAGCCGTGGCGGGGTCGGTTCCGATCAGTCCCTTCCCAGAAGGGCCTCGGACTTGATATGAGTAACGAACCAGTTCGTACATTAAGCGTGACGCTCGGCCAGGAGGACCCCGTGCCCCAGGACTCTTATCTCGTCGGTCTGATCGGCGAGGGCATCGGGCCCTCGCTGTCCCCCGCCCTGCACGAGCGGGAGGCCGACCGACAGGGCCTGCGGTATCTGTACCGGCGCCTCGACATCGGTGAACTCGGCGTACGGCCCGAGAACGTGGGGGAGCTGCTGCGGGCCGCCCGCACCGTCGGATTCGACGGCCTGAACATCACGCACCCCTGCAAGCAGCTCGCCATCGAGCACCTCGACGAACTGTCGCCGCAGGCCGCCGCGCTCGGCGCGGTCAACACCGTGGTCTTCGACGGCGGCCGCGCCATCGGCCACAACACCGACGTGACCGGCTTCGCCGCCTCCTTCGCCCGCGGGCTGCCCGAGGCCCGGATGGAGCGTGTCGTCCAGCTCGGCGCCGGGGGAGCGGGCGCCGCCGTCGCACACGCGGTGCTCACCCTGGGCGCCGGTCGCATCGTGCTCGTCGACGCGCTGCCGGAGCGGGCCGCCGCCCTCGCCGCCTCCCTGAACCGACACTTCGGCGAGGGCCGCGCGGTGCCCGCCACACCGGACGCCCTCGCCGCACACGTCGCCGAGACCGACGGCATCGTGCACGCCACCCCCACCGGCATGGCCGCCCACCCCGGCCTCCCGCTCCCCGCCGAACTGCTGCACCCCGGCCTGTGGGTCGCCGAGGTCGTCTACCGGCCACTGGAGACCGAACTCGTGCGCACCGCGCGCGGCCTGGGCTGCGCCGTCCTCGACGGCGGCGGCATGGCCGTCTTCCAGGCCGTCGACGCGTTCCGCCTGTTCACCGGGCGCGAGCCGGACGCCGCCCGAATGCTCACCCACTTCGCCGAACTCGCCGTCCCGGAGGACGCGCTGCGAGCAGCCACCTCCAGCCCCTGCGCCGACTGAACAGTCGCTGAGGCCCCTGCGCCGATTGAGCAGCGGGGTACGGGGCAGAGCCCCGAGTCTTTTCAACCCCCGCCGCCGCCCCGCCCCGCCGACCCGCCCCCCTCCGGAAGGAGCACCGTGCGAACCTCCATCGCCACCGTCTCGCTCAGCGGATCGCTCACCGAGAAACTCACCGCCGCCGCCCGCGCGGGCTTCGACGGCGTCGAGATCTTCGAGAACGACCTGCTCGCCAGCCCCCTCACCCCCGAGGAGGTCCGCGACCGCTGCGCCGACCTCGGCCTGAGCATCGACCTGTACCAGCCGATGCGTGACATGGAGGCCGTGCCCGACGACGTGTTCGCGCGGAACCTGCGGCGCGCCGAGCACAAGTTCCGGCTCATGCAGCGCCTCGGCGCCGACACCGTGCTTGTGTGCTCCAGCGTCTCGCCGCTCTCCGTCGGGGACGACGCGCTCGCCTCCGAGCAACTGCGCCGACTCGCCGAGCGGGCGAGCGACTTCGGTGTCCGCGTCGCCTACGAGGCGCTCGCCTGGGGCCGGCACGTCAACACGTACGACCACGCCTGGCGCCTCGTCGAGGCCGCCGACCACCCGGCGCTCGGCACCTGCCTCGACAGCTTCCACATCCTCGCCCGCGGCACCGAGGGCAAGGACCTCGAAGGCATCGAGGACATCCCCGGCGACAAGATCTTCTTCCTTCAGCTCGCCGACGCGCCCCTGCTCGACATGGACGTCCTGCGCTGGAGCCGCCACTACCGCTGCTTCCCCGGCCAGGGCGACCTCGACGTCGCGGGCCTGCTGCGGCACGTGCTGCGGGCCGGGTACCGGGGGCCGCTGTCGCTGGAGATCTTCAACGACGTGTTCCGGCAGGCCGAGGCCGGTCCCGCGGCCGTGGACGCACGGCGCTCGCTGCTCGCGCTCCAGGAGGCCGTGGGGCTTCAGGACGTCGTCGGGCAGGGCGAGTTGCCCGCGCCCGTGGTACCCACCGGCGTCGCCTTCACGGAACTCGTCACCCCCGACGTCGCCCCCGCCGCCGACCTCCTCGCAGCCCTCGGCTTCACCCGCACAGGACGCCACCGCGGCAAGCCGGTCGACCTCTGGGAGCAGGGCGAGGCACGGGTGCTGCTCAACACCGGGCCCGCCGCACGCCGCGACGGAACCGTCCTCGCCGCCGTCGGCCTGGAGTCCCCCGACCCGGCCGCCGCCGCCCGCCGCGCCGAGGCCCTGCTCGCCCCGGTCCTGCCGCGCCGCCGCGGCACCGCCGACGTCCTCCTCGACGCCGTCGCGGCGCCCGACGGCACCGAACTCTTCTTCTGCGCCACCGACCGACCCGAACTCCCCAGCTGGATCCGGGACTTCGAGCCGACGGGGGAGCGGCCGGCCGAGACCGACATCACCGGCGTCGACCACCTCCAGCTCACCCAGCCCTGGCACCAGTTCGACGAGGCCGCCCTGTTCCACCGCAGCGTGCTCGGCCTCGAACCACGGGCGAGCGTCGACGTCGCCGACCCCTACGGACTGCTGCGCAGCCGCGCCGTCGCCACCGCCGACGGCGCCGTCCGCATCGCCCTCGGCGCGGGCCCGGGCCCCGGTGAGGACCAGGACCGCGCCCAGCACATCGCCCTCGCCACCAGCGACGTCGTCGCGGCCGCCCGCCGCTTCCGCGCGGCGGGCGGGGACCTGCTGCCGATGCCGGGCAACTACTACGACGACCTCGCCGCGCGCTTCGAGTTCGCCCCCGGCGAGCTGGAGACCTACCAGGACCTCGGCATCCTCTACGACCGCGACGCCCACGGCACCTTCCGCCACTGCTACACCCGCACGGTGGGCCGAGTCTTCTTCGAACTGGCCCAGCGCGAGGACGGCTACGAGGGATACGGCGCACAGAACGCACCGGTACGGCTCGCGGCGCAGCACGCGGCGAACTAGGCCCTAGCCCTTGAAGCGTGACGCGATCTCCTCCAGGCGGGCGCGGTACTGCTCCCACTCCAGCGGGGGCAGGCTGTCGTTGTCCTGGAGGTAGCCCGCCGCGCCGTCGAGGCCCTCGCGGAGGATGTCGGCCTGGCCCGCGTGGCGCTGCGTGTCGGACAGGACCCGGACCAGGGCGTGGTGCAGCGTGAGCTGGTTGCGTTCCTTCGGCCACCACGGCACCGTGCCGACCGTTTCCAGGGGCAGCTCCCGGACCGAGGCGTCCGTGTGCGTCCAGGCCCGCCGGTAGCGCTCGATGATCGAGTCGCGGGACTCGTCGGCGGTCGCGAACATGTCGGCGTTGTGGTCGTAGACGTCCTGGAAATCGGGCAGCGGCTCGCCGTGCGCCCGGCCGAAGGTGTCGCTGAGATAACCGAGCTCCACGCCGGTCACATGCTTGAGCAGGCCCAGCAGGTTGGTTCCGGTCGGCGTCAGCGGGCGCCGGACGTCGTACTCGGAGAGCCCGTCGAGCTTCCACAGCAGGGCGTCGCGGGCGTCCTGGAGGTAGCGCAGGAGATCGTTTCTGCGGTCGGTGTCGGTCATGTGGTCACTCTGCTGCCTCGGACGGGTGGGGAACAGCGGTTTTCGACAGGCAGCGACGCACCTCATGGGCTTCGATGGACGGGATGGGACACGAGCCGGAAGCCTCCGCACACGATCCGCTGACCGCACTCCTCGACGGTGTGCGGCTGCGGCTGCGCGATCTGAACGACGGCGAGCCCGCCTCGTACATCCCGGAGCTCGGCCGCGTCGACCCGCGACTGTTCGGCCTCAGCCTGTGCACCCTGGACGGGCAGGTCTACGGGAGCGGGGACAGGGCGGTCCGCTTCACCGCGCAATCGGTGTCAAAGCCCTTCGTGTTCGCGTTGGCGCTCGCCGACCACGGACTGGAGAACGTCCTGGCGCGGGTCGGCGCCGAGCCGAGCGGCGAGGCGTTCAACTCGATCCGCCTGGAGCCCGGCACGGGCCGTCCGCCGAATCCGATGGTCAACGCCGGGGCCATCGTGACCAGTTCGCTCGTCGCGGGCGACACCCAGAAGGCCCGCTTCGACCGCATCCTGGACGGGCTCAGCGCCTTCGCGGGGCGTCCCCTCACCGTCGACGAAGCGGTGTACGCCTCCGAGTGCGCGACCGGTGACCGCAACCGCGCCCTCGCCTACCTCATGCACAACGCGGGCTCGCTCACCGGCGACGTGGAGGCGGAGCTCGCCGTCTACTTCCGCCAGTGCTCCGTCCTCGTCACCTGCGACGACCTCGCCGTGATGCACGCGACCCTCGCGGGCGGCGGCATCAACCCGGTCACCGGCGAACGCGTCGTCGCCAGTCGGCACGCCCAGCACGTCCTCGCCGTCATGGCCACCTGCGGCATGTACGACGCGTCGGGGCAGTGGATGCTGCGGGTCGGCATGCCCGCCAAGAGCGGGGTGTCCGGCGGGATCGGGGTCGCGCTGCCGAGCCAGTTCGGGATCGGCGTGTTCAGCCCGCCGCTGGAGGAGAAGGGCAACAGCGTGCGCGGCATCGCCGCCTGCCACCTGATCTCCGACCAGTTCGGGCTGCACCTGATGCGGGCCACGGCCCCGGAGCGCCGGCCGCTGCCGCCCCGCTCCCTGCACCCCGCCCCGCTGCGCTCCCTGAGGCACCGCACCCGCGCCCAGCGGGCCGCACTCGACGCCCGCGCGGAGCGGATCCGCGTCCACGTGCTCCAGGGCGACCTCGACTTCGCCACCGCCGAGCAGACCCTGCGCGCCGCCCTCGAACTCCCGGACGCCGTCGGCTGGTTCGTGCTCGACCTCACCCGCGTCGGCCGCATCGAACCGGTCGCCGCCGACCTGCTGCGCGGCCTCGCCGCCGAGCTGCGCACACGCGACCTGCGCATGGTGCTCGCCGACCCGGACGAGCGGCAGGCGATGACCCGGACCGCGGACGAGTTCCCCGACCTCGGCCGCGCACTGGAGGCCTGCGAGGACGAGCTGCTCACCGGAATCGGGCTCGACCCGGACATCCCGGTGCCGCTCGCCGACTGCGACCTGTTCGGCGAGGCCGACCCCGGCCTGCGCGCCGCCCTCGCCGAGGCCTTCGACACCCTGGACCTCGCGGCGGGGGAGTCCGTCGCGCCGCCGCAGACGGTACCGCTCGACCGGATCGTCCTCTGGTACGTCGAGTCCGGACGGCTCGCCGTGTGCGCCGACGCCGCCGACACGGTGACGACACGCCGCACCTGGTCGGCGGGGCCCGGTGCGGCCCTCACCCCCGCCGACTTCCCGCCGCGCCGCACCCGCAAGGTCGTCGCCGAACGCGACACGCGCTGCCGCACCCTCACCGCGGCCGGTTTCCGACGCCTGCGGGAGCGGGAGCCCGACGCGGTCGCGTTCCTGGAGCGGGCGCCGCTGGAGGGCGCGGAGACGGTGGACCGGGGCGACGTCACCTGACGCGTGGCACCTTGCGTCGCGGTCCTCGGTGCGTCGCGGCCGGTGATCGCGGTCACCGCGAAGCCGATGTGCGGGCAGGCCGCGCAGTGGACGAATTCAGCGGTTCACGAACCGCGGCGCCGCCGCCGTGCGGCGACCGCCTGCGGGTCGATCTCCGGGTGGGACCAACGCTCGGCGAGCGCCAGGGATTCGGCGCGGCCGTCGGCGACGTGTTCGAGGGCCAGGGCGGCGGCCCGGTCCGCGTCGCCGGACGCGATCGCCGCGTACAACTCCTCGTGCTCGGCGCACTGTCGGGCAGGATCCCGCTGCGCGGTGAGCCGGAACAACCAGTGCGTACGCGCTGCCAAGGGGCCCATCATGCTCGTCAGGAGCGGGTTCGCGGCCAACTCCACGATGTCCGCGTGGAAACCCGCGTTCGCGGCGGCGATCGAGGCGCGGTCCCGGTCGTGGGTAGCGGCGCGTGCGGCGTGCAGGCGGGCCTCGAGGCGGGCGAGCCCCACCCCGTCCGATCGCTCGGCCGCGAGCCGCGCCGCCAGCGACTCGAGGGATTCCCGTACGTCGAACAGATCGCGGACGTCGGCCGGGGTGAACGGCGAGACCAGCGCGCCTCGGTGCGGCACCAGCAGCACCAGGCCGTCCGCCTCAAGGCGGCGCAGCGCCTCGCGCAGGGGGATGCGGGAGACGTCGAGCTCCGCCGCGAGGTCACGCTCCACGAGCCGTTCGCCCGGCTGGAGTTCGGCCTCCAGGATGCGTCGCCGCAGTGCCTCGTACGCACGGTCGCGCAGCGATCCGCGTCCCGGGCCCGTCGGCTGTGCCGCTGTCACCAAGGGTTTCCTCCGCTCAGATACCGCCCTCACCGTAAGCGGGTCGGCGGCGGGGGAGCGTACTGCTAACCGTCCGCTAACACGCGGGCAACATAAGGCTCCCAGACTGAGGGCGCGTAACGGTATACCACTATCGGGCTCGCGGGCCCCTCCCCCTGGAGGCATCTCAGTGGCACACACCCATCCACGTCGTGCGGGCGCCGTCGCGGCCGGACTCGGTCTCGTCCTGCTCACCGGGTGCGGCGGCGCCTCGTCCGCGCAGAGCGGCGACGCCGGCTCCGGCGATCTCAAGGTCGGCGTCCTGTTCCCGGGTTCGCTCTCCGACGACGGGTTCATGGAGTCGGCGTACCGCGGCTACCGGCGCGCGGCCGAGGACCACAAGGGCAAGGTCGCGTTCAGCAAGGTCGAGCAGGTCCAGGCCGCCGACTACGAGCAGGCCCTCGTCCGCTTCGCCACCGCCTCCGACCTCGTCATCTCGCTCGGCGGCCAGACCGACGCCGACGTGCGCAAGGTCGCCGCCCGCTTTCCCAAGGTGAAGTTCGCCGAGATCGGCGGCCCGGCCGACGGCAAGCCCACGGCGAACCTCGCCCTGTACGACCCGCAGCAGGCCGAGGCGGCGTTTCTGTCCGGCGCGGCGGCCGCACTGCTGACGAAGAAGGGCACGGTCGGCTTCGTCGGCGGCGCCGAACTGCCCGCCATCGTCAACGCGGCCAAGGAGTTCGGATACGGCGCCAAGGCCGCCGAGCCGAAGGTGAAGGTCCTCACGCCACAGTATGTGGGCGACTTCAACGACGCCGCGAAGGCCAAGCAGTCCGCCCTCGCGAACTACGGCGCGGGCGCCGACGTCCTCGGCCAGGTCCTCAATCTCGGCCACAAGGGCGTCGCCCAAGCCACGAAAGGCCGCGGCGGCACCCTCATCGGCGGCCCCGTCGCCCACGAGTGCGGCACCGACAAGGCGTACGCCGGATACGTCGAGACCGACATCGGAGCCGAGATCGAGTACGCCACCGACCAGCTGGTGAAGGGGAGTTGGAAGGCGGAATCCGTGCACTTCGGGCTCACCTTCGACGAGCCGCACAACGACATCGTGCTGTGCGGCGCCGCCGACCCGGTCGTGACCAAGAAGCTTGACAACCTGAAGGCGAAGATCGCATCCGGGAAGATCACTACCCGATGACGGCGGCACCCGCACTGGCGATCACCGGGCTCACCAAGTCCTACGGCGGAGTACGGGCGTTGGACGACGTCGACCTCGTCGTCGACGCCGGAACCGTCCACTGTGTCCTCGGCGAGAACGGCGCCGGAAAGTCCACTCTGTGCCATGCCGTCGGCGGCTCGCTCACCCCGGACAGCGGCAGTCTGCGTCTGTACGGGGCTGAGTACGCGCCGCGCCGTCCCGCCGACGCGCTCGCCGTCGGGGTCGCGATGGTGCACCAGCACTTCAGTCTCGTCGCGACCCTCACCGTCGGCGAGAACCTGCGCCTGCTGCGCCTGCCCGATCTGGCCCGCCGTGTCGCCCGGGTCCGTGACGAGTACGGACTCGACCTCGAACTCGACGCCGTGGTGGGCGAGTTGCCGGTCGGCGTACGTCAGCGCGTCGAGATCGTGAAGGCGCTGCTGCGCGAGCCACGGCTGCTCGTCCTCGACGAACCGACCGGCGTCCTCGGCCCCGCCGAGACCGACGCGCTGCTCGACACGTGCCGGCGCCTCGCCGGCGCCGGGCACGCCGTCGTCCTCGTCACGCACAAGCTCGGCGAAGCGGCGCGGGCGGGCGACGCGGCGACCGTGCTGCGCGGCGGCCGGGTCGCGGGCGGCGGCC
>NZ_JAOZYC010000019.1:0-13296 GCF_035798155.1 Streptomyces endophyticus | reverse complement strand
GGGTGCTGGGCGACGCACTCGGCTCGCAGGCGCTCTCGATCGACCACGTCGGCTCCACGGCGGTGCCGGGGCTGGCCTTGGGGTGGTGGTGTCGGCTGCGCGGGAGGCTGGGGGAAGGCGTGGGTGGTAGGTGGTGTGGGGGTGGTGGGTGGCTGTTGGCCCGGGGGCGGCGGCTGCGGGGTTGCGTAACCGGCTTGCGGCGCGGGGGTGTTGGGGGTGGGCTGCGGGAAGCCGTAGCCGGGCGGCGTGTTTGTGGCGGGGGCGGGTGGGCTGTGGGGTGGTGGCTGCGGAGGGCCGTATGCGCCCTGGGGTGGCATGGGTTGGGCGTCGGCCGGGGCGGGGGACTGCGGGAAGCCGTACGCGCCCTGGGCGGGCGGGGTGTTCGGGGCCGCCAGGGGCGGTTGGCCGGGCGCGGGGTCGGTCCACTGCGGGGGCGCGGGCGGCGCGGCCGGCTGGAACGACGGCGGCAACGGGGGAACCCCGCCTGCCGGAGGGGGCGGCGGAGCCCAACCCGTCGGAGCGTGTGGTGCGTTGCCGTGAGCCGGAGGGTTACCGGGAATCGGGAGCGTTGGGGCGGCCGGAGCCGCGGCCGCCGAGGCGGAACCGGGGGTGGGCGCCGGGGCGGCGTCAGTGGATGCCGCGCCGGTCTCCTCGGCGTTCGGTGCCGCGAGAGGGAAGTCGGTCTCCGTCGGGGCGGCGTCGGCCGTCTTCGCACGGGTGCTCTCCGTGTCGATGTCGACGTGCACCCGGTGGGCGTCGACCCACGCGCGGGCCCTCTCCTCGGGACTCTGGGCCTCCGTGGGCGCGGGGGCGGGCGGCTCCCCGAGCGCCGTGAGCTCCTCGAAGTTCCGCTTCAGTGAGGGCGCGGAGAAGCGCAGGGTGGTCCCGCTCTCCAGATCGCCGCTGTCCAGATCCCCGCGGTCCAGGCCCCCGCCGCCCAGATCTCCGCCGTCCAGGTCACCGATGTCCGGACTTCCGCTCCCCGGCCCCCGATTCCCCAGCTCGCGACCCCCGCCACCAGGTGCAGCCGTCGCCGCCCCCGCAGCCGTCGCCGCACCCGCAGCGGTCGGCTCACCCGGAGCCGCCGGAGCCGCCGGAGCCGCCCAACCCTCCGAACCCGCCCACCCCGGCGGAGCCACCGGCGTACCCGACTCCCAGTTCACCCCACCGCTCCGCGAACTCGCCTGCTCGTACCAGGGCGGAGGCGCGTAGTCGATCGTGAATTCGCCGGTCTGCTCGGCACTGGGCCCCGCGCCGGACGGGTCACCGGCGGGTGACTCGCCGCCCCCGCGGACATCGTCCCGATCGCTGCTCACAATGCCTCCTGGTGTGGTCGAGCACCGGCGTGCCTCCCCCGCCCCCCATGACGTGCGCGCGGGAACACAGGACACGTCCCGTCCCAGCCTAATCACCAAAACCGCCCGCACGGCAGGCTCGCTCACACCCCGTCGACTAGACTCGCCGCGCCGTGACTGGGGAGGTCGTGGCTCGGACGGCGGCGGGGAGGACGTGGCGTGCGGAATCGGATCAGGGGCGGTGCCCCGTCCCAGGGCCTGTCGTCAAACTCCCGTCTGCGCCGCGACGCCTGGCACGCACGCTCACGGCGTTGCCGAAAAGCCCGAGTAGCTCCTCCCCCAAGCTCTTAAGGAGCAGGGGGACCCCCTTCTAGGACTCTCTGGCGCCTTGCGATCGCACGCCCCAGACGCCGCGGCGCCGCCCTTCGGGCGACGACGGGAGTCTGACGACAGGCCCTGCGCGCGGCGCCCCCCCAACTGACCCGCATCCCAACTGACCCGCTCCGCAACCGACCACCGCGAGAACTCACCTCATGCCTACCGCGCTCACCCACGACGACCCCGTACACCTCGGCCCGTTCCGCCTCGTCGGGCGCCTCGGCAGCGGCGGGATGGGAACGGTGTACGTCGCGCGGACCGCCGGCGGGCGCACCGTCGCCGTGAAGACGATGCACGCCGGGCTCGCCTCCGACCAGGCGGGACGGACCCGGTTCCGGCTGGAGATCGACGCCGCGCGCGTCATCGGCGGGCAGTTCGGCGCGAAGGTCGTGGACGCGGACCCGCTGGCCGAGACGCCGTGGCTGGCCACCGAGTACGTACTCGGACCGCCGCTCGACGAGGCCGTCGAGACCGGTGGGCCGATGCCCGAGACGACCGTGCGCGCGCTGGGAGCCGCCCTGTGCGGGGCACTTGGGCAACTGCACCGCAGCGACGTCGTGCACCGCGACCTCAAGCCGTCCAACATCCTCGTCACGGCGTACGGCCCGAAGGTCATCGACTTCGGCATCGCGCGGGCCATCGGTGACGACCGGCTGACCCGCGTCGGATCCGCCGTGGGCACTCCCGCTTTCATGTCGCCGGAGCAGGCCACCGGCCAGGAACACGGCCCCGCCGGTGATGTGTTCGCGCTCGCAGGGGTGCTGGTGTTCGCGGCGCGCGGCAGCGGCCCGTTCGGGAACGGACAGGCCGCCGACCTGCTGTACCGGGTGCGGTACGGCGAGCCGGACCTGACCGGGGTGCCCGCCGGGCTGGTTCCCGTACTGGCGCGCTGCCTCGACAAGGATCCGGCGCGGCGCCCCACCACGTACGAGCTGTCGGCCCAACTGCACACAAGGGCAGGCGAGTTCGCCGACCACCTCTCCCCGGCGCTGCTCGGCGACATCGGGCGCCGGGCCACCGACGTATGGCAGATCGCCCCGCCGCGGCTGCCCGCGCCCCCGGCGCACACGCTCCCGCAGACCACCACCTCCGTAAACGCCACCGGAAGCGGCCCCGTGTCGCGGCGCCGCTTCCTCGCCGCCGGGGGAGTGCTCGGCGTCGGCGCGGTCGCGGCCGCGGGCGCCTGGTGGTGGACCGGCCACTCCGCGGAGGAGGAGCAGAAGAAGGCGACGGACCCCATGGCCCGCGACACCCGCAACCGCCGCGACCTCGAACCCCTCTGGAAGGACGAGGGCTACTTCGAGACCAGCGTCGTCGACGGCGGAAAGTCGATGATCCCGGCCATCGCCGACGGGGTGGCCGTCGCCATGCGCGGGTACGCCCGCGGCCTCGCCCTGTCCGACGGCGCGAAGAAGTGGGACGACCACATAGGCAGCGGATGGCAGTGGGCCGCCGCGGACGGCAAGCTCTACCACCTGTCCTACAACGTGTACGAGGACGACCGGGCCGGAGCGCCCGTCACCCTCGAGACGATCGCCCCGCGCACCGGCAAGAAGGTCAAGACGCTCGCCCGCCTCGCCGACACCACCGACCACCTGGAGGGGAACCAACTCCTCTGCGTCGCCGACGACATGGCCTACGTAGCGGTGGGCAAGGGCAAGGGCGACAAGCTCGGCTACGGGGGCGCGCAGAAGTGGACACTGCGCGCCGTGAACTGCCGGACCGGCAAGACCGCGTGGTCCCGGCCGCTGCCCAAGCGGGACGAGCTCGACCAGTCCATGCACATCCTCGGCGCGAAGGTGGCCGGCGGGCGCCTGGTGACGTACCAGCAGATGAAGGAGGACGAACCCCACATCGTCGTACGGGACGTGAAGACCGGCGGCATCCTGTGGAACGTCCCGTACCTCGTCGATGACGTCGCCACCCTGTGGGCCGGGATCGCGGCCGACGACACGCACCTCTACATCGGCGGCACCCGACTGCGCGCGGTGCGCCTGAAGGACGGCAAGGCGCAGTGGCAGACGCCCGAAGGCCGCGCGTTCGGGCCGCCGACGCTGGACGGCGGTGTCGTGTACGCGGTGGGCGAGGGCGTCGGACTCGCCGCGTACAGGGCGAGCGGCGGCGAACGGCTGTGGGTCGAGAAGGACGGCAGCGCCGACGAACAGTCCAGGGCCTGGCGACCGCTCGTCGGCAAGCAGTGCGCGTACTACCGCAACGGCGCCCAGCTGCGCGCCGTCGACCTCAAGAACCACGGGGTCGCGTGGACGTACAAGACGGACGGCGACCGCTTCTACGCGAACCCGGAGCGCACGCGGATCCTCTCCCTGAGCGACAACGCCAAGCTGGCCGCGTACCCCATGAAGTGACACCGCCCCCCACATTCCTCGGCTGACTCCACGACCGCCTCCCCGGCAGAAGGCCCCACATGAAACCCCTCGGCATCGGCGACCCCCTCCGCCTCGGTCCCTACCGCGTCCTCGGCGTGCTCGGCGAGGGCGGCATGGGCAAGGTGTACGTCGGTCAGGACGGCGCCGGAACGCTCGCCGCGGTCAAGGTTCTCAAGCCCGAACTCGCCCACGACACCAACCTCGCCCAGCGGTTCGTGCGCGAGGCGCAGGCCGCACAGGCCGTACGCAGCAAGGGAGTCGCGAACGTCCTCGGCGCGTGGACCGAGGGCGGCCGCCCGTGGATGGCCACCGAGTTCCTGGCGGGCCTCACCCTCGACCAGGCCGTCGAGGCGCACGGACCGCTGCCCGAACCCACCCTGCGCGCCCTCGCCGCCTCCCTCGCGCACACCCTCGCCGACATCCACGCGGCCGGCTTCATCCACCGCGACCTCAAGCCGCCGAACATCGTGCTGACGTCGACGGGCCCGCGCATCATCGACTTCGGCATCGCCCGCCCCGAGCACGGACTGACCCTCACCACGACCGGGGAGGTGCCGGTCACCCCCGGATACGGGGCCCCCGAGCAGGTGCTCGGCCGCCGCGTCACACCGGCCGCCGACATCTTCTCGCTGGGCGCGGTGCTCGTGTACGCGGCCAGCGGACGGCGCGCGTTCGACGGCGGACACGTAGCGGCCGTGCAGTACGAAGTGGTGCACGGTGAGCCCCAACTCCAGGGAATCCCACCAGAGTTGCTGACACTGATCGCGCCCTGCCTCGCCAAGGACCCCACCCACCGCCCCACCCCAGCCCAGATCGCCGAGGCGATGCGGCCGCCCAAGGGCGCCGAGAAGACCTGGCGGCGCGGCTCCATCGCCGACGCGATCACCGAACGGGAGACCGGCGCCCGGCACCTCGCGACCACCATCGTGGGCGGAACGCAGCAGCCGCAGAAGCCCGCCATGTCACGAAGACGCCTGCTGACGACGCTCGCCGTCGGCGGCACCGTCGCCGCGGTGGGCGGCGGCACGGCCGCGTGGTGGTACGGCTCGCGCCCCGACAGCGCCCTGTTCGACATCCCGGCCGCGGCCAAGGCTCCCGTACAGGCGCTGAAGTCCAAGCCCGGCGACGACTACGCCGAGAACGGCGGGTCCATGAAGCTGTGGACCGTCACCACGGCCGACGCCACCTCACCCGAACTGCTGCCCGTACGCGACGTGTTGGTGTTCGCGCTCGGCTCCGGCGGCATCGGGGCGTACGGGGTCAAGAACGGCACGCGACGGTGGTCCGCCGAAGGCCTCCGGGCCAGGTCCGGCTACGTGTCGCTGGCCGACCGGCTCGTCGTCGGCGCGGACGAACAGGGAACGCTGCACACCTTCGTGCCCTCCACCGGAGCCGCGAAGTGGACGTGCGAGCAGGCCGAGGCCGAGACACTGCTCGCCGCGGGCGTCGACGCGGTCTACATGCTCACGAAGGACGACCGGCTGCGCTGCGTCAACAGCGAGGACGCCGAGGTGCGGTGGACGGTCACCGTGCCCGCGAAGTTCCGCAAGAAGCTGCACGGCCCGGCCGCCGTCGGCGGGGGCGTCCTCGTCGTCCCGTCCACCGACGGCACGGTGCTCGCGGTGCGCACCGACGACGGCCGCACGGCGTGGAAGCAGTCCGAGGAGTCCGAGTCGGTCGTCCGCCCCGCGATCGCCGACGGCATGGTCTACCTCAACGGCAAGACGCTGGAGGCCTACCGGCTCCGCGACGGCAACCGGGAGTGGAGCACGTTTCCGCTCGGCGGCACCAACTCCGTCTACAGCAAGTGGGGTCCGCCCGAGGTCCGGGGAAACCGGGTGTACGCCAACGCCGTCGACGTCACCCGATGCCACAACCGGGCCGACGGCAACCAGGAGTGGTTCGCGGTCGGCCCGTCCACCACCAGCCGTGTGCTGACGCAGGGCACCAGCGTCTGGTCCGTCGACGACGGCGACGGAATCGGCGAACTCCAGCTGAAGGGCATCCCGCGCAAGGACGGCAAGGACGCCTGGACGACGAGGTACCCCCGCCCCCACTACTCCCAGCTCGCCGCCGCCGGCAACCGGGTGTTCCTGCTGCTGGACAGCGCCGTGCACGCGCTGAGCGTCTTCTGAGGCCGAAGGGAACGACGACACATGCAGAGCGCCGCGCAACAGGTGGGCCCCTACCTCCCGCTCACCTCCATCGACTCCACCGACGCCACCGGCCTCGCCGTCGAGCAGGGACGTCCGGTCCCCGCCGTCCGCCGCATCGCCCGCACCCCCGGCGGCGACCGCACCGTGCTCCTCAGCACCCCTGCCCCCGGCGTCGACCCGAACCGCTTCATGGCCGAAGCGGACGCCGCGCGCTACCTGTTGGGCAGTTGGACGCTGCCGACCGTCGAGCTGGCGCCACCCGGCGGGGCACCCTGGCACGCGCGCCCGTACGTCCCCGTGCTGCCACTGCCCACCGCGCTCGCACTCCACGGCGGACCGCTGCCGGAGCACACCGTGCGCGCCCTCGGTGTCGCGCTCGCCGAGACCCTGTCCGTCATCCACGGCCAGAGCCTCGTCCACGCGGGGCTCTCCCCAACGGCCGTCCTGCTCTCCTTCGACGGCCCGCGCCTCGACTGTTTCGGCGCGGTACGGGCGGCGGCACCCGAGGGCGCGGTACGGCGCGACCTGCCGGGCGTCGACGCCACGGCCCTCGCGCCGGAGCAGGCGGCGGGCGGACAGCCGCGCCCGCTCGGCGACGTGTACGGACTGGGCGCGACGCTCGCCTGTGCGGCAACGGGCCACACGGTGCCCGAGCGGGAGGAACTCCCGGCGTCGCTGCGGTCACTGGTGAGCCGATGCCTGTCACGGGACCCGGTGCGGAGGCCGCAACTGGCGGAAGTGGTGGCCGAGTTGAGCGCGGGGACGGGCGCCGCGCGGCAGCCCGCCGGCTTCGGGACCACCGACCACGCGTCGGCCCTCCTGACCCCCGGCTGGCTGCCCGCCCGCCTCGTCGCCGCGCTGGCGCACCAGTCGGCTTCGGTGCTGGACGCGGACATGCCGGCGCCGGGCGCGTACGGGTATTAGGCCTCCGGGCCACCCTTGCGCGGAGCCGACTCCAGGTCGAACTCCCCGTCCCGGGCGCCGAGTACGAACGCCGTCCACTCCGCCTCGGTGTACCGCAGCACCGTCTCCGGCTCGAGCGACGAACGCATCGCCACGGCGCCGTCCGGCAACTTGGCGATCTCGACGCGCTCCTCGTCCTGCTCGGTGCCGGGAGCGCTCTCCCATGTGACACCCGAGATGTCGAGCGCGTACAACTCGTTCTTCTCGCGCTCCTTGCGGGCCTCGATCTCCCCCGGCGTCTCGCCTGTGGTCCCCACGCCGCACCAGCCCTTTCCGTTGTCCCGCGACAATCACTGTCAGCTTAGTGGGAGTTGCCCGGCGACCACGGTGAGCCGAGGGAACGGGACTCTTTGGTGGAGGAAGCGGCCCGATGGGCACACGGGCCTTGTGGGTCCGGGAGGATGTCCTGACACATCCGCACGGGGAGGACTCCAGCAGTGAGCAGCAACCATCCGGGCCCGTACGCCGGCCAGCCCCAACAACCGGGGCCGTACGGCGCGCAGCCGGGACCGTACGGACAGCATCCGGCTCCGCCGTACGGGCAGCCGCAGTACGGCGGTTACGGATTCCCGCCGCCGCCACCACGCCGCGGCGGTCTGGGGAAGACCCTGGTGTTCGTCGCGTGCGGGGCTGCGCTGATGACGTTGGTCGGCTTCGGTCTGTTCTGGATCCGCGACGCGCAGGGCCCGGACGACGACGGCCCGCACAAGCTGACCGCGCCGTCGACGATGTCGTTCGCCACGTACTACCGCGCCGGCGACGAGTCGGACCCGCAGCTCGCGACGGAAGATCCCAAGAAGTTGGCGTGGTACGAGATGGAGAAGCCCACGGAGATGGCCGCCAGCTACTCCGACGAGCTCGTCGACAACGTCGACACCTCTGACCCGGACGCGGCCCAGGACACGTTGCAGCGTGCGCAGAACAGCAAGCGGTTCTCGGTCACGGGTGCCTACGGCGAGTTCCGCAAGCCCGGGCTGGCCCTGACCTACTACTTCGGCCTCGTGGAGGACAAGCTCACCGAGGCCACTGACAAGGCCCCCGGCCACGTCGTCTCGTCGATGGGTGTGCCGGAGGAGACGGAGGCGGACTCGCTCGACGGCGCGACGATGAAGTGCGCGGACTTCAGGGTGGACAACTGGGACGACGACGACCCGGCCACTGAGACGTCGGTGTGCGGCTGGGCCGACTATTCGACGGTCGGGGTGGTCACTCCGTACGACGGCACTCTTGGGATGTTGGAGCAAGACTCGGCGGAGCTCACGGGACACATCCGCAGCGAAATGCGCGTCGAGAACTAGCGCGTTGGGCCAGGGGAGGCCCAGAGGGGCGGGCGCTCCTCTGGGCCTCCCTGTGCCATGCGTCAGGGGGCGAAGAGATCCGCGGGATCGGAGACATGGACCGCGCGCTCCGCCCACGCGGTGAGCTGCTCCGCGTCGGTGCAGGCGAGGACACGGTCCCGTACGACGTCGGGGGCGGTCAGGCCGCGCCATTCGAGGATACGGAGGATCATGTCGGCCTGAGCCTGCGAACGCCCCAGTTCCCGGCCTTCCTCCCGGCCCTCCTCCCGGCCTTCTTCCCTGCCCTCTTCGCGCACCTTCTCCGCGACGGGATGGCGGAAGAAGTAGCTCACCTCGGTCATCAGGTCCCTCCAGATCTCCTTCGCCTGGGGATTGACCAGGCCCGTATCCACGAACTGCGCGAGCATCCCCGCGCTGTCGCCCTCAATGGTCCTCAGTGCGGCTGCGAGCGGTTCCAGTATCGCAGCGGCGTCCCGCCCACAGCCATGAACGATCGCGGAGAACGCCGCCAGCGACGGGTCCTCCATCGCCTGCTTCTCGTCGGTGATCCTCGGGACGTTGTCAGGACCGAGCACGAGTGGCCGCACCGTCAGCGACGGCCACTCCTTCAGCCCGAGCCGAATCGGCCGCGCCGCCCAACGGGCGGTGGCCCGGCTCTGCGTCAGCACGATCAGGACCGGCTCGATGCCGTACTTCGCGTACAGATACGCCAAGTAGTAAGCCCAGCTGCCCGGCTTGGCGTCGTCGCGCTTGCCCTGGGACTCGTACGCGAAGAGGTAGTTGCCCTCGTCGGTGTCGACTCGCATCAGGGTGTCGACGCGTCTCTCGACCGGGGTCACTTCGGTGAGGTCGGTGTTGAGTACGGCGATGTCGCGGGCCTCGGGAAACGGCACGTGGAACAGGCGCTGGAAGTTGCGCACCATCATGGCCGTTTCCTTGCGGAAGAAGTGGTGCATGGTCTCGTGCGGCGAGCCGACCACGATCCCCCCTCTCATGGTTCCGATTGCTCAACGAGCCGGGGCGCGTCGAGGTCGCGCCGTGGTGACGTCAGTGAGGGAGGCCGATCCAGGTCAGCGTTCGGGAGGGCGGGGTGTGGGTGTGGGGCCGGGCATGGGTATCCAGGACACCCCAGGTGCCGCCCCAGTCGTCGATGGCCGCGGAGAGCAGCCAGAGGCCCCGCCTGGTACAGGGCGCTGCCGGTTGGGCACTGTGTGCGAGTAGCCTCAACCCCCGCTCGTACTCGGCGAGTTCGATGTGAATGGCGGTGTCGGGGGCCGTGCGTGCCGCGCAGGCTGCGAGCTCGGTGACCGCGAGGCACGCCACCAGAGCGAACCGGTCCAGGCCGTGTCGGTGCAGCGCCGCCGTGACGGCGCTGCGGGCGATGCCGGCCGACGCGGTGGTGGCGGGGAGGGTGACGGTGAGCGCGAGCGGGTGGCGCTTCCCCGGGGCGGCGGCGGGCGGCTGGTGCACAACGGTGGGCATGGCCGACTCCTCTGTGTGGGGCGGGAATACGGGTCAAGTCGCTACGTGTGCGGCACTCACGGGCGCGGGCAGTGGCCTGCCTCCCCGGGCGCCGGGCCGCCCCTCCCGGGGAGGAGGTTGCGGGCAGCACGGCGCGGTGCGCTTCAACTCGCTTGCGTGAGCGGTGCGTTACTGACTGTAGCGCAGGTTGGGTCTACGTGTAGAACCTTTCGGGATGGACCTCTGGATCCCGTGCGAGGCAGACTGTCCCGGTCACCATCCAAGGAGGGGCAGATGCCACCGAGGCGTAATCCGACCTGGCGCCAACGTCGGGTCGGGTCCGAGCTGCACAAGATGCGGATGAGCGCGGAGCTCGGCACCGAGCAGGCCGCCGTGCTGATCGGTTCGCCGCGCAATTACGTCGCGAACCTCGAATCGGGGCGCACCGGAGTGAGCGCGGCGCGCGTGCGCGCCATCGCGTCGAGCTACGGCGGCATCGACGACGCCTGGAGCAATGGCCTGGCGGCCCTCACCGCGGAGCGAGGTGAGGGGTGGTGGGAGCGTGACCGTGGAACTGTCCCGGACGGATTCCTCGACATCGCGGAGATGGAGTGGTTCGCCTGCGGGCTGCGGGTCGCACTTTCGGTGCACCTGCCGGGTCTGCTTCAGACCGAGGAGCATGCACGAGCGCTGTTCGGTGCCGTGTTCCCACCACTCTCCGAAGAGGCCAGGGAAGCCCGCATCGCTCACCGGTTGGGGCGGAGCCAAGTGCTCGACCGTCCGGATCCGCCTCTCCTGGAAATGGTCATACACGAGGCCGCGCTGCGCATGGAGTTCGGTGGACGGCTCGTGGCCAAGCGGCAGTTGACGCGCATCCTGGACGTCAGCGAGCGCGACAAGGTGCAGATCCGGGTCATCCCCTTCGCGGTCGGCGCCTTCCCCGGTGCAGGACAGTCCGTCACCTACGCGAAGGGTGCTGCCCCTCAGCTCGACACCGCGCTCCTGGACAGCACCCACGGGCCGGAATTCATGAGTTCCGACGCGCAGTTGCGCAAGTACGCCTTGCAGATCGACGCGATGGTGGAGGTCGCCCTGCCGCACGTGGCGTCACGCGATTTCATTCACAAGATCGTCAATGAACTGTAGGAGCGTGCATGCCTGACATCACCTGGGACGAACCCTTCTGCGGCGAGGCCGCGAACTGCTTCCGACTCGGCATAGACACCGACGGCAACGCCTACGTCGCCGTCAATGGTGTGGAGGACCACTACATCACGGACAGCCGTGACGCTCTGCGCCGCATGATCCTCGACATAAAGGGGGGAAAGGCCGACCACCTTCTCTGAGCTGGTGGGGAGGAGGTACGTGACTGTGACGCCGAACTTCGACGGGTTCGTGGTTGCGCGTCACAGTCCGTTACGCGTGTGGAGCGCACGCGTGAGGCCCGCGGCCTCACGTCCCGCTCGATACGGTGCGCCTACTGGCGCGGCGGGCCCCACTGCGGGGGCTGCTGCTGGCCGTAGGGGCCGGGCTGCTGGGGCTGGGGCGGGTAGCCGCCCTGCTGGTAGCCGCCCTGTTGGTAGGCGTGCGGGGGCATGCCCACAGGGGCACCAGGTCCGCCGGGGCGGCCCGGGCCACCGCGGTTGTTCTTGTTGCGGGAGACGATGACGATCACGACGACCACCACGATGAGGACGAGCGCGGCGATGCCGATGCCGACGTAGAGGAGCACGTTGGAGCTGTTGTCGTCGTTCGAGGCGCTGGACGTGTCATCGGTTGCGGGCGAGGAGGCCCCGCCGGCCTTGTCTCCCGAAGCCTTCGGAAGTGCGGACAGGTCCCACGGGCCGTTCGCGCCGCCCTTGGGGATGTTGGCGGTGAGGGCCTTGAGCGGGCTCAGGTCGCCGTAACCGTGGTACGCGTCGGGGAGCTTCGACTTGTCGACACCCTTGGCGATGTACGTGGACTTGATGACACGGTTGACCAGCTGGCCGGGGGTGTAGTCCGGGTACTTCTGCTTGAGGAGGGCGAAGGTGCCGGAGGCGATGGCGGCGGACATGGAAGTGCCGTCGCCGGTGACGTAGTCGCCGCTGACGAACTTGCCGTCGGCCTGGTAACCGCCATCGCTGGTGGCGACGATGATGTCCTTGGCGGGGGCGGTGAACATGAGTTTCTTGGAGTAGTTCTCGTCTTCCCAGGGGGTTCCGTTCTGGACGGAACCGCCGACTTGGGTGACGCCGGGAACGGAGCCGAGGCCGCGCTTCTCCTCGACACCATCGTTGCCGGACGCCTGGACGACGACGACGTCGTGGGCGAGCGCGTAGGCGATGGCCTTTTTGTCGATTTCGTCTGCGTATTGTTGCTCAATGGAGATGCTGATTACGTCGGCGCCTTGGTCGACGGCGTAGCGGATCGCCTCGTCCCATTCGCAGGCAGTCTTTTGGTCCTTGCCGAAGCCGCGGCCCTCGGAGGAGAAGATGTCCACTGGCAGGATTTTCGCGTCTGGAGCGATGCCCAGTACGCCTGCGCTGTTCCCAGCCCCGTGGCCGTGGCCCGCGATCAGCGAGGCCATGCCCGAGCCGTGATCGTCGAGCTTCTCCTCGTTGGCCGGCTTGCCGTCCGAACAGCGCTTGCCTGCAAGCACGTTGCCCGTCATGTCGGAGTGCGTGCCGTCGACGCCGTCGTCGAGTACGGCGACGGTGACGCCCTTGCCGGTGGCGACTTTGTGAACGGCGTCGATGTCGAACGCCTTGTTCTGCCACTGGTTGTTTCTGGTCGCGTCCGCCGAAGCGGTGGACGCGGTGCCGAGCACCAGGGCTCCCACCATGGCTGCGCCACCGATTGTGCGGAGCGTCCTGTGCGCGAAGCGCATGCTCTGACACCTTTCTGCATCGGGTTCGTGCTTGTCGTACGTGGGGCCCGCGACCGGGTGGTCGTGGGCCCCGTGAACGCTATCTCGTTATTCGATGACGGGCGGGTTGGCCTTACGGTCCTTGGGCGTCCAGGTTTCCTTGTCCTCGGAGAGGTAGTCAGGGAGACGGCTGTTGTTGCCACCCTCGCCGCGCTGCTTTCCGGCGCCGCGTCCGCCGGCGGCTCCGGCGGGGCCGAAGCCACTGCGACCGTTCTGGCCCTTGCCGCCG
Organism: Streptomyces endophyticus; assembly: GCF_035798155.1. Taxonomy (NCBI): domain Bacteria; kingdom Bacillati; phylum Actinomycetota; class Actinomycetes; order Kitasatosporales; family Streptomycetaceae; genus Streptomyces; species Streptomyces endophyticus. The sequence goes on along the minus strand of NZ_JAOZYC010000019.1, from coordinate 221 downwards.
GCGCCGGTACCGCCCGCGCCGGCGCCACGATTGCGAAGCCCCGAACCGCCAGGGGTGAATGCCCCGCCGGTCTTGCCCTTCGCTCCGCCGACGACGCCGCCCTTCGCACGTGCGGAGGCGCCCGTCCTACCCGCGCCTCCCTTGCCTGCGGCTCCGCCCGCGCCATGGGCGCCACCGCCCATGCCGCCCATGCCGCGGCCAGCACCCGCGCCGCGGCCGGC
>NZ_JAOZYC010000018.1:0-13337 GCF_035798155.1 Streptomyces endophyticus | reverse complement strand
CGCCGCCACGGCGGGCCGGTGTCGGCGCCTGCCCGCGCGCCCCGGCCGCCACCGCGCGCCGCGTACGTGCACGGGAGGGAAGGGCGGCACCTCGGACGTCGGGGGAATGCTGAGCTGGTACGGAACAGATGCGGACACGGTCGCCACCGCCTGCGGATCGTCGGGCCGGACGGGCACCGCGCCCGTCTCGCCGACCACGATCCGCCTGCGCGCCACATCTCGCCGGAGCCCGTGCACTACCGAGCGGTTGTGGACAACCCCCTCACCCGAAGGGGGAATTCAACCCCTCCCGACCACCACGGTGCGACCACCACGGTGTGCTCGCCGCGATGCGCCCGTCGCGATGCGCCGTCACGGCAGCCGGAACCCCGGATCCCTCCCGCCCAGCGCCCCGGCGCACGGGCAGTCCCGCTCCCCGTCCGCAGGCAACCCCGCCACCGCGTCGAACAGCACCGTCCGCAGCCGGTCCACGTTGGCCGCGAACACCTGGAGCACCTCGTCGTGCGACACGCCCTCGCCGCTGTCCGCGCCCGCGTCCAGATCCGTGACGAGGGTCAACGACGTGTAGCAGAGCTCCAGTTCACGGGCGAGCATCGCCTCGGGGTGCCCGGTCATCCCGACCACCGACCAGCCCATGGCGGCATGCCACCGGGACTCGGCACGGGTGGAGAACCGCGGCCCCTCGACCACCACGAGCGTCCCGCCGTCCACCGGCTCCCAGCCCTTGCCGCGCGCCGCCTTCACCGCGACCCTGCGCCCCGCGGGGCAGTAGGGGTCGGCGGGCGAGACGTGCACGACGTTCGGCACGGTCCCGTCCGGCAGTGGCTGCCCGTCGAAGTAGGTCTGCGCCCGCGACTTCGTGCGGTCCACGAACTGGTCGGGCACGAGCAGCGTCCCCGGCCCGTACTCGGGCCGCAGGCCGCCCACCGCGCACGGGCCGAGGACCTGGCGCACACCCACGGAGCGCAACGCCCAGAGGTTGGCGCGGTAGTTGATGCGGTGCGGCGGCAGATGGTGGCCGCGGCCGTGCCGGGGCAGGAAGGCGACTCGGCGCCCCGCCACCTCGCCGAGGAAGAGCGAGTCGCTCGGCGGCCCGTAGGGGGTGTCGACGCTGATCTCTGTCACGTCGTCGAGGAACGAGTAGAAGCCGGAGCCGCCGATCACGCCGATCCCGGCGGCGGCGCTTGCGTTCACGTTGGTCGCCATGGGGCAGCACAGTAGTCATGCGGAGAACGCCGAAGACCCTGTCGTCGGATGACGACAGGGTCTCGTAAGAATTCGCGGCGCTGCTACGCGGCGGAGGACGTCGAAGAGCTCGAAGAACTCGACGAAGACGAAGAGGACGTCGACGGCTTCGATTCCGAGGACGGCTTCGAGTCAGCGGGCTTCGACTCGGATCCGGACGACGGCTTCGAGGACGACGCCGGGCTGCTGGTCGACGACGAGCCGCGGCTGTCGTTGCGGTAGAAGCCGGATCCCTTGAAGACGATGCCGACGGCCGAGAACACCTTCTTGAGGCGGCCGTTGCAGCTGGGGCACTCGGTCAGGGCATCGTCGGTGAACTTCTGCACCGCCTCGAGGCCCTCGCCGCACTCGGTGCACTGGTACTGGTAAGTCGGCACTGTGTCTTCCTCCTGGCACTCTCACTCGTTGAGTGCTAACGACGATCCATAGTGACCTATTCCGCGGGATCAGTCCACCGCCACGGGCTCGCGGTGACCCACACCACGTGCCACGGTCCGCCCCGCAGGTGGCGGCGCGAGCCGCGAGCGCAGCAGGAACATGACCACCAGGGCGAGCAGTGTGCCGCCCATCGGGACGAGGAATCCGGCGCCGTCCCAGAGCCGGTCCTCCAGCTGTCCCGACACCGACACCGCGGCCGCCTGCCCGAGCGCGACCGCCCCGGTCAGCCAGGTGAAGGCCTCGGTACGGGAGCCCGCGGGAACGATCTTCTCGACCAGCGTGTAGCCCGTGATCAGCGACGGCGCGATGCACACGCCGACCAGCAGGCCGAGCCCGGCGAGCAGCACCACGGACTGCGCCGCCCACAGCCCTGAGGCCATGACGGCGAGGGCCGCGTAGCCGACCAGGAGCCGGCGCTGCGGGGCGATCTTCCACGCGATGGCGCCGCAGACCAGGCCCGAGAGCATGTTGCCCGCGGCGAAGATCCCGTAGAGCACACCGTTGAGGCCGGGCTCGCCGATCGCCTCGGTGTACGCGGCGAGCGAGACCTGCATGCCGCCGAAGACGGAGCCGATGCCGAGGAACGTGACGATCAGGACGCGCACACCGGGGACGCGGAGCGCGGAGGTGTGCCGCACGCGCGCGTGCCCCTCCAGGCCGGCCACAGGGGGCTGAGTGCCCTTCTGGGCGGCGAACAGGAGGCCGCCGACGAGCGTGAGCGCCGCCTCGGTGATCAGGCCCGCGGCCGGGTCGATGCCGGTGCACAGGGCCGTCGCGAACAGCGGGCCGAGCACGAACGTGAACTCGTCGGTGACCGACTCGAAGGCGGCGGCCGTCTGCATCAGGGGCGAACCCTGCAGCTGCACGCCCCAGCGGGCGCGCACCATGGGCCCGACCTGCGGTGTCGAGGCGCCCGTGGGTACGGCGGCCAGGAACAGCGCCCACGTGGGCGCCCCGGACAGTGCGAGCACGGTGAGGGTGAGCCCGGCCGCGGAGTGCACGAGCACGCCGGGCAGCAGCACTGCGCGCTGCCCGTAGCGGTCGGCCAGCTTGCCGGTGTAGGGCGCGAAGAGCGCCATGGCGACACCGGTCGTCGCGGAGACCGCGCCCGCGGTGCCGTAGGAGCCGGTGGTGTGCTGCACGAGCAGCACGATGGAGATCGTGAGCATCGCGAACGGCTGGCGCGCCGCGAAGCCGGGGAGCAGGAACGTCCAGGCCCCGCGGGTACGCAGGAGCTGTCCGTAACCGGGGCGCTCGGCCCGCTGGGTGCCGGGTTCGGTGACCGTGTCCTTCTCTGGCACGGCCTTGCCTTTCTGCCGCCTGGTAGCGCGCGGTCCTCCTGGTGAGGGGTGCGCGCCGAGAGCCGTCCTCATGCGCCGGGAACCGAGTGATACCTACGGTCCGCGCCAGGAGAGGCCCTGGGCCAAGCAGGTCGGGCGCTGTGAAGCACAGTGCTGCAAGGGGACCGCGGCCGCTTTGCGGTCGCGCCGGCTCTACGTCAGGCAGAGTCGGTCGTACATGGTCTGTGCATCCATGCTAACGGGCCGCCGGGCCCGCGGTACCCAACCAACCGGCCAGCTTGCCGCCGAGGGCGACGGCCCGCAGGCGCGCCTCCGCGGCGTCCCGCACCGGGTCCGTGGCGACGACCAGGAGCTCGTCGCCCCGGCGGAGCACGGTGGTCGGGGCGGGCACGGAGGAGGTGCCGTCGCGGACGACGAGCGTGACGGCGGCGCCCTTGGGCAGCCGCAGTTCGCCGACCTCCACACCGTGCATCCGCGAGCCCTCCGGGATGGAGACGGACAGCAGGTGCCCGCGCAGCCGCTCCAGGGGCGCCGATTCGATGCCGAGGTCGGCGGCGTCGGAGGAGCCGGCCAGGCGCAGTTTCCCGGCGAGCCACGGCAGTGTGGGTCCCTGGATGAGGGTGTAGACGACGACCAGGACGAAGACGATGTTGAAGATCCGCTGGCTGTCGGCGACGCCCGTGACCATCGGGATGGTCGCCAGGATGATGGGCACGGCGCCGCGCAGTCCGGCCCACGACATGAGGGCCTTCTCCGCCCACGGTATGCGGAAGGGCACCAGGCTCACGACGACCGACAGGGGGCGCGCGACCATCGTGAGGACCAGGCCGATGAGGAGCGCGGGCACGATGTCGTCGGCCAGTTCGTGCGGGGTGACGAGCAGACCGAGCAGCACGAACATGCCGATCTGCGCGATCCAGCCGAGCCCTTCGGCGAAGCCGCGGGTGGCCGGCCAGTGCGGCAGCTTGGCGTTGCCCATCACCATCGCGGCCAGGTAGACGGCGAGGAATCCGCTGCCGTGGGCCATGGCGCCCGCGGCGTACGCGGCGGTGGCGATGGCCAGGACGGCGATCGGGTAGAGGCCGGAGGCGGGCAGGGCCACGTGCCGCAGGCCGAAGGAGCCGAGCCAGCCGACCGCGAGCCCGATGGCGGCGCCGATCGCGAGCTCCAGGGCGATCTCGCCGATGAGGACGTACCAGTGCTCTATGGGGCCCGCGGCGGAGAACGCGACGACAAGGATGACGACAGGGGCGTCGTTGAAGCCGGACTCCGCCTCCAGGACGCCGGTCACGCGTGCCGGAAGCGGCACCCTACGTAGAACGGAGAAGACCGCCGCCGCGTCCGTGGAGGAGACCACCGCGCCGATGATGAGTGCCTGTCGCCATTCGAGGCCCACCAGGTAGTGCGCGCCGGCGGCCGTCACCCCCACGCTCACCGCGACGCCCACGAGTGACAGGGCGGCGGCCGCGGGGAGTGCGGGTTTGATCTGTTTCCACTTTGTGCCCAGGCCGCCTTCGGCGAGGATCACGACGAGCGCCGCGTAGCCGATGACCTGCGTCAGTTCGGCGTTGCTGAAGGAAACGTGGCCGATCCCGTCCTGGCCCATGACGACGCCGATGCCGAGATAGAGCAGGAGGCTCGGCAGTCCGCTGCGCGAGGAGATGCGCACGGCGGCGACCGCCACGAGCAGCACGAGTGCGCCGACGAGCAGGAGCTGGTTGAGCTGGTGGACAGTCAGGGGCTGTTCCTTCCAGGAGGGACACTGCGACAGGGAAGTTACTTCGTTACCTTACCTAATCGTTAACGCTTTCTTGATGCCGGATTCGTCACGCCGCTCTTCGTAGAACCCTGCTTCCCGACTCCGCGTCCGGAGCCGCACCGCACTGCTCGTAAGGTTGCTCTCGCCCTCCCGCCCGGTTAGCGAAGGACAGCAAGGACCGCGATGCCCTCCACTACGAACGCCTCTGCCGGCAGCCCGCCCGGTAAGAAGAAGGGGCGCCGAGCCCGACTGATCGTGATCGTCCTCGTGTTGGCCGTTCTTGCGGGCCTCGGGTTCGGTGCCTACTGGAGCGTCGACAGCGTCCGCGCGTCCATGCCGCAGACCACGGGGTCCATCCAACTCGACGGGCTCGACGGGCCGGTGCAGGTCAAGCGGGACAGCTACGGGATCCCGCAGATCTACGCGTCCACGGATCACGACCTGTTCATGGCGCAGGGCTACGTGCAGGCGCAGGACCGGTTCTACGAGATGGACGTGCGGCGCCATACGACCTCCGGTCGGCTCTCCGAGATGTTCGGCAAGGGCCAGGTCAAGACCGATGAGTTCCTGCGCACCATGGGCTGGCGCCGGGTGGCGCAGAAGGAGTACGACTCCAAGCTGTCGCCCTCGACCAAGAAGTACCTCCAGGCGTACTCCAAGGGGGTCAACTCCTATCTGGGCGGCAAGAGCGGCAAGGACATCTCCGCGGAGTACGTCGCGCTCGGCTTCGAGAACGACTACAAGCCGCAGAAGTGGGACCCGGTCGACTCGGTGGCCTGGCTCAAGGCGATGGCCTGGGACCTGCGCGGCAACATGCAGGAGGAGATCGACCGCTCGCTGATGACGAGCCGGCTCGGCCCGAAGCAGATCGCCGACCTGTACCCCGACTACCCGTACACGCGGCACAAGCCGATCGTGCAGGAGGGCGGGTACAACAGCGCCACGAAGTCGTTCGACGCGTCCTCCGGCGGCGGCACGAGCACGCAGTCGGCCGGAGCGGCGGGCACCGGCCTGACGGGCGACGCACAGGCCCCCAGCGGCCTCCAGGGCCAGCTCGGCGGCCTCTCCAAGGTCCTGGACGAGATCCCCGACTCCGCGGGCCTCGGACCCAACGGCAACGGCATCGGCTCCAACTCGTGGGTGGTCTCGGGCGACCACACCATCACTGGCAAGCCGCTGCTCGCCAACGACCCGCACCTGGCACCGCAACTGCCGTCCGTCTGGTACCAGATGGGCCTGCACTGCACGAGCGTCTCCAGCAAGTGCCAGTACGACACGTCGGGTTACACCTTCGCCGGCATGCCGGGCGTGGTCATCGGCCACAACCAGAACATCTCCTGGGGCCTGACCAACTCGGGCGTCGACGTCAGCGATCTCTACCTGGAGAAGTTCAGCGGAGACGGTTACCTGGTCGACGACAGGACGGTGCCCTTCAAGACCCGCAAGGAGACCATCAAGGTCGCCGGCGGCGACGCCAAGACGATCACGGTGCGGGAGACCGACAACGGTCCGCTGCTGTCCGATCGCAACTCCGAACTCGTGAAGGTCGGCAAGAAGGCGGGCGTGGACGCGGCGGCCCCCGACCGCGGCGACGGCTACGGCATCGCGCTGCGCTGGACCGCGCTGCAGCCGGGCAATTCCATGGACGCCGTCTTCGGGCTCGACAAGGCGTCGAACTGGTCCGAGTTCCGCAAGGCCTCCGCCGACTTCGAGGTGCCCTCGCAGAACCTCACCTACGCCGACACCGAGGGCAACATCGGCTACCAGCTGCCGGGCCGTATCCCGACCCGCGGCGAGGGCGACGGCTCGCTGCCGTCTCCCGGCTGGGACTCCAAGTACCGCTGGACCGGCTACATCAAGCAGAACGAGCTGCCCTACGAGTTCAACCCGAAGCGCGGCTACATCGTGACCGCCAACCAGGCCGTGGTCGACGACAGCTATCCGTACACGCTGACCAAGGACTGGGGTTACGGCACCCGCAGTCAGCGCATCACCGACCTGATCGAGTCGAAGATCAAGGACGGTGGCAAGGTCTCCACGGACGACATGCGCACCATGCAGATGGACAACAGCAGCGAGATCGCCAAGCTGCTCGTGCCCTACCTGCAGAAGATCGACGTCAAGGACAAGGACGTCAGGGACGCGCAGCAGCTCCTGGAGAACTGGGACTACACCCAGAACCCGGACTCGGCCGCCGCGGCCTACTTCAACTCCGTGTGGCGCAACATCCTCAAGCTCGCCTTCGGCAACAAGCTGCCCAAGGAGCTGCGCGTCGAGGGCCAGTGTCTGAGCGTCGAGCCGGTCGACAAGACGGGCCCCGCCGACGAGGACCGCAAGGTCCGCGAGTGCGGGGAGCGGGACACGCACTCGGCGCAGCCGGACGGCGGGGACCGCTGGTTCGAGGTCGTTCGCAAGATCATCAAGGATCCGAAGAACGACTGGTGGAAGACGCCGGGCAGCCGCACGGACGACCCCACCGAGAACCGTGACCAACTGTTCAGGCGTGCCATGGAGGACGCCCGCTGGGACCTCACGGCCAAGCTCGGCAAGGACATCGACACCTGGAGCTGGGGCCGGCTGCACAAGCTGGAGCTGAAGAACCAGACCCTCGGCACCGAGGGCCCCGGCTGGCTGCAGTACGTGCTCAACCGCGGCCCCTGGAAGCTGGGCGGCGGAGAAGCGGCCGTGAACGCGACCGGCTGGAACGCCGCGGGCGGCTACGGAGTCGACTGGGTGCCGTCCATGCGGATGGTGGTCAACATGGCGGACCTCGACAAGTCCAAGTGGATCAACCTCACGGGCGCCTCGGGGCACACCTTCAGCGACCACTACACGGACCAGACCGAGAAGTGGATCAAGGGTGATCTGCTGCCGTGGCACTTCTCCGAGAAGGCCGTCGGTGACAGCGCCGAGGACTCGCTGGTCCTGAAGCCGTAGCCGGATCACCACCAAAGGGGCCTCCACGCGCGCGTGGAGGCCCCTTTCGTACGTGCGGTGCGGGGTCCGTGCGGGGGTCAGAACCGCCGCACGCCAGAGGGCGTCACGACCGCGTCCACGGCCTTGTCGTGCGCCTCCTGGGGGAGGTGCGCGACGACCTCGCTGTCGTGGAGCAGCACGACCAGCGCGGGCCGCACACCGGCCGCCTCCAGACGCGCGAGCACCCGGTCGTACGAGCCGCCGCCGCGACCGAGCCGCATCCCGCGCGCGTCCACGGCGAGCCCCGGCAGCAGCACCACGTCCGCCTCTAGGACGGCGGCAGGGCCGAGCCGCTCGCCGCCGGGCTCCAACAGGGCCATCTTTCCCGGGTGGCGCACCGTGGTGAGCGAAGCCGCCCCGTCGTACGCGCCCCAGTCCAGGTCGTTGTCGGGCAGCAGGGCCGGCAGCAGAACGCGCGTCCCGCGCGCGCGAAGGGCGTCGAGGAGGGCGCCCGTCCCCGGCTCGCCGCCCACGGAGACGTACGCCGCCACCGTGCGGGCCTTGGCCAACTCGTCGAGTTCGAGAGCCCGCCGGGCCACGTCCCGCTCCGTCTCCCGTATGTCATCCTCCGTCAACGCGTTCCTCACCCGGAGGAACTCCCTGCGCAATGAACGCTTGTCAGGGTGGGCGCCGCGCGGGTCATCTGCGGGCTCATCGGTGTGCGGACTCACAGCCGGGTCACAAACCTCTCCTATTCGACGCATATATGTGCCTACAAAGCGGACCCACAGATTCCGCCCATAGCAGCCGGATATGGTGACCCGCATGACTGACGCGCACACCAGGATCACCAAGGCTGTCATCCCCGCCGCGGGCCTCGGCACCCGGTTCCTGCCCGCCACGAAGGCGACTCCCAAGGAGATGCTCCCGGTCGTCGACAAGCCGGCGATCCAGTACGTGGTCGAAGAGGCCGCGTCGGCGGGGCTCGGCGACGTACTGATGATCACAGGTCGCAACAAGCGCCCGCTGGAGGACCACTTCGACCGCAACCACGAGCTGGAGGCGGCCCTTCAGAAGAAGGGCGACGCGGACCGCCTGGCCAAGGTCCAGGAGTCCAACGACCTCGCCACCATCCACTACGTGCGCCAGGGCGACCCCAGAGGCCTCGGCCACGCGGTCCTGTGTGCCGCCCCCCACGTGGGCGACGAGCCGTTCGCGGTGCTGCTCGGCGACGACCTGATCGACCCCCGCGACCCGCTGCTCCAGAAGATGGTGGAGGTCCGGGAGGAGCACGGCGGCAGCGTCATCGCGCTCATGGAGGTGGAGCCCTCCCAGATCCACCTCTACGGATGTGCCGCGGTCCAGGCCACGGAGGACGGCGCCGTCGTGCAGGTCACCGACCTGGTGGAGAAGCCGGATCCGGCCGACGCCCCCTCCAACTACGCGATCATCGGCCGCTACGTACTCGACCCCGCCGTCTTCGACATACTGCGCAAGACCGAGCCCGGCCGCGGCGGCGAGATCCAGCTCACCGACGCGCTCCAGCAGCTCGCCGCCGACGAGAAGATCGGCGGCCCCGTGCACGGCGTCGTCTTCAAGGGCCGCCGCTACGACACCGGCGACCGCGGCGACTACCTCAAGGCCATCGTCCGCCTCGCGTGCGAACGTGAGGACCTGGGCCCGGAGTTCCGCACCTGGCTGCGCGGCTACGTCACCGAGGAGATCTGACACCCCGCTCCCCGGCGGATCTGCGCCCCGGTACGGCACACCGCCTCCGGGGCGTCACCCATGGTCCGTGGTAGTAACACCTGAGGCCACCGGGGAATCAGCACACCGGCACGAGGAGCAGGGGAGCAGCAGTGAACAGTTTCAGTGCCACGACGGACCGGGCCCAGATCTGGTCGGTGGACGAGCATCTGGAGGACATCCTCGCCGCCGTCGACGCGCTCGACCCCATCGAGCTCCAACTCCTCGACGCGCAGGGCTGTGTGCTCGTCGAGGAGGTGACGGTCCCGCTGTCGCTGCCGCCGTTCGACAACAGCTCGATGGACGGATACGCGGTGCGCGTCGCGGACATCGCGGGCGCCAGCGAGGAGTTCCCCGCCGTGCTCACGGTGATCGGCGACGTCGCCGCGGGCCAGGCCGAACAGCCCACCGTCGGCCCCGGCGAGGCCGCCCGCATCATGACGGGCGCCCCGCTGCCGCCCGGCGCCGAGGCCGTGGTCCCCGTGGAGTGGACCGACGGAGGTCTCGGCGCGGGCCCCGTCACCACGATGACCGCCCACAGCGCCGACCCTGAGGGCGCCTCAGGAGAGGTCCGCGTGCACCGCCCCGCCGAGGCACGCGCACACGTACGCGCGCAGGGCAGCGACGTGCAGGCGGGCGACAGGGCGCTCACCGTCGGCACCGTCCTCGGCCCGCCGCAGATCGCGCTGCTCGCCGCCATCGGCCGCGGCACCGTACGCGTGTGCCCGCGCCCGCGCGTGGTCGTCGTCTCCACCGGCACCGAACTCGTCCAGCCCGGCGAGCCGTTGGCGCCGGGCCAGATCTACGACTCCAACAGCTTCGCCCTCACCGCGGCCGCCCGCGACGCCGGAGCCATCGCCTACCGGGTCGGCGCGGTCGCCGACGACGCGGAGACGCTGCGCTCCACCATCGAGGACCAGCTGATCCGCGCCGACCTCATCGTGACGACGGGCGGCGTCAGCGTCGGCGCGTACGACGTGGTCAAGGAGGCCCTGAGCGGCATCGGCGACCCGGATGACGAAGAGGGCATCGGGGCCGGCAGCGGCGTCGAGTTCCGCAAGCTCGCCATGCAGCCCGGCAAGCCGCAGGGCTTCGGCTCCATCGGCCCCGACCACACCCCGCTGCTCGCGCTGCCGGGCAACCCCGTGTCGTCGTACGTCTCCTTCGAACTGTTCGTACGCCCCGCGATCCGCGCCCTGATGGGCCTGCCCGAGGGCGCGGTGCACCGACCGAAGGCCCGCGCGACCCTGACCGCCGACAAGGCGCTGACCTCGCCTTCGGGCCGCCGCCAGTTCCTGCGCGGCGTGTACGACGCCGAGGCGGGCGAGGTCGCCCCCGTCGGCGGCGCGGGCTCGCACCTCATCGCGGCGCTCGCGCAGGCGGACTCGCTGATCGTGGTCCCCGAGGACATGACGTCGGTGGAGCCGGGCGCCGAGGTGGACGTGGTCCTGCTGGGCTGAGAGCCGGGCTGAGCCGGGCTGAGAGCGCCGACTGTCGGAGGCTCGCGATAGCGTGTCGCGCACAAATCGTCCGGCGCGCCGCACCGCGCACGGCTCGGATCGGGAGCGCGCAGCACCATGAGCACTTCGCAGCATCAGCAGGACCAGACCGACCGGCTCACGCACATCGACGAGGCGGGCGCCGCCCGCATGGTCGACGTATCGCAGAAGGACGTCACCGCCCGCACCGCCCGCGCCAGCGGCCGCGTCCTCGTCTCGCCGCGCGTGGTGGAGCTGCTGCGCGGCGAGGGCGTGCCCAAGGGGGACGCGCTCGCCACGGCACGCATCGCGGGAATCATGGGTGCCAAGCGCACCCCCGACCTGATCCCGCTCTGTCACCCGCTGGCCGTGTCCGGAGTGAAGCTCGACCTGTCCGTGGCGGACGACGCCGTGGAGATCCTCGCCACCGTGAAGACCACGGACCGCACGGGCGTCGAGATGGAGGCGCTCACGGCGGTCTCGGTCGCCGCGCTCACGGTCGTCGACATGGTCAAGGCGGTCGACAAGGGGGCCGTCATCTCGGACGTACGGGTCGAGGAGAAGACCGGGGGCAAGTCCGGCCTCTGGACCCGGGAGGCCGGCGCATGACCGACAGCTACCGCGCCCTCGTCGTCACGGCCTCCAACCGGGCCGCCGCGGGGATCTACGAGGACAAGGGCGGCCCCCTGATCGCCGAGGGCCTCAGAAAGCTGGGCTTCGCCGTCGAGGGCCCCCAGGTGGTGCCGGACGGCGACCCCGTGGAGGCCGCCCTGCGGGCCGCGGTCGAGGCGGCGTACGACGTCGTGATCACCACCGGCGGCACCGGCATCTCGCCCACCGACCGCACCCCCGAGGCGACGGCCCGCGTCCTCGACCGCGAGGTACCGGGCATCCCGGAGGCGATCCGCGCCTACGGCCGGGAGAAAGTGCCCACAGCGGCGCTCTCGCGTGGCCTCGCGGGGGTCGCCGGGCGCACACTGATCGTGAACCTGCCGGGTTCCAGCGGGGGTGTGAAGGACGGGCTCGCCGTCCTCGGACCGCTGCTGACCCACGCCGTCGACCAGATCCACGGCGGCGACCATCCGCGAAGCGATTCCGGACCCGACGGAAGCGGGTCCAGACCCGATGTCCAGGCACCCGGGGGTGCGCGCTGAACAGCCCGTCGTGGCCTGTCGTGCTGGTGGAGGGCGATGTCGTCCTTCGCCCCATAAGGCTGCGCGACCAGCGTGCCTGGCGCGAAGTGAACCGGCGCAACCGCGACTGGCTGCGCCCCTGGGAGGCGACCGTCCCGCCGCCCACGCCGAGCGGTCCGATCACCCAGCGCCCGACATACCGTCAAATGGTGCGCCACCTGCGCTCGGAGGCGAACGCGGGGCGGATGCTGCCCTTCGTCGTCGAGTACCAGGGCCGCCTCGTCGGGCAGTTGACCGTCGCCGGGATCACCTGGGGATCGATGTGCTCGGGCCACGTCGGGTACTGGGTGGACCAGTCGGTGGCGGGCCGGGGCGTGATGCCGACGGCCGTCGCGCTCGCGGTCGACCACTGCTTCCGCACCGTGGGGCTGCACCGCATCGAGGTCTGTATTCGGCCGGAGAACGGGCCGAGCCGCAGGGTCGTGGAGAAACTCGGATTCCGCGAGGAGGGGCTCCGTCCACGGTATCTTCACATCGACGGGGCCTGGCGCGACCATCTCGTCTTCGCGCTCACCGCCGAAGAGGTCCCGGAAGGACTCCTGAGACGTCGCCGTCGCGAGCGACGCGGCAATGCCGCAGGTCCGAGCGCCCCCAATGCGGTCGATCCGGGCACTCCCTCAAAATGAAATAAATGTTCGAAATTGATCGATGAGGCACCTTCGGAGGTCAATGAATTCCCTCGAAGGTCGGTGCATTGATCACATCCATCGCAAAAAAGCTCGGATTATCAGCCAGATCGTGCGACACACCGGCTCAATTGGCGGATGGCCCCGCGCAAACCCCTCTACGGTGTGTCCGTGAGCAGCAGCGGCCTCATCTACGCAGTCATCGTCGGGGCCTGGGCCGCCTACTTGGTGCCGATGTGGCTCCGTAGGCAGGACGAGTTGAACGAAGCTCGTCCGACGGAACGCTTCAGCACCGCCATCCGGCTTCTCTCCGGCCGGGCGGGCATGGAGCGCCGGTACGCCAAGGACCTGCAGGCGCGCTCGCCCGAGTCGGACGAGCAGCGCGGCGACCCGGTCGACCCGGACGCGCCCACCGATCCGGTGGACGTCCGGGAGTTCGGCATGTCTCCGTCCGGTTCGTCGGGGGAGCGGCGCGCCTTGCACGCGGGGCGCGAACGTGGCGAAAGCCGTGAACATCCCGATTCCGCCCGAGAGTTCGCGGAACCGGCCCGCGAACGCGCGGAACCCGCCCGCGAGCCCGCTCGTGAGCCGGCCCGCGAGCCCGAGCGGGCGGCCGAGCGGGCGGGTGAGCGGGC
>NZ_JAOZYC010000017.1:0-14612 GCF_035798155.1 Streptomyces endophyticus | reverse complement strand
AACCCGGAAGCTAAGCCTCATAGCGCCGATGGTACTGCAGGGGGGACCCTGTGGGAGAGTAGGACGCCGCCGAACTATTTTTGAGAGGACCCTTGGTCCCGGCACACATGCTGGGGACCAAGGGTCCTTTTTGTATTTCCAGAGCTTTTCTCGGAGCGCGCCGGCACCCCGGTTGCGCGAGAATGACTGCGGTACCGAAGACAGGAGTCAACCGATGGCCACCAACTCTCCCGATGAGCGACCGGAGCGCGATCAGCGCCGACGGGACAGTGGTGACCGGGGGGACCGGGGCGGGTTCCGCGGCAACAGCGGCGCCCCGCGTCGGGAGGGCGACCGCGAGCGTCCTCCGTTCCGCCGTGACGACCGTCGCGATGACCGGGATCGTGGTCCGCGTCGGGACGACCGTGACCGTGGGCCGCGTCGTGACGACCGTCGGGACGACAACCGCGGTGGCGGTTTCCGTCGGGACGATCGACGTGATGACCGGGATCGTGGGCCGCGTCGTGATGATCGGCGTGATGACAACCGTGGTGGCGGTTTCCGCCGCGATGACCGCCCGGGCGACCGTCGGGACGACAACCGTGGCGGTGGCTTCCGCCGTGACGATCGTCGCGATGACCGTTCGCACGGTGATCGGGACCGGGATCGTGGGCCGCGTCGTGATGACCGGCGCGACGACAACCGCGGTGGCGGCTTCCGCCGCGACGACCGTGGGCGTGCGCCTGCTCGTGATGACCGGCGTGATGACAACCGTGGTGGCGGTTTCCGTCGCGATGACCGCCCGGGCGACCGTGGGCGTGCGCCTGCTCGTGACGATCGCCGCGATGACAACCGTGGCGGTGGCTTCCGTCGGGACGATCGTCGCGACGACCGGGATCGTGGGCCGCGTCGTGACGATCGTCGGGACGACAACCGTGGTGGCGGTTTCCGCCGCGATGACCGGCGTGATGACAACCGTGGTGGTGGCTTCCGTCGCGATGACCGGCCGGGCGACCGGGATCGTGGGCCGCGTCGTGATGACCGGCGTGATGACAACCGTGGTGGCGGTTTCCGCCGTGACGATCGGCGCGACGACAACCGCGGCGGTGGCTTCCGCCGCGATGACCGGCCGGGCGACCGGGATCGTGGGCCGCGTCGTGATGACCGTCGGGACGACAACCGTGGTGGTGGTTTCCGCCGCGATGATCGGCGTGATGACAACCGCGGTGGTGGCTTCCGCCGTGACGACCGGCGTGACGACCGTGGGCGTGCGCCCGGTCGTGATGACCGGGGTGGGCGTCCTGGGGGGTTCCGTGGGCGCGATGACCGGCGGGACGACAGGCGGGACGACCGCCGTGACGACCGGAGTGGTGGGTCGCGGTTCCGGGACGACCGGGATCGCGAGCCGATCAAGCGGCTGCCGATTCCGGAGGACGTCTCCGGCGCCGAGCTCGACAAGAGCGTGCAGCAGGAGCTTCAGTCCCTGCCGAGGGGGCTCGCCGAGGATGTCGCCATGAACCTGGTGATGGTGGCCCGGCTGATCGACGAGGACCCGGAGACCGCGTACGCGTACTCCAGGATCGCGCTGCGTCTCGCGTCGCGCGTCGCTGCCGTGCGGGAGGCCGCCGGGTTCGCCGCGTACGGGAACCAGAAGTACAGCGAGGCGCTCGCCGAGTTCCGGGCCGCCCGACGGATGACCGGAAGCGCGGAGCTGTGGCCGCTCATGGCCGACTGCGAGCGTGGGCTCGGGCGTCCTGAGAAGGCGCTGGACATGGCCGGCGCCCCCGAGGTGTCGAAGCTGGACAAGGCCGGGCAGGTCGAGATGCGGCTCGTGGCCGCCGGTGCGCGACGCGACATGGGGCAGCTGGACGCCGCCATCGTGACGCTGCAGAGCCCCGAGCTCGCCTCGAACGCCACCCAGCCGTGGACCGCGCGCCTGCGCTACGCGTACGCCGACGCACTGCTGGAGGCCGGGCGCGAGGACGAGGCGCGGGAGTGGTTCGCCAAGGCCCTCGAGTCCGACAAGGAGGGCAGCACGGACGCGTCCGACCGGCTCGCCGAGCTGGACGGTGTCGAGTTCGTGGACGCCTTTGACGACAGTGCCGAGGACGGCGCCCCGGCGCCTGAGGGCGACAGCGACAACGACGGCGACAGCGGCAGTGACAGCGCTGACGCCGAGCGCGAAGGGCGCGACGAGCGGTAGAGCGTGAGATCACGAACGGGCGGGCTCCCTCCAAGGGAGCCCGCCCGTTCGTCATTTCAGTTCTCAGTCGTCCGTCAGCGTGCGCAGCACCAGGCCCGTGGCCGGCTTGGGGCCGAACGACGTGGACTTGCGGGGCATCGTCACGCCCTGGCGGGCCAGCTCGCGGACGACCTCCTCGCGGACCGGGTGCATCAGGACCGCCGTCCCGCCGTCGCGGCGCGCCTTGTCGACCGTCGCCTGCGTGTCGTGGATGTACGTGACGTCGGCGGGGGAGTCCTCCGGGATGCCCCAGACGTCGCCGAGGAGCGTGGAGTGCAGCACCGTGGCGTCGAGGGTGCGCCAGGCCTCGGGGCGATCGGCCGGGATCGTACGGTCCAGGATCGCCGGGTCGGGGCGGTCCAGGAGGTGGTACGTGTCCTCGGTGCCGGTGAGGAGGAAGGCGTTGCCGTGGGACGACGCCTGTGCCAGGGCCTCCATCGCGTGCGGAAGCGGGCCCGTGACCTCGCGTACGCGGAAGTGGGGGCGGGCCGCCGCGAGTGCCCGGTCGAGGGGGAGGCGGCCGAGGAGGCGGTGGATGGCGCGGACCTGGAGGGGGTAGCGGGCCGTGTCGACCAGGAGGACCAGGCCGTAGTCCCAGGGGGTGCGGCCCGGCGAGGTGTGTTCGGAGCGCAGGCGCAGATAGGTGGCCCAGCGGTGGTGACCGTCCGCGATCAGCGCCTGGTGGGTGGCGAGGCCGTCCTGGATCCGGCGCTGGTCCGCGGGGTCCGTGAGCGCCCAGAGGCGGTGGCTGTAGCCGTCCTCGGTGGTCGTGGCGAGGAGCGGGGCGCGCTGGACCGTGTGTTCGATGACGGCGGTGGCGCCGGTCGCGTTGCCGTTGCCCCGGTAGGTCAGCAGGAGCGGTTCGAGGTTCGCGGCCGTCGTGCGCATCAGTCCTGCCCGGTCCTCGACCACATGCGGCATGACGTCCTCGTGGGGGAGGACCACACCTTCTGAGGCCTCGGAGAGGTGGAGGGCGCCGATGATGCCGCGCTGCAGCATGTCGCCCTTTCGCTGCTCGTATACGTAGAACGCGGGTTCGGCGTCGGGGGCGAGGACGCCCTCGGCGAGCCAGCGGTGCAGGGTGGCGGCCGCCAGCTCGTTGCGGGTCCGGGGCTCCACGGCCTGCGGCAGGATCAGGCGGACGATGTTGTGCGGGTCCGCGTTCTCCAGGTGCAGCAGGCCGTCGGGCCGTACGACCACGTCGTACGGTGGCGAGGTCACGGCGGCGAGGCTGCCGACCTGTTCGGGGACGTAGCGGACGCCCCTGAACGGGATCAGGTCCAGGCCGTTGCTGCCCGACTGTGCCGTGCGACCTGCAGTGTTCATCCCCGCATCGTACGAGTGTCAGTGCCGTGGGGGATGATCGGGGCAGTGGGATCGAGCGAGGAGAGATGCGGAATGAGCCAGGGCCACAGTGCGAGCGGGACGGCCGACGGTGGGGCCCGGGTGCGGCCCGGTGGCAGTGCGCCGGCGTTGAGCGAGGCGTACGACACGGCGCTGCTGGATCTCGACGGGGTCGTGTACGCGGGCGGGCAGGCCATCGCGCATGCCGTCGAGTCGCTCGCGGTGGCGCGCGGCGGCGGGATGGGGCTCGCGTATGTCACGAACAACGCGCTGCGTACGCCGGACGCCGTGGCCGAGCATCTGACCGAGCTCGGGATCCCGACCGGGGCCGCCGATGTCATCACGTCGGCGCAGGCCGTCGCGCGGCTCATCAGCGAGCAAGTGCCCGAAGGGGCGCGGGTGTTGGTGATCGGGGGCGAAGGGCTGCGGGTGGCTCTGCGGGAGCGCGGGCTCGTGCCCGTGGACTCCGCCGACGAGGACCCGGCCGCCGTGGCGCAGGGGTACGGCGGGCCGGACATGGCGTGGGGGCGGTTCGCGGAGGCCTGCTACGGGATCGCGCGCGGTGTGCCCTGGTTCGCCTCCAATACCGACCTGACGATTCCGAGTGCGCGCGGGATCGCGCCGGGGAACGGGGCGGCGGTGGAGGTCGTCCGGATCGCGACGGGTGCCGAGCCGCAGATCGCCGGGAAGCCGTTGCCGCCGATGCACCGGGAGACGGTTCTGCGGACCGGTGCGAAGACCCCGCTGGTGGTGGGTGACCGGCTCGACACGGACATCGAAGGGGCGTTCAACGGGGGCGTGGATTCGCTGCTCGTGCTGACCGGTGTCACCGATGCCGCGCAGCTGCTCGCGGCGCCTCCGCAGCACCGGCCCACGTATGTGGACGTGGATCTGCGGGGCCTGCTCACCGGGCAGCCGGAGGTCGAGGAAGTCCAGGGCGGTGACGGCGGGTTCCGGTGCGGGGGCTGGACCGCGCTCGCCGGGGACGGGGAGTTGCGCCTTGAGGGGGACGGCGACGCGATCGACGGGCTGCGGGCGCTGTGCGGGGCGGCGTGGAGCGCGGCCGGGGACGGGGTGTGCGAGCTGGACACCGGGAAGGTGGTGGCACGATTGGGGCTGTAGGTGGATTGCCCAAGGTCGATTGCCCAAGGCGGGGCAGGCCGGGGATGTGGAGAAATCGCAGGGTAGGCTAACCTAACCTGGTGTTGGTCGACAGTCCTCCCGAAGCCAGCGCGGTGACCGCTCCCGCGCCCCCCGACCGCCGTGCGGTGATACGCACCGTCGGGCTGCTCGTGTCTGTCCTGGTGCTGGTGGCCGTCCTTGTGGCGAGCATCGCCGTGGGCGCCAAACCGCTCTCCCTGGACCAGGTCTGGCACGGCCTGTTCCAGGACACCGGGAACTACGCGGACGTGGTCGTCGGTGAGCGTGTGTCGCGCACCCTGCTCGGCCTGCTGGCCGGAATCGCGCTCGGCCTCGCCGGCGCCCTCCTGCAGGCACTGACCCGCAACCCCCTCGCCGACCCCGGCATCCTCGGCATCAACATGGGCGCCTCGGCCGCCGTCGTCTCCGCCATCAGCTTCTTCGGGGTGACCTCGCTCAGCGGCTACGTATGGTTCGCCTTCGCGGGCGCCGCCGCCGTGGGTGTCCTCGTCTACGCGCTCGGCGGCACCCGCAACGCGACGCCCGTGCGGCTCGCGCTCGCCGGTACCGCGATCAACGCGGCGCTCTCCGGCTATCTCTACGCGGTGATGATCACCGACGACATGGCCCTGAACCGGATGCGGTTCTGGCAGGTCGGCTCGCTGGCCACGTCCACCATGCACACCATCGAGCAGGTGTGGCCGTTCATCGCCGTCGGCGCCGTCCTCGCGCTGCTCCTCTCCCGCCCGCTCAACGCCATGGCCATGGGCGACGACACCGCCCGCGCGCTCGGCGCCCACCTCGGCCGCACCCGCGCCCTGAGCATGATCGCCGCGACGCTGCTGTGCGGGGCGGCCACCGCGGCCTGCGGTCCGATCGCCTTCGTCGGCCTGATGGTGCCGCACATGGTGCGCTCGTTCACCGGGCCCGACATGCGCTGGATCATGCCGTACGCGGCGATCCTCTCGCCCGTGCTGCTGCTCGGCGCCGACGTCATCGGCCGGATCGTGGCCCGCCCCTCCGAGCTCCAGGTCGGCATCGT
Source organism: Streptomyces endophyticus (assembly GCF_035798155.1). Lineage (NCBI taxonomy): Bacteria > Bacillati > Actinomycetota > Actinomycetes > Kitasatosporales > Streptomycetaceae > Streptomyces > Streptomyces endophyticus. Next base: position 8,865 of record NZ_JAOZYC010000017.1, on the reverse strand, counting down.
CACGGCCGTCATCGGCGCGCCGGTCTTCATCGTGCTCGTACGTCGCCGAAGGATGGCCCAGCTGTGAACGCGACCGAGACCCGTACCAAGAAGCTCGGGCCCAAGACCAAGGCGATACGCACCCCGGGTGGCCTCTCCGTCCGGCTCGACGTCCGCTCGCTCCTCGTCGTCGCCGTCCTCCTCGTGGCGGCGCTCGCCGCGAGCGTCTTCCTCATCGGCACCGGTGACTTCCCGATCCCGGTCTCCGACGTGCTGCGCACCCTCGTGGGCAACGGGGACGCTGGGCAGGAATTCATCATCAACGACCTGCGCCTCCCGCGGGTCCTCGTCGGCCTCCTCGTCGGCGCCGCGCTCGGCCTGTCCGGCGCGCTCTTCCAGTCCGTGTCCCGCAATCCGCTGGGCAGCCCCGACGTGCTCGGCCTCGGGCAGGGCTCGACCGCGGGCGCGCTCGTGATGATCGTGATCTTCGGGGGCAGCGCAACGCAGGTCGCACTCGGCGCGCTCGTCGGCGGGCTCGTCACCGGGGTCGCGATCTACGTCCTCGCGTGGAAGCGGGGCGTGCACGGCTACCGGCTCGTCCTCGTCGGCATCGGCGTCTCCGCGTTCGTGACCGCGATCAACGGCTATCTGCTCACGAAGGCCGACTTCGTGGACGCCGCCCGCGCCACCGTGTGGATGACCGGCTCCCTCAACGGTCGCGACTGGACGCAGGTCTGGCCGCTGCTGATCATGTTCGTCGTGCTGATCCCGGTCGTCGCCGCGTGCGGGCGTCCGCTGCGAATGCTGGAGATGGGCGACGACGCGGCGGGCGGCCTCGGCGTGCGGGTCGAGCGGACCAGGCTGCTGCTGCTCACGGCCTCCGTCGTGCTGACCGCCGCCGCCACGGCGGCCGCGGGCCCCGTCACCTTCGTGGCGCTGACCGCGCCGCAGATCGCCCGGCGGCTTACCAAGTCGCCGGGGCCGAACCTGGCGGCGTCGACGATCCTGGGCGCGGCCCTGCTGATCGTCGCCGACCTGGTCTCGCAGCGGGCGTTCGGCGCCGACCAGCTGCCCGTCGGCGTGGTCACCGGCGTCGTCGGCGGCATCTATCTCCTGTGGCTGCTGGTCACTGAGCGGAAGGCGGGGCGGATATGACCTCGCGCGGCCCGCACACGCCCCGCCCATCTCGTACGAACCAAAGGAGCACCGCAGTGAACAGGCTGATAGCCGACGACGTGACCCTCGGATACGACCAGCGCGTCATCGCCGAGAAGCTGTCGGTGGAGATCCCCGACAACTCGTTCACGGTGATCGTCGGCCCGAACGCCTGCGGCAAGTCCACGCTGCTGCGCGCCCTGTCGCGGATGCTCAAGCCGAGCGCGGGCCGCGTCCTGCTCGACGGCGGCGTCATCCAGTCGATGCCCGCCAAGAAGGTCGCCAAGACGCTCGGCCTGCTGCCGCAGTCGTCCGTCGCGCCCGACGGCATCACCGTCGGCGACCTCGTCGCCCGCGGCCGCTACCCGCACCAGGGGCTGCTGCGCCAGTGGTCCTCCGACGACGAGCGGATCGTCCAGGAGTCGATGGGTTCGACCGGCGTCGCCGAGCTCGCCGAGCGGTACGTCGACGAGCTCTCCGGCGGCCAGCGCCAGCGCGTGTGGATCGCGATGGCGCTCGCCCAGCAGACCCCGCTGCTGCTGCTCGACGAGCCGACCACGTACCTCGACATCCAGCACCAGATCGACGTCCTCGATCTCTGCGCCGAGCTGCACGAGGAGCAGGGACGCACGCTCGTCGCCGTCCTGCACGACCTCAACCACGCGGCCCGCTACGCCACCCACCTCATCGCCCTGCGCGACGGAGCGGTGATCGCCGAGGGCGCGCCCAAGGACATCGTCACCGCCGAGCTCGTCGAGCAGCTCTTCGGCATGAAGTGCCAGGTCATCGACGACCCGGAGACCGGGACCCCGCTGGTCGTGCCGGCCGCGCGGAAGGCGCGCCGCAAGGAGGTCGCTACAGCAGCGTCCTGAGCCGCAGCAGATCGCGGAACGAGGCTTCGAGCCTGACGCGTCCCGCTGCCCACGCCTTCGCGAAGTTCAGCTCGCCGTCGACCATCGCCACCAGGTCGTCCCCGGCCATCGCGAGCCGGATCTGCGCCTTCTCGGCCGGCGGTCCGGGGCGGGTGTCGAGGACCTCGATCCGGCCGTCCTTGAGTCGGCCGGAAAACGTCACGTCGAGGTCGGTGATGCGGCAGCTCAGCGAGCGGTCCAGGGCCGCGGCCGTGCGCACGTCCCCGTCGGCCCCCGCCATGTTGTCCGAGAGTTTGTCGAGCGCCGCCCGGCACTCCTCAGTCGTCGCCATCGTGATCGACGGTACACCGGCGCTTCGGGGTAGCGTCGGGGCATGAGCGAGACGCCCACCGAGCCCACCGACGTGCCCGAACCGGCAGCGGACCCCGCAGCGGAGCCCTCGTACGACCCCGCGGCCCCCGCCCCGCTCGGCATCGAGCGCACCCCCACGGGCAACGCCGAGGTGGACGCGCAGCTGGAGCGGCTCGGCGATGTGGACCACCTCGCCGCGGACGGGCACGCAGAGGTGTACGAGGATGTACATCAGGGGCTGCGGAACGCGCTGACCGCGCTGGACGCACACCCGACTTCCCCGTCTCCGTACGACAACAGGAGCTGAACCACCGTGGCAGGTGTGGCACGTCGCCGCCTCGACGCCGAACTCGTCAACCGCAAGCTGGCCCGCTCGCGCGAGCACGCCAGTCAGCTGATCGCCGCGGGCCGGGTCAGCGTGAGCAAGATCGTCGCGACCAAGCCCGCGACACAGGTGGACACGGGTGTGTCGATCATCGTCGCCGCGGACGACAGCGTCCCCGACTACGTCTCGCGCGGCGGGCACAAGCTCGCGGGCGCGCTGGAGGCGTTCGGTCCGCAGGGGCTCGAGGTCAAGGGGCGCAGGGCGCTCGACGCGGGGGCTTCCACCGGTGGCTTCACCGATGTGCTGCTGCGGGCCGGGGTCGCGCACGTCGTCGCCGTCGACGTCGGCTACGGGCAACTCGCGTGGTCACTGCAGAGCGATGAACGCGTCACCGTCAAGGACCGTACGAACGTACGCGAATTGACGTTGGAGGCGATCGATGACGTACCCGTGGACATCGTGGTCGGAGACCTGTCCTTTATCCCGCTCGGCCTTGTGCTGCCCGCCCTCGCGCGCTGCGCGGCACCGGAGGCGGATCTCGTGCTGATGGTCAAGCCGCAGTTCGAGGTGGGCAAGGAGCGGCTCGGCAGCGGAGGCGTCGTACGCAGCCCGGAACTGCGGGCCGAGGCGGTGCGCAAGGTCGCCGAGCAGGCATGGAAGCTCGGATACGGCGTGCGCGGGGTGACCGCGAGCCCCCTGCCGGGACCGTCCGGGAACGTCGAGTACTTTCTGTGGCTGCGTGCCGGGGCGGATCAGCTCGACCCGGCCGACGTTGATCGCGCCGTGGCGGAGGGCCCCCGTTGACAAAGCCGAATCAGTTGCCGCAGACCCGGGCTCGGACGGTGTTCCTGCTCGCCCACACGGGCCGGCCCGCCGCGATCCGCAGCGCCGAACTCGTCGTGCAGGGGCTCCTGCGCAGCGGCCTCGGCGTGCGGGTCCTGGAGACGGAGGCGCAGGACCTGCCGCTGCCCGACACCGTGGAACTGGTGAAGGAGTCGGAGGCGACCCCGGCCTGTCTCGACGGCTGTGAGCTGCTCATCGTGCTCGGCGGGGACGGGACGCTGCTGCGCGGCGCCGAGTTCGCGCGGGCGTCCGGGGTGCCGATGCTCGGGGTGAACCTGGGCCGCGTCGGCTTCCTCGCGGAGGCGGAGCGCGACGACCTGGACAAGGTCGTCGACCGCGTCGTCACCAAGGAGTACGAGGTCGAGGAGCGCATGACGATCGATGTCGCCGTGCACCGCAACGGCGACGTCGTGCACCGGGACTGGGCGCTCAACGAGGCGGCCGTCCAGAAGATCGAGCCCGAGCGGATGCTCGAGGTCGTGCTGGAGATCGACGGTCGGCCGGTCACCGGCTTCGGGTGCGACGGGATCGTGTGCGCCACCCCGACCGGGTCGACCGCCTACGCGTTCTCCGCCGGTGGTCCCGTGGTGTGGCCCGAGGTCGAGGCGCTGCTCATGGTGCCGATCAGCGCGCACGCCCTGTTCGCGAAGCCGCTCGTCACCTCGCCGGATTCGGTGCTCGCCGTCGAGGTGCAGCAGCACACGCCGCACGGCGTGCTGTGGTGCGACGGGCGGCGGACCGTGGAGCTGCCGCCGGGCGCGCGGATCGAGGTGCGCAGGGGCGAGGTGCCGGTCCGGCTCGCCCGGCTGCACCACGCGGTGTTCACCGACCGGCTCGTGGCCAAGTTCGCGCTCCCGGTCGCCGGGTGGCGCGGCGCCCCGCAGTGACCGGCACGTTCGAGTGACGGTGGCGTGAAGGTTTGTCGCCGTATCCGCCCTCCGACCTGCGGAATCGAGGGAGGGGGTCGGGGTCCGTCGCACGGATGGCCTCCGACCTCGTAAGGTCAGAGGCGTGTTGGAGGAGATGCGGATACGGTCGCTCGGAGTCATCGACGATGCCGTGGTCGAGCTTTCGCCCGGCTTCACGGCGGTCACCGGTGAGACGGGCGCGGGCAAGACCATGGTCGTCACCAGTCTCGGCTTGCTGCTCGGCGGGCGCGCCGACCCTGCGCTCGTACGGATCGGGGCGAAGAACGCCGTGGTCGAGGGGCGCATCGCCGTGCCCGCCGACTCGGGCGCGCGCGGGCGGGCCGAGGAGGCCGGGGCCGAGCTCGAGGACGGGGTGCTGCTGCTCAGTCGCACGGTGTCCGCCGAGGGGCGCTCCCGGGCGTACCTGGGTGGGCGGTCCGTGCCGGTGGGTGTGCTGGGCGAGCTGGCCGACGAACTGGTCGCCGTGCACGGCCAGACCGACCAGCAGGGGCTGCTGAAGCTCGGCAGGCAGCGGCAGGCGCTCGACCGGTACGCGGGGGACGCCGTCGCGGCGCCACTCGCCAAGTACGGAGCCGTCTACAAGCGGCTGAGGGCCGTCGGCGCCGAGCTGGACGAGATCACCACGCGCGCCCGTGAGCGGGCGCAGGAGGCGGATCTGCTGCGCTTCGGGCTCGACGAGATCGGCGCCGTGGAGCCCAGGGCCGGCGAGGACGTGGAGCTGGCCGAGGAGGCCTCCCGGCTGGGCCACGCGGAGGCGCTCGCCTCGGCGGCGGCCGCCGCGCACGCCGCGCTCGCAGGGAACCCCGAGGACCCGGAGGGCGTCGACGCGCAAACGCTGGTCGGCGGCGCGCACCGGGCCCTGGAGGCCGTGCGCTCCCACGACTCGGCGCTCGGCACGCTCGCGGAGCGGATCGGCGAGGTGCAGATCCTGCTCACCGATGTCGCCGCCGAACTCGCGGGCTACTCGGACGACTTGGACGCCGACCCGCTGCGGCTGTCCGCGGTGGAGGAGCGGCGGGCCGCGCTCACGGCGCTCACCCGCAAGTACGGCGAGGACGTGACGGCGGTGCTGGCCTGGGCCGAGACGAGCGCCGCGCGCCTTCTCGAACTCGACGGCGACGACGAGCGGATCGACGGGCTGACCGCGGAGCGCGAGTCGCTCCGCGGCGAACTGGGCGTACTGGCACAGGAACTGACGCACGCGCGCGTGGAGGCGGCCGACCGCTTCGCCGCCGCGGTGACCGAGGAACTCTCCTCGCTCGCGATGCCGCACGCTCGGGTCTCCTTCGACATCCGGCAGACCGAGACGGACGCGGCCGACGGCGTCGAGGTCGACGGCAGGAACGTGGCCTGCGGCCCCAAGGGCGTGGACGAGGTCGAGCTGCTGCTCGCCCCGCACCCCGGCGCGCCGCCCCGGCCCATCGCGAAGGGCGCGTCCGGCGGTGAGCTGTCGCGAGTGATGCTCGCCGTGGAGGTCGTCTTCGCGGGCAACGATCCGGTACCTACGTATCTCTTCGACGAGGTCGACGCCGGCGTGGGCGGCAAGGCCGCCGTCGAGATCGGCAGGCGCCTCGCCAAGCTCGCCAGGTCGGCGCAGGTCGTGGTCGTCACGCACCTGCCGCAGGTCGCCGCGTTCGCCGACCGTCAGCTCCTGGTCGAGAAGACCAACGACGGCTCCGTGACGAGCTCCGGTGTGACGGTGCTCGAAGGGGAGGACCGGGTGCGGGAGTTGTCGCGGATGCTCGCGGGTCAGGAGGACTCGGAGACGGCGCGGGCGCATGCGGAGGAGTTGCTCTCGGCTGCGAGGTCGGACGCGTGAGGTTTTCGTCGCGGTGGGGCGTCCGCCGGTCGCGGGGCTCTGCCCCGGACCCCGCGGCCTCTCGTCCGAAGAGCGGGCTGATGGGTCCTGCCGTTCTCGCCGCGGGCGTCACCCGGGGTGTGCTCGGTGTTCTGCGGCATGTGAAGCCCGAAGGCGTCGGGGAGCGGAAGAACTACGCGGGGCGGACCGTCGACCTGTGTCCGGGGCCCGCCGCGACGGTGGGTGCGGTGGCGGGTGCCCTCCTTGCCGAGCCGGAGGTGAGGGGCGCCGCGGTGCTCGCCACGCTCGTGGCCGGGGCCTGCGGCGGATACGACGACGTGGCGGGGCGCGCCGACCCGCGGCGCGGCTTCCGGGCGCATCTGGGCGCGCTGCGGGACGGCGAACTCACCAGCGGCGCGGTGAAGTTGTTCGGCATCTCGGCGGCGGGCCTGGCCGCGGGCGCACTGCTCAAGCGGCGGCCCGTCGACAAGGCGCTCGCCGGCGTCGTCATCGCGGGCACCGCGCACTTCGTCAACCTCGTCGACGTACGACCGGGGCGCGCGGCCCAAGTCGCCCTGGCACTCGGCGTTCCGGGGCTGCTGCGCGGCTCGCTCGCCGCCGCGCCGATGGGCGCCGCCGCTGCCGTACTGCCCGACGATCTCGCCGAGCGCGGGATGCTCGGCGACGCGGGCGCGCACGCGCTCGGTGCCGCCGTCGGCGTCGCCATCGTCGCGGGGAACGGGCGGCCCGGCCTGGTGGCGCACGCCGCCGGGCTCGTCGCCGCGACCGTGTACGGGGACCGGGTCAGCGCGCTGGCCCAGGGCCCGCTTACGTAAGCATCGGGCCTCTCAACTCACCCATGTGGGTGGTCCGGTGTGCCGTGTTGCCCAGGCCTGAGCGGTGGGGGACGGCGTCCGGTGCCGGAATGTCGGTACGGACTGGCATCCTGGGGGACCGACGGTATACGTATCCCTGAGCCCGTACTCTCCGTATACCTAACCCCTTCCGTACCTACCGAGTTCGCCGACACCCCTCAGGAGCCCGGCCGCGTGAGCCACCCCAGCAGCCCGTCAGCACACGGACAGCCGACGCTGCGCACCGTGCAGGTGCTGGGCGGCGGCAGTGCGGGCAGCAGCGCCCATGTCCGGTCCCTGACCGCGGGGTTGGTGGCCCGCGGGGTACGTGTCACGGTGTGCGCGCCGACGGAGGCCGAGCGGGCGTACGGGTTCGAGGACGCGGGCGCGCACCACCTTCCGGTGCCGCGCCGCAGCGACCCGGCGTCCGTCGCCGCGCTCCGCGTCGCCTGCACCGACGCCGACCTCGTGCACGCGCACGGACTGCACGCCGCGCTGCGCGCCTCCCTCGCGCTCAGCGGTCGCCGCGTCCCGCTCGTCGTCACCTGGCACACCCGCTCGTACGCCGAGGGGGCCCGCGCCCACCTGCTGCGCGTGCTGGAGCGGCGCGTGGCCAGGGCGGCGTCCGTCGTCCTCGGGACCTCGTCCGACCTGGTGGACCGGGCGCGGGCGCGCGGCGCGCGGGACGCCCGGCTCGCCGCGGTGTCCTTCCCCGCGCCGCGCGGACCGCTCCCGGAGGGCGAGGAGGCCGAGCGCACCCGCAGCAAGACCCGGGCCGAACTCGGCTGTGTGGACCGGCCGTTGCTGATGGCCGTCGGCAGCCTGGAGCGGCACCGCGGCTACGACATGCTGCTCGACGCCGCGCACGCGCTGCTCGGGCTCGACCCCGTGCCGCTGCTTGTGATCGCGGGGGAGGGGCCCGAGCGTCCCGCGCTCCAGCGGCGCATCGAGAGCGAGGGCCTGCCGGTGCGGCTCGCGGGCCGCCGGGCCGACGTCGCCGAACTGCTGCACGCCGCCGATGTCGCGGTGCTGCCCAGCAGTTGGGAGTCCCGCTCGCTGCTCGCGCAGGAGGCGCTGCACGCGCGCGTCCCCCTCGTGGCGACGGATGTCGGCGGCATCCCCGAACTGGTCGGGGACGGCGCTGAGTTGGTCCCCTACGGAGACGCGCCCGCGCTCGCCCGTGCCGTGGAGGGGCTCCTCGCCGACCCGCAGCGGCGGGACCGGCTCAAGGAGCGCGGCGCCGCGCAGGCGGCGTCCTGGCCGACCGAGGACGCGACGGTCGCCCAAGTGCTCAGCGTCTACGACGAGTTGACGGGCTTTCACTGAGCCCTTCGGTCAGGAAGGCGCGTGCCGCCGCGCGCGCAGGGCCAGGCTCAGCGCGAGCACCGTTTGCGGATCGTCCAGGTCCGTGCCGAGCAACTCGCCTATCCGCGCGAGGCGGTTGTAGAGCGTCTGCCGGTTCAGATGGAGTTCGCGCGCCGTCTCTGCCTTGCGGCCCGCGTGCGCCAGGTAGGTCTGGAGCGTGGGCAGCAGCGGCGGCTTCGCCCGTCTGTCGTGCTCCTGGAGCGGGCCGATCGCGCGCTCCACGAACGCCGCCAGGTCCGGATGGTCCCGCAGCCGCCACAGCAGCAGGTCGATGTCGAGGCGCCGCGCGTCGAACCACGGCCGGTCGTCCAGGCCCTGCGCCATCTCGCCGCCACGGGTGACACAGGTACGGTCACGGCCACTGGGGACACCGTCACCGTGCGGGTCTCTGCAC
>NZ_JAOZYC010000016.1:0-14686 GCF_035798155.1 Streptomyces endophyticus | reverse complement strand
CGCCGCCGAGGCGGGGCCGGGGCCCTTGGCGGGCGGCGCCGCCGGGGTCGTCGTGGACGTCAGCGGAAAGGTGCGAAGGCCGGGGATCCAGCGGCTGCCTGCCGGGGCCCGTGTCGCGGACGCGTTGCGGGCGGCCGGTGGGCTGCGCCCCGGTGCGGACACCGTGGGGCTCAACAGGGCGCGGCTCCTCGTGGACGGTGAGCAGGTCCTGGTGGGCGCGCCGCCGGCAGCCGCCGCCGCGCCTTCGGGCGGACCCGCGGGTGCGTCGGCGCCGGCGGGCCCGATCGGCCTCAACACGGCCACCCTGGAACAGCTCGACACCTTGCCGGGCGTCGGCCCCGTCCTGGCACAGCACATCGTCGACTACCGCACGGAGCACGGCGGATTCCGCTCCGTCGACGAGCTACGCGAGGTCAACGGCATCGGCGATCGCCGTTTCGAGGATCTGCAGAATGCCGTACGGCCATGAACCGCCCGGCGATGAACCAACCCGCCAGGCATCGCGCGGTCACGTATCGCCCGGTCACGCATCGTCCGGGCGCGAGGGGTGATCGGGAGGCGTCGTCCACGGCGGGGCGGCTCGGTGACGCGCATCCGCGTCAAGAGGGGCCGCTGGACCTGCGGTTGGTGCCGCCCGCGCTGGCGGCGTGGGGCACGGCGGCGCTGACGGTGACCGGTTCGCCGTGGTGGGCGGGGCTCGTGGCGGTGGCGTGCGCGGTCGGTGGGGCGGGGTTGTTGGTCGCGGGGCGCGGTGGGGCCGGGCGTACGGCGTGGCCCTGGCGTGGTCCGTCGGCGGCGGCGCTGCTCCTGTGCACCGCCGCTGCCGCGGCCTCCGCCGGGCTGCACGGGGCGGATCTGCGGCGCGGCCCTGTGCCCGAGCTGGGGACCCGGTTCGCCCGCGTGGACGTCGAGTTGGAGGTGACCTCCGATCCCCGGCTCACCCGGCCGAGGATCCGCGGGGACCACGCGGCGCCGACGTCGGTGCTGGCGGAGGCCGACGTGGTGCGGGTGACGGGGCCGGACGGGGGCACGGCCCGGACGCGGGCGCCTGTGCTGGTCATGGTGGACGGAGGCGACAGAGCAAGCACGGGCGCCGCACCTCCGCGCTCTCCCGACAAGTCGGCGCGCGTGCGCGGCAGTTCATGGCTGAAGGTGTTGCCGAGCACCCGGTTGCGGGTGCGGGGGAGTCTCGCGCCGCCGATGGTCGCCGGGGACCGGGTCGCGGCGGTGCTGCGGGTCGGGAGCGGGGAGCGGGCCCGGGTCGTGGGGGCGCCGAACCGGTCGCAGCGGGTGGCCGGGGCGCTGCGGGCGGGGCTGCGCGAGGCCACCGGCGGGCTCGACGCGGACGCGCGCGCACTGCTGCCCGGGCTCGTCGTCGGCGACACGGCGCGCGTGACACCGGAGCTGCGTGCCGCCTTCGAAGAGACGGACCTGCTGCACCTCATGGCGGTCAGCGGTGCCAACTTCACGATTCTGCTGGCCCTGTTGATCGGACCACCCGGCACGGCCCAACGCGTCGAGCGGCGCGGACTCGCGCCCCGGATCGGGCTGCCGTTGCGGACGACCGCGGTGCTCGGCGGCGCCCTGACGCTCGGCTTCGTCGTGGTGTGCCGGCCCGAGCCGAGCGTGCTGCGGGCGGCGTCGTGCGGGCTGATCGCACTGCTCGCCGTGGCCACCGGGCGCCGCAGATCCCTGATCCCCGCCCTGGCCACGGCCGTGCTGCTGCTCGTCCTGTACGACCCGTGGCTGGCGCGGAGTTACGGGTTCCTGCTGTCGGTCCTCGCCACGGGCGCGCTCCTGACACTGGCCCCGCGATGGAGCACGGCGCTGCGCGAGCGCGGGGTGCCGGGGCGGCTCGCCGAGGCCCTGGGAGCCGCCGCTGCCGCGCAGATGGTGTGCGCTCCGGTCGTCGCGGTGCTCGCGGCGCGGGTGAGCCTGGTGGCGGTGCCGTGCAATCTGCTCGCGGAGTTCGCGGTCGCGCCCGCGACCGTGCTCGGGTTCGCGGCGCTGGCGACGGCGCCGTTCGTGATGCCGGTGGCGAAGTCCCTGGCCTGGTGCGCCGGTTGGCCCACGGGGTGGATCGCGGACCTCGCCAGGGCCGGTGCCGCCTTGCCCGGCAGCGGGGTGGACTGGCCGGGTGGCTGGCGCGGCGGAGCGCTGCTCGCGCTCGGCACGGTGCTCCTCGTGCTCGTGGGGCGCAGAGCACTCGCGTCTCCCTGGATCTGCGGGGTTTGCGCGCTGCTGCTCGTCCTGGTGATCACGCGGCCCGCGCCGCTCGTGCGGGGCGTCACCGGCTGGCCGCCGACCGGCTGGCGCCTGGCCATGTGCGACGTGGGGCAGGGCGATGCCCTGGTGCTCGCGGCGGGGTCAGGGGCCGGGGTGGTGGTGGACGCGGGCCCCGACCCGCTGCTCGTCGACCGGTGTCTGCGCTCGCTGGGCGTCACCCGGATCCCGGCGGTGGTGCTGACGCACTTCCATGCGGACCATGTGGCCGGTCTCGCGGGTGTGTTGCGGGGGAGGGCCGTCGGGCAGATCGAGACGACCGGGTTCGAGGAGCCGCCGGACCAGGTCGCCTTCGTACGGAGGGAGGCCGCCCGGCGTGGGGTCCCGGTGGTGCGCGCGGTGGCGGGGGAGCGGCGCAGGGCGGGCCCGCTCGACTGGCGGGTGCTGTGGCCCCCGCCGGACCCGGCCCCGGCTCCGGACGGGCCGAACGACGCGAGCGTGACCCTGCTCGTCCGCGTCGCGGGGCTGACCCTGCTGCTCCTCGGTGACCTCGAACCACCAGCGCAGCGCGCCCTGTTGAGAACGCCCGCCGGGGCCCGGCTGCCCCCGGTCGACGTGCTCAAGGTCGCCCATCACGGCTCGGCGTACCAGGATCCGGAGCTGTTGCACAGGGCCGCGCCCCGTGTCGCGCTGATCTCGGTGGGCCGCGACAACTCGTACGGCCACCCGGCGCCCAGCACGCTGGCGGCGTTGCGGGCGCGTGGTGCGGCCGTGCTCAGGACGGACCGGGACGGGGCGGTCGCGGTCGTGGGAGGGGGTGGTGCGGCGCTCCGAGTGTTCCCGTAACGCGGTCGATGCTGCTCGGAGGCATGTTCTTGCCATGTGGGCGCATGTTGCCTCGAAAGTGCACACGATGATCGAATACTCGTCGAATGCAGCAGTTCAGGTAGTTGTCCAGGCGTTCTGGGGTGGGTAGGACATGTTCGGCCTCTGGCGGAGAAACCGTACTAACCGGTCAGTAGATTCGAGTTCTCCCGGAGGGAGGGCGGTGCCGCAGGGCGCGGGGGTGCTCAGCGGCCGGATCGTCGATGGCGTGAGCGGGCCGGTGCGCGGCGCCGAGTTCTCGGTGACCGACGCGAGGGGGCGCAAGGTGGTGAGCGGGGGCGTCGACCCGTTCGGCTCGTTCGTGGCGACCGTGCCCGCGGGGGACTACCGGCTCGCCGTGTCGGCCGAGGGGTACGCGCCGTTCCGCGGTGGAGCGACCGTGGCCGAGGGTGAGCAGGCGGCGCTCGGTGACGTCACGCTCCAGGTGTCCGCGCCTCCGCCGCTGCCGACGCCGGGGGACTGGGAGGTCGAGCCGACGCACTCCTCGATCGGGTTCACGGCGCGGCACATCGGGATGGCGCGGGTCTACGGCCGGTTCAACACGTTCGCCGGTGTGCTGCGGGTGGCCGAGCGGGTCGAGGACTCCGCGATGCACGTCGTCATCGACGCCTCGTCCATCGACACGAACGTCAAGATGCGCGACGACCACCTCAGGTCCGCCGACTTCCTCGACGTCCAGCGCTTCCCGACGCTGGAGTTCTACAGCGACCGCTTCGTGCACAAGGGCGGCAGCCGCTGGGCGATCACCGGGGCGCTCTCGCTGCACGGTGTGACCCGGACGGTCACGTTGGACGCCGAGTACCTGGGCGTGGGCACCGGCATGGAGGGCGAGACCCGGGCCGCCTGCCGCGCGACCACGGAGCTGCACCGCGACGACTTCACCGTGAGCTGGCAGACCATGCTGGCGAGGGGCATCGCCGTCGTCGGCTCCAGCGTCCGAATAGAGCTCGACATACAGGTCGTGCCCAAGGGCTGACCCCGTGCGGCGGCGCCGTCGGCGTGCCGGAAAATGGTGGCGTGAGCGATGTGAGACACGTACTGGTGCTGCCCGACCGGGATGCCGCAGAGGAAGCCGCGGAGGCGCTCCGGGAGCGCTTCGGGGTGACCGAGGAGCCCCAGCTCGTACGGGACGCGCTGGCCGGTGAGGACGACGCCGAGGACGCGCAGTGGCTGCTCGTCGTCGAGGACGCGACCGGGCGGCTGGCCGCCGCGGACCTGGACGAGTTCGCCGCCGAGTGGGAGGGCTGGCGCGAGGCCCCGTAGGACTGCCACCCGGCCCGGCGGTTCGTGCGCCCGGCCCCGTAGCTCGTGCACCCGGCGACGTGGGCCGAGTACGGGTCCGTGGGTTCGTGCGTTCGACCTCGTGGGCTCGGCGCGCGGCCTTGTCGGCTCGGTGCCCGGCCCCCGTGGGATCTGCGCCCGGCCTCGTGGGCTGGGTGCCCGGTCCCGGTGGGGCCTGCGTTCGGCCTGGTGGACTCCGCGCGTGGCCTTGTCGGCTGGGTGCCCGGTGCGTTGGGGCCTGTGCCCGGCCCGTGGGCTCGGCTCGTGGTCTTGTCGGCTCGATGCCCGGTCCCGGTGGGACCTGTGCCCGGCCCGTGGGCTCGGGGCCCGGCCTCGTGGGGCCTGCGTCCGGTCTCGTGGGCTCGGCTCGTGGTCTTGTCGGCTGGGTGGCCGGCCCCGGCGGGACCTGCGCCCGGCCTCGTGGACTCCGCGCGTGGTCCTGTTGTCTCGGCGCCCGGCCCCGGCCTGCGCCCGGCCTCGTGGGCTCCGCGCGTGGTCCTGTTGGCTGGGTGCCCGGTCCCGGTGGGACCTGTGCCCGGTCCCGTGGGCTGGGTGGCCGGCCCCGGCCTGCGCCCGGCCTCGTGGGCTCCGCACGTGGTCCTGTCGGCTCGGCGCCCGGTCCCGTGGGACCTGCACCCGGCCTCCGTGCCCAGCCCCCGTGGGACCCGCGCCCGGACCAGTGCGCCCAGCCCCGTGCGCCCGGACCCCGGTCCCTATCCCGGAGGCCCCGTTGTTGTCAGTGGCGCGTGGGATGCTTGGCGTGATGGCCAGGAAGACTGCAAACGACGAACCGCTCGCTCCTCTCACCGTCGCGGTGGGGCAGGAGGATCTGCTGCTCGACCGCGCGGTGCAGCAGATCGTGGCGGCCGCGCGCGCCGCGGACGAGGACACCGATGTCCGGGACCTCACCCCTGATCAGTTGCAGCCGGGGACGCTGGCCGAGCTGACCAGCCCCTCGCTGTTCGCCGAGCGCAAGGTCGTCGTCGTACGCAATGCGCAGGACCTGTCCGCGGACACGGTCAAGGACGTCAAGGCGTACATCGGCTCGCCCGCCGAGGAGATCACGCTGGTGCTGCTGCACGCCGGTGGCGCCAAGGGGAAGGGCCTGCTGGACGCGGCGCGCAAGGCCGGGGCCAGGGAGGTCGCCTGTCCCAAGATGACGAAGGCCGCGGACCGGCTGGCCTTCGTGCGGAGCGAGTTCCGGGCGCTCGGGCGGTCCGCCACCTCCGAGGCGTCCCAGGCGCTCGTCGACGCGATCGGGAGTGATCTGCGGGAGCTGGCGTCCGCGGTGTCGCAGCTCGCCTCCGATGTCGAGGGGACCATCGACGAGGCGGTCGTCGGGCGCTACTACACGGGCCGGGCCGAGGCGTCCAGCTTCACCGTCGCCGACCGGGCCGTGGAGGGTCGGGTGGCCGACGCGCTGGAGGCGCTGCGGTGGTCGCTCTCGACCGGGGTGGCGCCGGTGCTGATCACCAGCGCGCTGGCCCAGGGAGTGCGGGCGATCGGAAAGCTGTCGTCCGCGCGCGGGGGACGGCCGGCGGACCTCGCGCGGGAGCTGGGGATGCCGCCGTGGAAGATCGATCGGGTGCGACAGCAGATGCGGGGCTGGACGCCCGACGGCGTCGCTGTCGCGCTTCGGGCGGTCGCGGAGGCCGATGCAGGAGTGAAGGGGGCCGGGGACGACCCGGAGTACGCGTTGGAGAAGGCCGTGGTGACCGTGGCTCGGGCCGCCCGGGCGGGTGGGCGCGGGTAGCGCGTCACCACGGGAAGCCGCCCCCGCCGGCGCTTCGGTCGTGTCCTCGAATGGACATCTGCCGTGAATGGCCTTCGGCCGTGTCCTCGAACGCCGGACGGGCCGGGACGGAACACACCGAAGCCCCGCCCTGAACAAGGGCGGGGCTTCGGCTTACGCATGTGTCGAGCCCGCACCCGCGTGGCGAACGCAGATCGCGTGCGGGCTCTTGGGTGTCGGTCGGGGGCGGATAGAGAGGGCCCGCCCGGGTCCCACCGACGGTAGATCAGTTCAGGTTCAGGCCTGGATGGACGCGACCTTCGAAGCAAGCGCCGACTTCTTGTTGGCGGCCTGGTTCTTGTGGATGACGCCCTTGGAGACGGCCTTGTCGAGCTGACGCGCGGCAACGCGCTGCGCCTCGACGGCCTTCTGGACGTCACCGGAGGCAGCGGCCTCGCGGGCCTTGCGGATCGAGGTCTTGAGGGAAGACTTCACGGTCTTGTTGCGAAGGCGAGCCTTCTCGTTGGTCTTGATCCGCTTGATCTGGGACTTGATGTTCGCCACGAAATGAGCCTTTTCAGGTTCAGGCACGGATCCGGTGAGGGACCCGTACCGGTGATTGTCACTGAGTGCGTGCCTCGGCTTAGAGGGCATGAGACACAGCTGCCCACGGTATCAGCCGTCAGCCAGGCGGCCCAAACCGGGCGCAGCCCCCCGCTCATGGGACCATGGAGGCTACGTATTGATCCCAACCGAGGCCGACCCGAGGCAGAAGGCCTCAAGAGACAGGACCCTGCGTGCCCGCGATCCCTAAAAATGTGCCCGAGCCGAGCCGCACCGACCCGGCTCTGATTCGCAATTTCTGCATCATCGCGCACATCGACCACGGCAAGTCCACGCTCGCCGACCGGATGCTCCAGCTGACCGGCGTGGTTGAGCAGCGGCAGATGCGTGCTCAGTACCTCGACCGGATGGACATCGAGCGAGAGCGCGGCATCACGATCAAATCCCAGGCGGTGCGTCTGCCCTGGGCCCCGACTGTGGGGCCCGACGAGGGCAGTACCCACATCCTCAACATGATCGACACGCCGGGCCACGTGGACTTCACGTACGAGGTCTCGCGCTCGCTCGCGGCCTGTGAGGGCACGATCCTCCTCGTCGACGCGGCGCAGGGTATCGAGGCGCAGACTCTCGCCAACCTCTACCTGGCGATGGAGAACGACCTCAAGATCGTTCCGGTGCTCAACAAGATCGACCTTCCGGCCGCCCAGCCGGAGAAGTTCTCGGAGGAGCTCGCCAACCTCATCGGCTGCGACCCCGAAGACGTCCTCAAGGTCTCCGCGAAGACCGGCATGGGCGTCGAGGCGCTGCTCGACAAGGTCGTCGCCGAGGTCCCGCCGCCGGTCGGCGTCGCCGACGCGCCCGCGCGAGCGATGATCTTCGACTCGGTGTACGACTCGTACCGCGGCGTCGTGACGTACGTACGAGTCGTCGACGGCCAGCTCAACAAGCGTGAGCGGATCCGGATGATGTCGACCGGGGCCACGCACGAGCTGCTCGAGATCGGTGTGTCGTCCCCCGAGATGACCCCGGCCGACGGCATCGGCGTCGGCGAGGTGGGCTACATCATCACCGGCGTGAAGGACGTCCGTCAGTCCAAGGTCGGTGACACGATCACCTCCCTGCACAAGGGCGCGACCGAGGCCCTCGGCGGTTACAAGGACCCGAAGCCGATGGTGTTCTCGGGTCTCTATCCGCTGGACGGCTCGGAGTACCCCGACCTGCGCGAGGCCCTCGACAAGCTGCAGCTCAACGACGCCGCCCTGGTCTACGAGCCGGAGACCTCGGCCGCGCTCGGCTTCGGCTTCCGCGTCGGCTTCCTGGGCCTTCTGCACCTCGACGTGATCCGTGAGCGGCTCGAGCGCGAGTTCGGGCTCGACCTCATCGCCACCGCCCCCAACGTGGTCTACCGCGTGGACATGGAGGACGGCACCGAGCACACGGTCACCAACCCGAGCGAGTTCCCCGAAGGCAAGATCGACAAGGTCCACGAGCCCGTCGTACGCGCCACTCTCCTCGCGCCGAGCGAGTTCATCGGCTCGATCATGGAGCTCTGCCAGACCCGCCGCGGCACCCTCCTCGGCATGGACTACCTCTCCGAGGACCGGGTGGAGATCCGCTACACCCTCCCCCTCGCCGAGATCGTCTTCGACTTCTTCGACCAGCTGAAGTCCAAGACCCGCGGCTACGCGTCCCTGGACTACGAGCCCACCGGCGAGCAGACCGCCGACCTGGTGAAGGTCGACATCCTGCTGCACGGCGACCGCGTCGACGCGTTCTCCGCCGTCACGCACAAGGACGCCGCGTACGCGTACGGGGTGCGCCTGGTCGCCAAGCTGCGGGAGCTCATTCCGCGGCAGGCCTTCGAGATCCCCGTCCAGGCGGCCATCGGCTCCCGGGTCATCTCCCGCGAGACCATCCGCGCCATCCGCAAGGACGTCCTCGCCAAGTGCTACGGCGGTGACATCTCCCGTAAGCGGAAGCTCCTTGAGAAGCAGAAGGAGGGCAAGAAGCGGATGAAGATGGTCGGCTCCGTCGAGGTGCCGCAGGAGGCCTTCATCGCGGTGCTCTCCAGTGACGACGGTGGCGGCGCCAAGAGCAAGAAGTAGGTCGCCCCGGAGCTTTCGGCGGTGGGTCCGGTGCGCGTCACGCGTGGCGGGCCCACCGCTTTTGTGTGGGCCGTGTGTGGGCTGAGGACGTTGGGGGAGAGTGCCATGAAGTCGAAGGCCGGAGCCCCTTACGCGGCAGGCGGGTGACCCTTACCCTGATCACTGCTCAATGGTTACTCGCCAGTTAAACAAGCTGCGTTTCAATAAGCCGCACTGTCTGAACAAGCCGCGCTGTCGCGGGCCCCGGAGGACGTCGTGAGCGACACACAGACCTTGATCGAGAACCGTCCGCCCTCCGTGGCGAACCTCTTCCTGGAGCGCGTGACGGCGACACCGGACGCCGAGGCCTACCGCTATCCGGTGCCCTCGGCCACCGGCACAGGCCCCGACGACTGGAGGTCGCTGAGCTGGGCGCAGGCCGCGCAGCGCGTGTACGCCATCGCCGCCGGCCTCGTCGAGCTGGGAGTGGGCCCGCAGGAGCGGGTGGCGCTCGCCTCCTCGACCCGTGTCGAGTGGATACTCGCCGACCTCGGCATCATGTGCGCGGGCGCGGCGACCACGACCGTGTACCCGCAGACCAACGAGGAGGAGTCGGCGTTCATCCTGTCCGACTCCGAGTCCAAGGTGATGGTCGCGGAGGACGCCGCGCAGCTCACCAAGGCGCGGGCGCGCCGGGCCGAGCTGCCCGAGCTGCGGCACGTCGTCGTGATCGACGCGACCGGCGTCGAGCCCGACGCGGGCGACCCCGACGGCTGGGTGCTCACCCTGGAGGACCTGGAGGCCCGCGGCGCCGCGTACCTGGAGAAGAACCCGGACGTCGTGACGGAGCGGGTCGCGGCGATCACCAAGGACCAGCTCGCCACGCTCATCTACACCTCCGGCACCACCGGCCGTCCCAAGGGCGTCCGGCTCCCGCACGACAACTGGTCGTACATGGCGAAGGCCATCGCGGCGACCGGCCTGGTGAGCGGCGAGGACGTGCAGTACCTGTGGCTGCCGCTCGCGCACGTCTTCGGCAAGGTGCTGACCAGTGGCCAGATCGAGGTCGGGCACGTCACCGCGGTCGACGGGCGCGTCGACAAGATCATCGAGAATCTGCCGGTCGTGCAGCCGACCTACATGGCCGCCGTGCCGCGCATCTTCGAGAAGGTCTACAACGGCGTCGCCGCGAAGGCACGGGCCGGCGGCAGCGCCAAGTACAAGATCTTCCAGTGGGCGGCCGGAGTCGCGCGCGAGTACGCGAAGGTCAGCCAGGACAACTTCCGGCGTACGGGCGTCGCCTCGGTGCCGTTCAAGCTCGCCTCGAAGCACAAGGCCGCCGACCGTCTGGTCTACGGCAAGCTGCGGGAGGCCTTCGGCGGACAGCTGCGGGCGTGTGTGTCCGGGTCGGCCGCGCTCGCTCCCGAGATCGGCTACTTCTTCGCCGGCGCCGGAGTGCACATCCTGGAGGGCTACGGACTGACCGAGTCCAGCGCCGCCTCCTTCGTGAACCCCGGTGAGGCCTACCGCACCGGCACCGTCGGCAAGCCGCTTCCCGGCACCGAGGTGCGGATCGCGGACGACGGCGAGATCCTGCTGCGCGGCCCCGGCATCATGGAGGGTTACCACGGGCTGCCGGACAAGACGGCCGAGGTCCTGGAGTCCGACGGCTGGTTCCACACCGGCGACATCGGCGAGCTGTCCAACGACGGCTACCTGCGGATCACCGACCGCAAGAAGGACCTCATCAAGACCTCGGGCGGCAAGTACATCGCGCCCGCCGAGGTCGAGGGCCAGTTCAAGGCCGTGTGCCCGTACGTCTCCAACATCCTGGTGCACGGCGCCGACCGGAACTTCTGCACGGCGCTCATCTCGCTCGACGAGCCGTCGATCCTGGAGTGGGCCAAGGAGAACGACCTCAGCGGCGCCTCGTACGCGGAGGTCGTCGCGGCGCCGCAGACGGTGCAGCTCATCGAGGGCTACGTGAAGGAGCTCAACGAGGGCCTGCAGCGCTGGCAGACCGTCAAGAAGTTCAAGCTCCTGCCGCGCGACCTCGACATCGAGCACGGCGAGCTGACGCCCAGCCTGAAGCTGAAGCGCCCGGTCGTCGAGCGGGAGTACAAGCAGCTGCTCGACGAGATGTACTCCGGGAGCCGCGAGGGCTGATGACCCGAGGAGACGCCGCGGTGGATGCGCGCTAACCGCGGCGCATCGCCCGCAGCGTCTCCTTCATCTCTCCGATGTCGTGGCGCAGTTCCCGCACGTCGAGGTCCTCGTCCTCGGCCAGGCGGCGCTCCATCGTCGTCATACGGGCCGCGAGGCTGTCCAACTGCTGGTGTTCGCGCGCCAGGAGACGCTGCAACTGGCGGTTCTTGCGGTGCAGGTCGAGGAAGACCGTCACCTTCGCGCGCAGCACCCACGGGTCGAAGGGCTTGGTCAGGTAGTCGGCGGCGCCGGTCGCGTAGCCGCGGAAGGCGTAGCCGGTGTCGGCCTCCGTGCCCGTCAGGAAGATGATCGGGACGTCCTTCGTCTGGTCGAGACGCTTGATGTTCGTCGCCGTCTCGAAGCCGTCCATGCCGGGCATCCGGATGTCGAGGAGGACGACGGCGAACTGCCTGCGCAGCAGCGCCTTCATCGCCTCCTCGCCCGAACGGGCCCTGACCAGGGGCTCGTTGAGGGGGCCCAGTACGGCTTCGAGTGCGGTCAGGTTGTCCTCCATGTCGTCGACGAGGAGGATGCTGGCCCGATCCGCTGAAGTGGACTCTGCAGTGGTCATGATGATGGTGCCTCACTCAGTGGTCGCCGGAGCACCGGAGGCCTCGGAGGCGGATGGTTCCGCCTCCTCGGGGGCCAGCAGCTCGCACACGACGTTCAGCAACTGGTCGACGTCCACCGGTTTCGGTACGTAATCGTTCGCGCCCTTGGCGATCGACTTCTCGCGGTCGCCGGGCATGGCTTTGGCGGTGAGCGCCACGATGGGCAGCCCGGCCCATCTCGGCGTACCGCGGATGACGGAGATCGTCTCGTAGCCGTCCATCTCGGGCATCATGATGTCCATCAGGACGAGTTCGACATCGGGGTGGCTCTCCAGCGTCTCGATGCCCTCGCGGCCGTTCTCCGCGTACAGGACCGGCATGCCGACGCGGCCCAGTACGTGGGTGAGCGCGAAGACATTGCGGATGTCGTCGTCGACGATCAGCACGCGGCGGCCCGGCAGGACCTGTCCCGGCCTGCCCATCTTCCACTGCTCGAGCTTCGTCGGCGCCGGCCAGTTGTCCTCCTGTTCCGGCGGCTGCAACGCTGCGTACGTGTCCATGGAGACGCCCTGCTCGGGCACGAGGGCCGTCAGCGGCGGTGCGGACGGCTGCTGCCCCGGGGTCGGCTCGTGTCCAGGGCAGTGCACGGGGACGTACAGCGTGAAGGTGGAGCCCTCGCCGGGCTCGCTCTCCGCGACGATGTGGCCGCCGAGCAGCGCGGAGATCTCCCGGCTGATGGACAGGCCGAGGCCCGTGCCGCCGTACTTGCGGTTCGTCGTGCCGTCGGCCTGCTGGAACGCCTCGAAGACGACGGCGAGTTTGTCGCGCGGGATGCCGATCCCGGTGTCGGTGACGGCGAAGGCGAGCAGGTCGTCGCCCTCGCTCGGCGGGGCCCCTTCGGGGGCCTTGACCAGGCGGACCCGCAGTTCGACCCGGCCCTGCGCGGTGAACTTGATCGCGTTCGACAGCAGGTTGCGCAGGATCTGCTGGAGCCGCTGCTCGTCGGAGAACATGTCGCGCGGCACGTCCTCGCCGACCGACACCTCGAAGGCGAGGCCGCGGTCGAGGGTGAGGGGCCGGAAGGTCGCGTGGACGTAGTCGAGGACCTTGATGAGGGGGAGCTTCTTGGGGCGTACGTCCATCCGCCCCGCCTCGATCTTCGACAGGTCGAGGATGTCGGTGATGAGCTGGAGCAGGTCGGAGCCGGAGCGGTGGATCGTCGTCGCGAACTGGACCTCCTGGTCGTTGAGATGGCCGTCCGGGTTGTCGGAGAGCAGCCGGGCCAGGATGAGCAGGGAGTTGAGCGGAGTGCGCAGCTCGTGCGACATGTTCGCCAGGAACTCCGACTTGTACTGCGAGGACGTCGCCAACAGGGCGGCCTTCTCCTCCAGTTGGGAGTTCGATCGCTGCAACTCGGCCTGCTGACGCTGGAGTTCGTTCGAGCGTTCCTGGAGCTGGATGGCGAGGCGCTGGGACTCGCCGAGCAGGGACTCCGTACGGGAGTTGGCGATGATGGTGTTGATGGCGACGCCGATGGTGTTCACGAACTGGTCGAAGAACGCCAGGTGGACATCGGAGAAGCGGGAGAAGGAGGCGAGCTCGATCACGCCGAGGAGCTTGTCCTCGAAGAGGATCGGGATGATCACGACAGAGGCGGGCGCCGCCTCGCCGAGCCCGCTGTTGATGTTGATGTAGTCCGGCGGCACCTCCTCCACCAGGATCCGCTTCTTCTCCAGCGCCGCCTGCCGTACGAGTCCGTGGACCGGCATCCCGCCCGTGTCGATGACCGAGGCGGAGCCCGAGCCGTACCCCGCGATGTACGCGAGTCCCTTGGTGGGCACGGCCGTTCGCGGACCCGTGCCGTCGTCGTCCTCCTCCGCGAGGAAGAAGGCGCCGTACTGGGCGTTCACCAGCGGGGTCAGCTCCCGCAGGATCAGGTCGGCGACCTCCATCAGGTCGCGGTGGCCCTGCATCAGGGCGGCGAGGCGGGCCAGGTTCGACTCCAGCCAGTCCTTCGCGCGGGTCGTCTCGCGGAGGTTGGCCACCATCAGGTTGATGTTGTCCTTGAGCTCGGCGACCTCGCCCTGTGCGTCGACCGTGATCGAGCGGGACATGTTGCCCTGGGTGACCGCGGAGGCGACCTCGGCGATGGCGCGGACCTGTGTGGTCAGGTTCAGCGCCAGCTCGTTCACGTTCGTCGTCAGGCGCTTCCACGTGCCGTACACGCCCTCGACCCGCGCCTGGCCGCCCAACTGGCCCTGGGAGCCCACCTCGCGGGCCACCCGGGTCACCTCGGAGGAGAACGAGGAGAGCGTGTCGACCATCGTGTTGATGGTCGTCTTCAGTTCGAGGATCTCGCCGCGCGCGTCGACGTCGATCTTCTTGGAGAGGTCGCCCTGGGCCACCGCCGTGGCGACCTGCGCGATGTTGCGCACCTGCGACGTCAGGTTGTCCGCCATGTAGTTGACGTTGTCGGTCAGGTCCTTCCAGACGCCCGACACCCCGTGCACGGTCGCCCGCCCGCCGAGCCGGCCGTCGGTGCCGACCTCGCGGGCCACCCGGGTCACCTCGTCGGCGAAGCCGCGCAGCTGCTCCACCATCGTGTTGACGGTGTCCTTCAGCTCCAGGATCTCGCCGCGCGCGTCGACCGAGATCTTCTTCGACAGGTCGCCCTCGGCGACGGCGGTCGTGACCTGGGCGATGTTGCGGACCTGGGAGGTCAGGTTCGACGCCATGAAGTTGACGTTGTCGGTCAGTTCCTTCCAGACGCCGGACACGCCGCGGACCTGGGCCTGACCGCCGAGGTTGCCCTCGGTGCCGACCTCGCGGGCGACGCGGGTGACCTCGTCGGCGAAGGCGGAGAGCTGGTCGACCATCGTGTTGATCGTCGACTTGAGTTCGAGGATCTCGCCCTTCGCCTCGACGGTGATCTTCTTGCCGAGGTCGCCCTGCGCCACCGCCGTCGACACGAGCGCGATGTTGCGGACCTGGGAGGTCAGGTTGTCGGCCATGAAGTTGACGTTGTCGGTGAGGTCCTTCCAGACGCCCGATACGCCGCGGACCTGGGCGCGCCCGCCCAACTGCCCCTCGGTGCCGACCTCGCGGGCGACGCGGGTGACCTCGTCGGCGAAGGCGGAGAGCTGGTCGACCATCGTGTTGAT
>NZ_JAOZYC010000015.1:0-15698 GCF_035798155.1 Streptomyces endophyticus | reverse complement strand
CGCTTCGCCGACCTCGTCCAGGAAGCCGGCCGCTACCGGGTCGGGCGCGGCGCCGCGCCGCGCCTGCGACCAGTAACCGGCGCCGGCCAGTAGCAGGGCGAGTACGACGGCGAAGGTCAGCGCGCCTCCGTTGTTCAGCATGGAGAGGAACACCCCGCAGCCGACGAGCGCGGTGACGATCGCGGCAAGACCCGGCCCGTCCACCCGCCCCGTGAGGAGCTTGCGGAACTCGTTCTCTTCCTCGTCGTCGTACGGCGCGAACAGCCACGCGAAGCCGTAGAAGATCAGCCCGACGCCGCCGGTCACCGAGAGCACCGACAGGCCGATGCGGAAGATCACCGGGTCCATGTCGCAGTGCCGGCCGAGCCCCGCGCACACCCCGCCCAGCGTCTTGTACCGCCGGTCCCTGCGGAATCCGCGCGGCGGCCTGGCCGGGGGCGGCTCGGGGGTCACGGTGTCCGTGTCCTGAGGGGGCTGCTCCGTCATACGTACATCGTGACGGTCGGGGCCCGTCCGCGGCAGCAGGGACAACCCTGGCCGAACCCTGAGATCGCCCCTGAGCCGGTCGCGGGCACGACCCCCGGCCCGAAGATCAGGGAAGTATCCGGGGCCGACCCTGATGCCCGGCCCCTCTCGCTCATGTGACGATCGGTGGCATGCCGGAAGCAGCGCCCGCCCCTCTCGCCGAAGACCGAGACGACCCGCGGCCGCCGCGCAAGCTCTACCGCAGCAGCGACGGACGCTGGCTGGGCGGAGTGGCGCGGGGCCTCGCGGGGCATCTCGGGCTGCCGGTGATCTGGGTGCGCCTGGTCTTCGTGGGCCTGTTCATGGCGGACGGGCTCGGGGCGCTGCTGTACGCGGCGTTCTGGTTCTTCGTGCCGCTGGGCGTGGGCGGCGTGGGCGCGGACCGCCCGCCCGTCCTCAGTACGGAGACGTCCTCCGACGGCCGCCGCCGGCTGGTGACGCGCAAGCCGGACAAGGGCCAGATCCTCGCCCTGCTCCTGATGGTCGTCGTAGCGATGATCTTCGTGGAGAACGTGAACCTGACCGGCAACACCAAGGCGTATCTGATCCCCACCGTGCTCGTCGCGGCGGGCGTCGCCCTTGTCTGGCGGCAGGCCGACAACGCGCGCAGGGCCCGCTGGATGGAGGTCGGCCGCCGCCGTCGCACGCTGAGCCTGGCCCGCGCGGCCTCCGGGGTGCTGCTCGTCGGCCTGGGCGGCACCGGCATCTTCGTCACGCAGGGCGCCACCGAGCACATCGGCCCGATCCTCCAGGCGGCGCTCGCCGTTCTCGTGGGCATCGCGCTCCTCGCAGGCCCCTACCTGATCCGTATGACGCAGGACCTCTCCGAGGAGCGCCTGATGCGCATCCGCGCGCAGGAGCGGGCGGAGGTCGCGGCCCATGTGCACGACTCGGTCCTGCACACGCTCACCCTGATCCAGCGCAACGCGGACAGTCCTGCCGAGGTGCGCCGCCTCGCCCGCGCCCAGGAGCGCGACCTGCGGGCGTGGCTGTACAAACCGGCCGCCGCGGAGAACCCGCAGGAGCCGGTGACGGTGGCGGAGGCGGTGAAGCGCGACGCGGCCGAGGTCGAGGACAAGCACGGGGTCCCGCTGGAGGTCGTGGTGGTGGGCGACACCCTGCTCGACGAGCAGTTGTCGGCGCAGATGCAGGCCGCGAGGGAAGCGATGGTGAACGCCGCCAAGTACGGTGGCGGGGGCGGCGCGGTCCAGGTGTACGCGGAGGTCGTGGGCGACGTCGACGGGGAAGAGGTCTTCGTCTCCGTACGCGACCGGGGCCCCGGCTTCGACCTCGATTCCATCCCGCCCGACCGCATGGGCGTAAGAGAATCCATCATCGGCCGGATGGAACGCAACGGCGGGACGGCCCGGCTGCGGGCGGTGCCGGACGGCGGCACGGAGGTCGAACTGACCATGAAGAGGGTGGAAGGGACGTCATGACCGACGAGGCAGCTCAGACACGACGGGTACGAGTGGTCCTGGTCGACGACCACCGGATGTTCCGCACCGGCGTCCAGGCGGAGATCGGCCGCACGGAGGAGACGGGCGTCGAAGTGGTCGGCGAGGCCGCCGACGTCGACCAGGCGGTCACGGTGATCACGGCGACGCGGCCCGAGGTGGTCCTCCTCGACGTGCACCTCCCCGGCGGCGGAGGCGTCGAAGTACTGCGCCGCAGCGCCCAGATGATGTCGGACGCGGAGAACCCGGTGCGCTTCCTCGCGCTGTCGGTCTCGGACGCGGCGGAGGACGTGATCGGCGTGATCCGTGGCGGCGCCCGCGGCTACGTCACGAAGACGATCACCGGTACGGACCTCGTCGACTCCATCTTCCGGGTCCAGGAGGGCGACGCGGTGTTCTCGCCCCGCCTCGCCGGTTTCGTCCTCGACGCCTTCGCCTCGACGGACGCGCCCCCGGTGGACGAGGACCTGGACCGTCTTACGCAGCGCGAGCGCGAGGTCCTGCGCCTCATCGCCCGCGGCTACGCGTACAAGGAGATCGCGAAGCAGCTCTTCATCTCGGTGAAGACGGTCGAGTCGCACGTCTCGGCGGTGCTGCGCAAGCTCCAGCTCTCCAACCGCCACGAGCTGACGCGGTGGGCGACGGCGCGGCGGCTGGTGTGAGTCAGGGCCGGCGGCCCGGCACGAGCGGCGTCAACTGCTCGATGTCGTAACGGAGCCGGAGCGCCGCGATGCCGTCGGCGGGCGGTGGCCCGTCTCCCGATGCGAGCAGCTCGCCCATCTCCGCCAGGTACTCCTCGTGTCCGGCCGGGGCGACGAGGAACAGGAGTCGGGCCGGGGCCGGTCCCGGGTTGCCGAAGGCGTGCGGGCACCCGGCAGGCACGTACATGGCGCTGCCGGGCCCGCCCCGCAGGGTCTTGCGGCCGTCCCGGGACTCCCAGGTCCGCCAGTCTCCGGGGGTGCGCTCCAGCGGCTCGAACGCGAGCAGGTCGAGCTCGCCCTCCAGCACGTAGAAGACCTCCTCGGCCTCCCGGTGCAGATGTGCCCCCACGTCGAAACCCATCGGCACTTCGGCCTCGAACATGGACCACCGTGGCGTGTGCTCGGCGCCGACCTTGAGCGTCATCCCCGCTGTCTCGATCCGTCGGCCGGCGCCGGGGGAGAGCAGAAGTCCGTCGGTCATTCCGTCGGTCATGAGGGGCAGCGTGCGGGGGCGGGGGAGGGTTGGCAATGCGCTGAGGTGCGTAGATTCGGCGGAGCCGTTATCCAGGTGCGTTCTTGGCCGCGCATGTGGCTCCATGGATCCCATGATGTCCACCGACCGCCTCCTCGCCTTCGCGGCGATGTCCCTGCTGCTGATCGTCATCCCAGGGCCGAGCGTGATCTTCGTCGTCGGCCGCGCCCTCGCCCAGGGCCGCCGCGCCGCGCTGATGACGGTCGTGGGCAACACGCTCGGGGCGTATGTCCTCGTGATCGCCGTGGCCCTCGGGATCGGCTCGCTCGTCGAGCGCTCGGTGGCGATCTTCATGACGCTGAAGCTGGTGGGCGCGGCGTATTTGATCTACCTGGGCGTCAAGGCGATCCGCCAACGGCGTTCGCTGCGCGCGGTGTTCGAGGAGGAGCGGGGCGAAGCGGGCCGCGGCAGCACGCTGCGCACCCTCTGGGAGGGCTTCGCGGTGGGCGTGGCCAACCCCAAGACGATCGTCTTCTTCGCGGCCGTGCTGCCCCAGTTCGTCGACCGGGAGGCGGGACACACCGTGCTCCAAATGCTGCTCCTGGGCCTGGTGTTCAACGTGATCGCGATCGCCTCGGACAGCCTCTGGGGCCTCGCCGCATCCACGGCCCGCGCCTGGTTCGCCCGCTCCCCTCGCCGCCTCGCGGCGGTCGGCGGCGCGGGCGGACTCGCGATGGTGGGCCTCGGCGTGACGGTGGCGGCCACGGGACGGGCGGAGTGAGCCACGAGATGACGGACGACAACCACGACAGCCACGACAACGGCGACAACCGCGACGGCTACTTCGGCACTCGGATCGCCGCGGACTACGACCGCTCGTCCGCCGACATGTTCACCCCGGAAATCCTCGACCCGACCATCGACCTCCTCGCCGAACTCGCGGGCGAGGGCCCCGCGCTGGAGTTCGCCATCGGCACCGGCCGGGTCGCCCTGCCGCTCGCCGCGCGCGGCGTCGACGTGCACGGCATCGACCTCTCGCGGGCGATGGTGGACCGGCTGCGGGCCAAGCCGGGCGGCGCAGGGGTCCCGGTCACGATCGGCGACTTCGCCACGGCCACCGCGGCCCGCACCGACTTCACCCTCGCCTACCTCGTCTTCAACACCATCGGCAATCTGACCACGCAGGACGCCCAGGTCGACTGCTTCCGCAACGCGGCCGCCCATCTCGCCCCCGGCGGCCGCTTCGTCATCGAGGTCGGCGTGCCGGACCTGCGGCGGCTGCCGTACGGGCAGGACGCCGTGCCGTTCGAGGTGAGCGACACGCGCTGGGCCTTCGACCGCTACGACGTGGCGACACAGGCCATGAGCTCCAACTACGTGGACGTGGACCCGAAGACGGGCAGGGCCTCGTACTGGACCATCCCGTTCCGCTACGTCTGGCCCGCCGAACTCGACCTGATGGCGCGCATCGCAGGCCTGCGGCCGACGGCGCGGTGGGACGGGTGGACCAAGAAGCCCTTCACCAGCGAGAGCCGGGGGCACGTGTCGGTGTGGGAGAAGCCCGCGTAGCGCCTCTTGAACGGCGGCTCACGCCACCCGCGTGGCCCCCGCGAACGGCATCTCGTCGATCGGGGCCACCCGTACCGGTGCGCTCGGGTTCGGGGCGTGGATCATCTTGCCGCCTCCGATGTAGAGGCCCACGTGGCTGATGGACGAGTAGAAGAAGACCAGGTCGCCGGGTTGGAGCTGGGACTTCGGGATGCGGGGTCCCGCGTCGATCTGGGAGTACGTCGTGCGGGGGAGTGAGACCCCGGCCGCCTTGTACGCGGCCTGCGTCAGGCCCGAGCAGTCGAAGGCGGAGGGGCCGGTGGCGCCCCATACGTAGGGACTGCCCAGAGCGCCGTACGCGAAGGAGATCGCGGCCTTGGCGCGGGCGTTGGGGGCCTGGGAGAGGTCGGCGCGTTCCGTCGAGCGTGAGGCGTGCCCGCTCTGCGCGGGGGCGGGGGTGCGCTCTTCAGGGGTGAGGCGGTCGAGGAGGCGGCGGGCCTCCGAGAGTTTTCGCTTCACCTTCTTCTTGTTGTCCTGCAGCTCGGCCTTCTTGGCGCGGAGTTCGGAGAGCGTGTCGTCGGCGTCGCCGCGCAGCTGGTCGATCTCGCGGAGTTCGCCCCGTACGTGGGTGACCGCGGCGGCCTGCCGGGCGCCGGCGCGCTCCGTGAGGGCAGCCTTGTCGAGGTAGGTGTCGGGGGAGGAGGAGAGGAGCAGCTGGACCGACGGGTCCACGCCTCCCGTGCGGTACTGGGAGGCGGCCACCGAACCCAGTTTCTGGCGCTGGGAGTTGAGGGATTCGGTGCGCCGGGACGCCTCGTCCTGGAGGGCGTCCACCTTCTTCTGCGCCCCGTCCGCCTTCTCCTTCGCCCCGTTGTACTTCTGGGTGGCGACCTCCGCCTCCTGGTACAGCTTGTCGACCTTGGCCCGCACTTGGGCCGGGCTGAGCTCGGGCTCCGCGTGCGCCGCCCCGCCGTCGAGGGCGGTGACGGTGGCCGCGGACGCGAGGGCGAGGGCGGCCGCGGTACGGACCGTCCCGCCGCTGAGCGAACGCGGTCGGGGCTTGCGGTGCGCTGCCGGCACAAGGTCCTCCTTTGGACGGCCGCCCGAAACGCACGACCCCCGGTCGCGCGTCCGGCGGCGGCCCGCACAGGGGGAGCGGGCCGCCGCCGGACCTTTCTCGGCGGTGGTGTCCGACTGCCGCCCCTGGCCCGGGCGGCGGTGGGGAGCCGGTCACCTGAGAAAGGACGCTAAACCTCTGCGTAACGGGTTGGCGCCGGATTGTTCGTAACTGGCCTGTTTGTTACGGGTGGTGGCGGAGAGTGATAACAGAGTGGCAAAGGGGCGCCCGTAGTGGGCCATGGGCGTCCGGTTAGGCTCCGAGCCATGGACGTACTCATCCACCTCTTCGTCGGCCTGCACGTCATCGGCATCGCCTCGCTGCTCGGCGGCTTCCTCACGCAGATGTCGGCGATGAAGGAGGGCGCGGCCCGCTTCAACAAGGCGATGCTGCACGGCGCCCTGACCATGCTGGTGACCGGTGTCGCCCTGGTCGGCCTCAATCAGGCCGACGGCAGCACCGTGAACAACATCAAGATCGGCGTGAAGCTCGCGCTCCTGATCGTGATCCTCGGCATCGTCTACGTGAAGCGGGACGAGGAGAAGGCGGAGAAGGGCCTCTTCATCACCGTCGGCGCGCTCACCGTCGTCAACATCTTCATCGC
The DNA here is from genome assembly GCF_035798155.1 of Streptomyces endophyticus. Lineage (NCBI taxonomy): Bacteria > Bacillati > Actinomycetota > Actinomycetes > Kitasatosporales > Streptomycetaceae > Streptomyces > Streptomyces endophyticus. Next base: position 9,274 of record NZ_JAOZYC010000015.1, on the reverse strand, counting down.
GGTGCTCTGGACCTGAGAATCCGGTCTCCCGGCCCGGAGTGGGGCCCGCTCAGAAAAATGTCGCAGTCAGACGTATAACTGCGACATTTTTCTGCGCACATCAGGCCGGCCGCACCACGCTGTGGATCGACGACGTGCCGTCGTAGTAGATCGACTCCTCGCGCACGACCGCGCCCGGCTTCGGCGCGTGGACCATCATGCCGTCGCCCATGTAGAGGCCCACGTGGCTGATGTCGTCGTAGAAGAACACCAGGTCACCGGGTTGGATATCGGAGAGCGGCACCGTCTTGCCGATCTCGACCTGGTCCCAGGTCGTCCGGGGCAGCGAGATCCCCGCGGACTTCCACGCCGCCTGCGTCAGACCCGAGCAGTCGTACGAGTCCGGGCCCGTGGCGCCCCACACGTACGGCTTGCCCTCCTGTGACTTGGCGAACGCGAGCGCCTGCGCGGCCTTCGTGGCGTACGAGGCGTCCGACGAGCCGGAGGAGGACCCCGAGGAACCGGAAGAGGAACCGGAGGACGAGCCGGAGGCCTCCTCCTGCTGGCGCGCCTTTTCGGCCGCCTCCCGCTTCGCCGCCTCCGCCGCCTTCTGCTTGGCGGCCAGCTCCGCGGCCTTCTTGCGGGCCGCCGCCTCCTTGGCCTTCTGGATCGCGGCGAGCCGCTCCTTCTCCTCGGCGGTCAGCTCGGCCAGCAGCTTGCGCGCGTCGGAGAGCTTCGTCTGGACGGTCTCCTTCGACGACCTCAGCTCGGTCTGCGACTCGGTGAGGTCCTGGAGGCTCGACTGCGCCTCGGTGCGCTTCTTCGCGGTCTCGCGCGCCTGTGACTGATAGTCGTCGACCGACTTCTTCTGCTCGTCGGTGAGCCGGCTCATCAGCTGGCGCTGCGAGAAGTAGTCCTCCGGATCGTCCGCGAGGAACATGGTCGCGGTGTCGCTGACAGCGCCCGAGCGGTACTGCTCGGCGGCGTACCTGCCGAGCTTCTGGCGGGCCGTGTTCATCTCGTCGGTGCGCTGCGCGACATCGTCGAGGAGCTTGTCGACCTGCTGCTTCTTGGAGTCGGTCTGCTCCTTCACCCCGTTGTACTTCTGGGTGGCGACCTCGGCCTGCCGGTACAGGGTGTCGACCTTCTGCTGGACCTCTTCGAGGCGCGGCTTCGACGACGGCTGCGCGGGCGCGGCCTGTGCCGTCTGCGAGAGCAGTGCCACGGAGGTGAGGGCGGCGGTCGTGATGCCGACCGCGGGGGTCGTGCGAAGGCCGCCGGTCATCCGGGAACGGCTGCGGGGCTTGCGGTGCGACGCCAAGGCAGGCGACTCCTTCCGTCGTCCGCCTACCGGGTTAGCTGTCGGGTTCGGGCGTGGTACGCGGAAGGCTGCCCTACGGTCGGCTGACCGATTCACCCCAAGGTCGGTTGGGTCCCCGGTTCCCTGCCTTACGGCGTACGGAACTCAGCGGGGGCTTCCCGTTCGCCGCGACATTCGCGGGCGGGGGGACGGGCTGCCCGGCTGCACCGTAGCCAACTCGTGTGGCTGCTGTGAAGGTTGATGTTCGATATGCCCGATACATTTTCGTGATCTGCCCTCTGGAGGGTCCTCGGAGTTCCGAAGGCAGCCACGGGTTGTCAGTGGGGCCGCCTAGACTCGTAGAGCGATGAGCAGCCTCTTTGACGACAGCTTCCTGACCGGCCTCCAGAACAGCGCGGAGGAACCCCCGCCGCCGCCCCCGGACCCCGAGCACGACGACGGGGCCCCGGAGCCGATGCCGGACGACTTGTTCGGCGGGAAGCTCGGCGCGCCCGAAGGCAGGGACACGCACTACCGGGACGGCGCCCCGCGCCCGGTCCTCGACTCGGCCTCCCTCCTGGAGGGGCTGAACGAGAACCAGCAGGCGGCCGTCGTGCACGGCGGCTCCCCGCTGCTCATCGTCGCGGGCGCCGGATCCGGCAAGACCCGCGTCCTCACGCACCGCATCGCGTACCTGCTCGCCGAGCGCGGCGTGCACCCCGGCCAGATCCTCGCGATCACGTTCACGAACAAGGCCGCGGGCGAGATGAAGGAGCGCGTCGAGGACCTGGTGGGCCCGCGCGCCAACGCGATGTGGGTCTCCACCTTCCACAGCGCGTGCGTGCGCATCCTGCGCCGGGAGAGCAAGAAGCTCGGCTTCACGTCCTCCTTCTCGATCTACGACGCCGCCGACAGCAAGCGGCTCATGGCGCTCGTCTGCCGCGACCTGGACCTGGACCCGAAGAAGTTCCCCCCGAAGTCCTTCAGCGCCAAGATCAGCAATCTCAAGAACGAGCTGATCGACGAGGAGGACTTCGCGGCGACCGCGGCCGACGGCTTCGAGAAGACCCTCGCCCAGGCCTACGCGATGTACCAGGGACGTCTGCGCGAGGCGAACGCGCTGGACTTCGACGACCTGATCATGACGACGGTGAACCTGCTGCGCGCGTTCCCGGACGTCGCCGAGCACTACCGCCGCCGCTTCCGCCACGTCATGGTCGACGAGTACCAGGACACGAACCACGCGCAGTACGCGCTGGTGCGCGAGCTGGTCGGCCCCACTGACGGCGAGGACGCGGACCCGGCCGAGCTGTGCGTCGTGGGTGACGCGGACCAGTCGATCTACGCGTTCCGTGGCGCCACGATCCGTAACATCCTGCAGTTCGAAGAGGACTACACGAACGCGACGACGATCATGCTGGAGCAGAACTACCGCTCCACGCAGACGATCCTCAGCGCGGCGAACGCGGTGATCGAGCGCAACGAGTCGCGCCGCCCCAAGAACCTGTGGACCAACGAGGGGCCCGGCGCCCAGATCACCGGCTACGTCGCGGACACCGAGCACGACGAGGCACAGTTCATCGCCGACGAGATCGACCGGCTCACGGACGCGGGCGACGCGCTGGCGGGCGACGTCGCCGTCTTCTACCGGACGAACGCGCAGTCCCGTGTCTTCGAAGAGATCTTCATCAGGACCGGCCTGCCCTACAAGGTCGTCGGCGGCGTCCGCTTCTACGAGCGCAAGGAGGTCAGGGACGTCCTGGCCTACCTGCGCGTGCTCTCCAACCCCGAGGACTCGGTGCCGCTGCGCCGCATCCTCAACGTGCCCAAGCGCGGCATCGGCGACCGCGCCGAAGCGATGATCGACGCGCTCTCCCAGCGCGAGAAGATCTCCTTCCCGCAGGCGCTGCGCCGCGTCGACGAGGCGTACGGGATGGCGGCCCGTTCGGCGAACGCCGTGAAGCGGTTCAACACGCTGATGGAGGACCTGCGCACGGTCGTGGAGTCGGGCGCGGGCCCGGCCACGGTCCTCGAGGCCATCCTGGAGCGCACCGGATACCTCGCCGAACTGCAGGCCTCCACCGACCCGCAGGACGAGACCCGGATCGAGAACCTTCAGGAACTCGCCGCCGTGGCCCTGGAGTTCGAGCAGGAGGCGGGCGAAGAGGGCGAGACCGAGACCGGCGGCGGTGGGCTCTCCGACTTCCTGGAGCGCGTCGCCCTCGTCGCCGACTCGGACCAGATCCCCGACGAGGACGACGACGGGAGCGGAGTCATCACGCTGATGACGCTGCACACCGCCAAGGGCCTGGAGTTCCCGGTCGTCTTCCTGACCGGCCTCGAGGACGGCGTCTTCCCGCACATGCGCTCCCTCGGCCAGGCCAAGGAGCTGGAGGAAGAGCGCCGCCTCGCGTACGTGGGCATCACACGCGCGCGACAGCGCCTCTATCTGACGCGCGCCTCCATGCGCAGCGCCTGGGGCCAGCCCTCGTACAACCCGCCCTCCCGGTTCCTGGAGGAGATCCCGGCCGGCCACCTGGACTGGAAGCGCACGGGCCCGTCAACGCCGGCGGCCTCGACCAAGAGCATCGGTGGCGGCATCGCGGCCTCCCTGTCGTCCTCGCGCTCCCGCACGGGTACGACGCCGGCCTTCGCCACGAGCCGGGCGAACTCCAAGCCGGTGGTGGCCCTCTCCGTCGGTGACCGCGTCACGCACGACCAGTTCGGGCTCGGCACGGTCGTGGGCGTGTCGGGCACGGGCGACAAGTCGGAGGCGTCGATCGACTTCGGCGACCCGAAGCCGAAGCGCCTGCTGCTGCGGTACGCGCCGGTCGAGAAGTTGTAGTCGCGCTGTAGCCGCTCGGGGGAGGGCTTGGGCGGCTCAGTTCGGGTTGATGCCGTGGCTGCGCAGCCACGGCAGCGGGTCGATCGCCGCGCTGCCGCCGGGCCGCACCTCGAAGTGGAGGTGCGGGCCTGTCGAGTTGCCGGAGTTCCCGGACCGCGCGATCACGTCACCGGCCTTCACGGGACCGCTCATCACGGTGTGCGAGGACAGGTGGCAGTACCAGGTCTCCGTGCCGTCCTTGGCGGTGACGATGGCCATGTTCCCGTACGCGCTGTTCCACTGCGTCTTCACGGTGCCGTCCGTCGCGGCCATCACCGGAGTCCCGTACGAGACGGGGAAGTCGATGCCGGAGTGCTGGGACATCCAGTTGACGCCGGCCTGCCCGAAGAAGGCGCTCAGCCCGTGCTGCTTCACCGGCAGCACGAACTTGGGCCGGGCCGCCTCCTTGCGCGCGGCCTCCTCGGCGGCCTGCTTCCGCGCCGCCTCCTGCTTGGCCTTGAGGTCGATCCGCTCCTGCGTGCGGCTCGCCCGGTCGGCGAAGTCGCCCGCGTCGGCGGACAGGTCCTTCAGCTGCGAGTCCAGCTTGTTGTTGGCGACGGCCGGCTTCACGGCCTGCGCGTCCGAAGCGGCCGCGGCCTGCGTCTCCTTGCCGTCGTCCTCGCCACCGCCGCCGACGCTCGCCGCGGCGATCCCGGCGACGCCGACCACACAGACCGACGGCACGACGACGGTGATGAGCGCGGACCGCTTGGCCGGCGGACGGCGGCGTCCCGCTCGGCCACGGGAGACGTTCTTCCCGGCCCTGCGTGACGTGGGCTGCGGGGCCGCGGGGGCGGGTTCGGTGGCGGAGTCGAGGACGGGCCCGTGCGCGTGGTCGGCTTCGGGGGCCGGCTCCGCGACCGGCTCGGGCTCGGGCTCGGCCGCGATCCCGGTCCCGGTCCCGTGCTCCGCGGTATCGACGGCGTCGGCGGCGTTCCACTGCGTGGCGTCGTACGCGCCCGTGTCGTACGCGGTCGTACCGAAGACCGGGGCCTGGAAGGTGTGGGTGAAACCCTGAGTGTCGTGCGGGTCGGGCGCGCCGAGCATGTCGTGCGTGCTGAAGCTCTGCGTCTCGAAGCCCTGCGCCTCGAAGTGCTGCGCCTCGAACCCTTGGAACTCGAAGGACTGGGTCTCGAAGCTCTGGGTCTCGAAGCTCTGCGTGTCGAAGGCCTGCGTCCCGAAGGGCGGCGCCTCGAAGCTCTGCGTGTCGGGGTGCTGAGCCGCGTACATCTGCGCCTCGTACGCCGAGGTGTCCCACTGACCCGTGGCGTGCTGCTCGGTCATCGTCCGGGGCTGCTGCGCCGGGATGTCGGCGACCTGCTCGTACCCGCCGGTCGCCCAGGTGCCGGTCGTGTCGTAGGCGCCGGTGTCATAGGAACCGGTACCGAAGGCAGCGGCGTCGTAGGTGCCGGTGTCGTAGTACGCGGAGGCGTAGGGGTCGGCGTACTGCTGCTGGGGGGCCGTGTTCCACTGGCCGGTCGCGTGGGAACCCGGTTCGTAGGGGTCCTCTGCCATGTCGCCGAAGAGCGGATCGCTTGCGAAGCTGGTCGCGGAGTAACCGTCGTACGCCGCGTAAGGCGCGGGCCCTGACGGATTTCGGTCGTTCACCAACTTCTCTTTCGCCTCGACAACAGGGGCTGCCAGAGCAGTGCGGTGACTGTACCCGTCGGTATGAGGGCGCGACAATCTTCGTCGGGTTTCCGGGCCTGGGGAAACGGGCAATCAGCCGCCTTTGGGTGGACTGTGGACAGTTCCTTGGCCCTGAGTTCGAGACACGTTCGACAAATTGGGCGCGCCCGGGCGCGGTTCGGGCCCGGATCGGGCGGTCAGGCGACCGTCAGACCGCCGCCGGTCTTGGCGGCGGCGTGTGCTCCTTCCGCGGGCTCCGCGTCGAGGGCCTGGCGGATGCCGGTCGCGACGGCCGGGTGCACCGGCAGCGCGAGATGGCCGATGCCCGTGACCCGGACGTTCTGCGCGAGCAGGTCCGCGTGGTCCACGCACGCCGTTTCGAGGGGCAGCATCAACTGGTCGAGGTCGCTCCAGAAGCTCACGAAGCGCGTACGACAGCCGGGCGCGGGCCGCTTCAACTCCTCGACGAGGGACGAGCCGGGCCGCATCTGCCGGACGATCGGATGCGCGTCCGCGAGCGGCGCCACATGCGTGCCGCCGTGCGGGGTGCCGAGCGTGACGAGCGTGCGCACCCGCGTGTCACCGCCGAGCCGCTGCACGTAGTAACGGGCTATCAGACCGCCCAGGCTGTGCCCCACGATGTCGACCCTGTCCCGGCCCGACCGCTCGCACACCTCCTCCACGTGCCGGGCGAGCAGCGCGGCCGCGGCCCGGATGTCGCAGGTGAGAGGGGAGTAGTTGAGCGATTCGACGTGCTGCCTGCCGTGTTGCGCGAGGGAGCGGCGCAGCAGGACGAAGACGGAGCGGTTGTCGATGAAGCCGTGCAGGAGGAGGACCGGGGGTTTGTCGGGCGCGGGCAGGCGTGCCGTGTCCGCTCCTGTCGGGGCGCTCGCTTCTGCCGGTTCTGTCGGGGGGTTCTCTTCCGCCGTGCCGGTTTCTACGTCTTCGATGTCCACCGGGACATAGGCCGAGGGGTGGCGGGGCAGCGCCAGGGGCAGCCGCCGTTCCGGGAGGATGCCCGAGGGGTAGAGGAGCAGGTGGCCCGCGAGGATCGCCAGCTCCAGGGCGGTCGCCTTCAGGAGCGTGATCGAGAGACCGGCCAGTCTCGTGGGCAGCAAGCGGCAGAGGGGGCGAAAGGGCAGGGTCCTCGTGACCTTCATCGGTCAACCTCCCGTCGGCACACGGGAGGACGCCTCTGTCCCCCGTGTGCGCTCATGAGAGCCGACCGAAGCGGTCCCGCGGCGCCGGTCGTGCCCGATGCGCCGAATCATCGGACCGAACGGCAGCCGGAAGCACCGTGCCACCGTGCCCTGCGGCTGTGGGCGCGGTGGCGCGGCGACCTCGAAGCGGCTCCCTCGCGCCTGTCCCGGATCTGGCGGTGAGTCCCGCCTGGCAGTCGCGGCGCGCAGCGAATGTGTCCCACCGTGTGATTTCCCCCTCGGTCCGCACCGTGAAACGGCGGCTTGCGGGATGCTGTCGATAACGTTCGTTCACTTCGGGCATCAGTCTTTTGAACAGTCGCTTCAACTTTTGCTTGAGCAGTCGTTTCAGGGAGGCAGTGATGGGTGTGGCAGCCGGGCCGATCCGCGTGGTCGTCGCGAAGCCAGGACTCGACGGCCACGATCGTGGGGCCAAAGTGATCGCGCGGGCACTGCGCGACGCCGGTATGGAGGTCATTTACACAGGCCTGCACCAGACGCCCGAGCAGGTCGTGGACACCGCCATCCAGGAGGACGCCGACGCGATCGGTCTTTCCATCCTCTCCGGCGCGCACAACACGCTCTTCGCCCGCGTCATCGAGCTCCTCGCGGAGCGCGACGCCGCGGACATCAAGGTCTTCGGCGGCGGCATCATCCCCGAGGGGGACATCGCGCCGCTGAAGGAGAAGGGCGTCGCCGAGATCTTCACCCCGGGCGCCACGACGGCCTCCATCGTCGACTGGGTCCGGGCCAACGTCCGGCAACCGGCGGCATCCGGCGGCTGACCTTCCAGCCCCGCCGGCGATTGAGCGCGGGGGCAAACCAAGCCCCTGCGGCGATTGAGCAGCGGGGTCCGGGGCGGAGCCCCGTGACCTCGCCCCCGGTGCCGCGCAACGGCGACGCGGGGCCGGGTCACGGCGGAGCCAGTTCGTCGCGCATGGCCCGGCGCAGCCGAAGCGTGCCGGCGAGGCGCTGAAACGCCTCCGTCCAGTACCCCCCGGCCCCGGGCGCCGAGCCCTCCGGTTCCTCCACGGCAGCCGTGAGCCCGTCGAGGCGCACCACCTCCTCGGGGGCCAGGCAGCGCTCCGCGAGCCCCATCACCCCGCTGAAGCTCCAGGGGTAACTCCCGGCGTCCCGCGCGATGTTCAACGCGTCGACCACGGAACGCCCGAGCGGCCGCGCCCACGGCGTGCCGCACACCCCCAGCAACTGGAACGCCTCGGACAGCCCGTGCGCCGCGATGAACTCCGCCACCCAGTCCGCCCGTTCCGCCCCCGGCAGCGCCGCGAGCAGCTTCGCCCGCTCGGCGAGCGACACCGCCCCGGGCCCCGCCGCGTCCGACGCCGTAGGCGCCCCGAGCAGCGCCCGCGACCAGGCGATGTCCCGCTGCCGGACCGCCGCCCGGCACCACGCGGCGTGCAGCTCCCCGCGCCAGTCGTCGGCGACCGGCAGCGCCACTATCGCCTCCGGGCCCCGGCCGCCGAACCGGTCCGGCCACCGGCCGAGCGGCGCCGACTCCACCAACTGCCCGAGCCACCACGCTCTTTCACCCCGTCCCGTCGGCGGCTTCGCCACGATGCCGTCCCGCTCCATCGCCGCGTCGCACTCGTGCGGCGCCTCCACGACGATCGCCCCCTCCGCACGGTCGAGCGCCACGCAGGTCAGCGCCCGGTCCGCCATCCGCGCGGCGAGCGCCGAGCGGGGGAGAGCGGAGAGCAACTCGGCCGCCGTCGCCCGTACGTTCTTGCTGCGGTCGGTCAGCGCCTGCTCCAAGAACGGCTCGTCCGCGTCGCCGAGCCCCGTGCGCAGCGAGTCGAGGAACATCAGGCGGTCCTCGGCGCGCTCCGTGCCCCATGTCCCGGCCAGGAGCGTCCGTGCCGCGGCCGGGTCGTGCGCCCGAACCGACGCGAGCAGCGCCACCCGCTCCGCGAACAGGCCCTCCTCCCACCGCTGATGAACCTGCTCGCTCTCCTCCGGAGCCGGCAGCACGGCGCCGACACCCGGCGTGGCACGCAGCGCGAACTTCCAGTCCGGGTTGAGCCGGGCCAGCCACCGGGCGCGCGGCCCCGCGAACGTGAGGGCCGGCGGGCGCAGATCGGTGCGGCCGCGCGCCGCGTCGAGCAGTGCGGGCAGCAGCTCGGGCGGGGGCGCGTAGCCGTGCGCGTTGGCCGTGGCCAGCCACTGCGGGAGCAGTTCGAGGAGGTCGGGGGCGGTGCCGCGGCGCGAACCGGTGCCGCCGGAGCGGTCGGTGAGCAGGGCATGAAGGGGGCCGCGCGCGAGGAC
>NZ_JAOZYC010000014.1:0-16153 GCF_035798155.1 Streptomyces endophyticus | reverse complement strand
ACGGCTGGGGGTCCGGGGGTTATCCCCCGGGGAATACAGCATCCGCGTGTCCGGGGTTCGAGTCCCTGATGGCGCACGTTGTCGGTGGCGGTCTGTATTCGCGGAAAGCGCGAATCGGGCCGCCATCGTCGTTTCTGCGCGGCTTCGCCGCGCGCCGTGGGGGCTTCGCCACCCACACCCCCACAGGGGAGCCGCAGCGCGCCCAGCCGTACAGCGCGGGATCAACCGGCCGTCGTCACCTTCACCGTCCACGCCCCCGACCCCGTCCGGCCCTCCGCCTCGACGCGGATGTCGTCGCCCGGCACCGTGAACGTTTCGCCGAGGCTTACGGGGGCGTCGGCCAGGGGTGGGTAGACGGATTCGCCGTAGCAGGCCTCGGTGCGGGGGTGGGCGTCGAGGACTTCCATGGGGCCACCGCCGGACGAGGAATCGCTGCGTACGCGGTAGACGAGGACGCCCCGGCTGCAGGTCGCCGCGTCGTTGCCGGAGCCGCCTCGGGCCTCAAGGGCGACGGCACTGTCGACGCCCGTGCGGATCACGGCGAGCTTGGTGCCACCCCCGGTACCGAACGGCGCACCCGCCCCCCGCGGCGCCGTGCTCAGCGGTTCCAGGGTCAGCCGCGTCTCGCCACTCCGCTTCACACACGTCACCTGCCGCTGGTCCAGCCACCCCAGCTTCCACTTGTGCCAGCCGAACAGGTCCGGCGAGAGGCCGAACTGGCTGCCCATGACGTCCCAGTCACCGACGTACGTGTCCCAGTCACCCTTGCCGTCGGTGGGCCGGTGGTACAGGTCCGGCAGGTCGAAGACGTGGCCGGTCTCGTGCGCGAGGACATTGCGGTCCGGCGGATGGCGCTCGAAGACCGTGACGATACGGCGGATGTCCGTGCCGTCCGCACGCATGGGCCGGTCGAAGTTCACGACCTTCGTCGCGTCGGAGTCGACGCCGGGCGCGTCCGGGTCGGCGACGAAGTAGACGACGTCGTACTTGCTGAAGTCCGTGTGCGGATCCGCCGCCTTCAGGGCGTCCTGCAGATACGCGCTGCGGTGCGCGGCGTCCCAGTCGCGCTGTATGGCGTACGCGGTCGAGGGGTGCGGCATCTGGATCCACTGCCGCTGCGGATGCGGGACCAGGGAGAACTTTCCGTACGAGGCCCGGTCGAAGAAGCGGCTGGTGGACGGGAAGTAGTCGGAGGCCAGCGCGTCGGGCGTGGCCAGGGGCCGCGAGTCGGGGAACGAGAGGAAGACCATCACGGCGTTGAGGGTCTTCTTGGGCTTCGGGTACGCCGGGTTCCAGGTGTCCAGGCCCTCGGAGTGATGCGCCGGAGTGCGCTCCAGGGCGCAGGGCCCCGCGAACGGAACGGCCGCGGCCGGCCCCGCGACGAGCCCCATGGCGGCCACGGCGGCGAAGGCGGTGAGTGCCGCCGCGAGTGCGCGCGGGCGCGGCTTGTCCACTCCCCCGAGTGGCTGCGGACGCGGCAAGTCGACCTCCGGGACGGGAATGCGGAACACCCAACCCAGAGTGTTGGTGTTTGATGTGAATTGCCCTGTTTATCTGGCCCGGACGAGTGAGCGGACGACACTCCGGCCGATCACGGAACGTCACAGCCGATCGCCCGCGATCGGGCCCCGACAGAAGGTGGGGCAGCGGCGAGCAGAAACGATCTAGCGGGGCGGGGCTCGACGGCCCGGAACCCATGTACACCGCGTTCCAGGCTGGATAGGCCGTCCGACCTGCCTCTATGATCGGCACACTTTCCAGCCGGGACCCGGCCGCAGCAGACCACGCAACCATCCGACGCATCACGGGAGCGAGCGGTGAGCGCACAGCCCGAAGGGCCCACGACCGCGCGCCGGGTGGCCCCGCCCGGCCTACGCCACGATCCCCGCACGGGGATCCCGGGGCTCACGGAGACCCCGGAGATCACGGAGAGTGAGGGCGTGCGGTCGGCTTCGCGGCCCCCGGCCGCACAGGCCCTCTACCGGCCGGCGTTCGCGACGTCGCCGCTGGCCATGGCGGTCGTCGACCGCGACGGCGTGATCGTCGGCGCCAACGACGCCGCGTGCGCGCTGCTGTGCGGTGAGGACGCCGGGGAGGGCACCGGGCAGCTCGCCGGCCGCGCCGTCGACGAACTGCTCGACCTGCGCTCGGACCCGCGCACCGCGGACGCCTACCAGGAGATCCTGCGCGGGCGTCAGGCCCGACTCAGCCGCACCCGCCGCCTCAAGCACCCCTCGGGCCACTCGATGTGGCTGCGGGTCACGGTGTCGCCGCTCCCGGACGCGGAGGCCGTACTGCTCTCGCTCGGCGACATCACCGCGCACCGCGGGCTCCAGGACCGGCTGCACCACCTGGAGCTGCACGATCCGCTGACCCGGCTGCCCAATCGCGCCCTGTTCTTCGAGCGCGTCTCCGCCGCCCTGGAGTCAGGGACGTACGACAGCGCGGGCGCGACCGGGCGCGTGGGGCTCTGTCTGCTCGACCTCGACGGGTTCAAGGCGGTCAACGACTCACTCGGGCACCCCGTCGGCGACCGGCTGCTCATCGCCGTCGCCGAGCGGCTCACGCACTGCGCGGACCGCGCGCAGAACGCCACGGGCGCCCCGCTGGTGGCCCGGCTCGGCGGCGACGAGTTCGCGCTGCTCGTCGAGGACTCCACCGGTACGGAGCAGGCGGCCGAGCTCGCCCGTGCGGTGCTCGACGCGCTGCGGGAACCCTTCGACCTGGCCGGTGAGCAGGTCTCGGTCTCCGCCTCGATCGGCGTGGTCGAGCGGCAGGTCACGGGCACCAGCACGACGGCCCTGATGCAGGCGGCCGACACCACGCTGTACTGGGCGAAGGCGGACGGCAAGGCCCGCTGGACCTTCTTCGACCCGGAGCGCAACGCCCACCGGATGACCCGCCAGACCCTGTCGTCCAGCCTGCGGCCCGCGGTCGACCGGGGTGAATTCACCCTGGAGTACCAGCCGTTGGTGGAGATGGCGGACGGTGCGCTGCGCGGGGTCGAGGCGCTGGTGCGCTGGCGGCACCCGCAGTTCGGCCTGCTGACGCCGAATCGGTTCATCGGACTGGCCGAAGAGGACGGCTCCATCGTGGAGTTGGGGCGGTGGGTGCTGCGGACGGCCTGCGCGCAGGCGCGGCGCTGGCAGGTGGAGCACCCGGAGGCGCCGCCGGTGTTCATGAGCGTCAATGTGGCGGTGCGTCAGATGTGGGACTCGGACCTGGTGGCGGACGTCGCGCAGATCCTCACCGAGACCGGACTGCCCCCGGAACTCCTCCAGTTGGAGCTGATCGAGTCCGCCGTGATGGGGTCGACCGGCCGGCCGCTGCAGGCGCTCCACGCGCTGAGCGACATGGGTGTGCGCATCGCCATCGACGACTTCGGCACCGGGTACTCCAACCTCGCGTACCTCAGTCGGCTGCCGGTGTCGGTGCTCAAGCTCGACGGGGCGTTCGTGCGGGGGTTCCAGGGTGACGGGGCTGCGCCCGCGGAGCCGGCGGACGCGATGATCGTCGAGGCGCTCGTGCAGTTGGCGCACCGGCTCGGGCTGACCGTGACCGCCGAATGCGTGGAGACGGCGGAGCAGGCGGAGCGGCTGCGCCGGCTCGGGTGCGACACCGGGCAGGGGTGGCTCTACTCGCGGCCGGTGGCGGCGGATCGTATCTCTGGGCTCCTTGCGGAGCGCCGGTGATCCGCCGCCGTCACGCGGCCAGGGACCTTCAGGCGCTCGGCAACCCGTAGGCGTCCGCGATGAGTTCGTAGGAACGCAGTCGTACGTCACCGCCGTGGGCGTTGGCCGTGAGCATCAACTCGTCGGCGCCCGTGCGCTTTTGCAGCTCGTCGAGGCCCGAGCGGACCTCGTCGGGGGTGCCGTGGATGACGTTGGAGTTCCAGGACTGGACGAAGTCCCGCTCCATCTCGCTGAACTGGTACGCCTCCGCCTCCTCGGGCGTCGGCACGAGGCCGGGGCGGCCGGTGCGCAGCCGGACCATGTTGAGGGCGGCCGCGAGGACCTGGCGGCGGGCCTCCGTGCCGTCGTCGTCCGTCGCGAGGGCCGAGACGCCGATGACGGCGTAGGGCTCGGAGAGGAGCTCGGACGGGCGGAAGTTCTCGCGGTACAGGTCGAGCGCGGGGAGGGTGTTCTGCGCCGAGAAGTGGTGCGCGAAGGCGAACGGGAGGCCGAGGGTCGCGGCAAGGCGGGCGCTGAAGCCGGAGGAGCCGAGGAGCCAGACCGGCGGGCGGTTCGGGTCCTGTACGCCGCCGGGGGAAGTCGCCTGGGCCGGGCCCGGGACGGCGTGGATACGGGAGTACGGGTGGCCGTCGGGGAAGTCGTCGTCGAGGAAGCGGGTGAGCTCGACGAGCTGCTGCGGGAAGTCGTCGGCGCCTTCGTTCAGGCGGTCCGAGCGGCGCAGCGCCGCGGCGGTCGCGCCGTCGGTGCCGGGGGCGCGGCCGAGGCCGAGGTCGACGCGGCCCGGGGCCATGGCTTCGAGGGTGCCGAACTGTTCCGCGATCACCAGCGGGGCGTGGTTCGGGAGCATGACGCCGCCGGAGCCGAGCCGGATGCGGTCCGTGTGGGCGGCCAGGTGGGCCAGGATCACGGCGGGGCTGCTGGAGGCGACGCCGGGCATCGAGTGGTGCTCGGCGACCCAGTAGCGGTGATAGCCGCGGTTCTCGGCGAGCCGGGCGATGTCGACGCTGGTACGGAGGGCCTGCGTGGCCGTGCGACCCGCTCCCACGGTGACCAGGTCCAGGACGGAGAGGGGGGTCGGGGCGGTGCCCTGGGCTGCGCCGCGGATCACGGGTCCTCCTGCGAATACGTGCGTACGGGTGTGTAGGACTGCCCCGACGTAACGGAGGCCTACTCCGCTTTATTCCCGGAACCGTGGCTGAAGCCGCCGTACCTGGTGCGCGGCACCGGGCGCCGCCTTGCCCACCCTGCCGCCCAAGGCGGCAGATTGCCCAAGGCGGGTGGGCGATTCAAGCCCCGCCGGCGTTTGAGGCGCGGGGTCCGGGGCGGAGCCCCGTGGCGTAGGACCGGGTGGCCGCCACCCGTCACACCTGGACCACCGGCTCCTTCGTGAAGAGTGCGCCGAGCGCCGGCGCGTTGACCCGGCGGTCCACCAGGCGCAGCGCCTCCCAGACCGTGACCTGGTTGGCCGTGAGGACCGGCTTGCCGAGCTCGGACTCCAGGTCGCGGACGTACGCCGCCGTGTGCAGCGCCGTGTCCGGCAGGAGCACCGCGTCCGCGTCGGGGTGGTCGCCGGCGCGGGCCATGGCACGCACCTCGTCCCAGCCCCACGTGCCCACCTCGGCCGCCGTGATGATCCCGCTGCCACGGACGGCCAGGACCTCCGCTCCGGCCGCCTTGAGGAACGTGGCGAAATGGTCCGCGACGTCCTCCGGATAGGTCGCGGCGACCGCCACCTTCCGCGCCCGCACCTCCCGCAGCGCGTGCGCGAAGGCGAAGGACGTACTGGAGGCGGGCAGGCCCGCCGCCCTCGCGAGGCCGCGGACCTGATCGTGCGCGCCGTCCCAGCCGAAGACGAAGCTCCCGGACGTGCACGCCCAGACCACCGCCTCCGCACCGGAGAGCCGCAGCTCCTCGACCCCGGCGGCGAGGCGGTCCGGCGCGCCCATCTCCAGCAGCGCGTCGACACGGTGCGCGTCCTCTCCGATGTCGGTGTGGACGACGGGCAGCCGCACATCGCTGTCGATCAGCATCTCGATGCGCGGGTAGTCGTCCTCCGCGGAGTGTCCCGGGTACAGAAATCCCAGCGAGGTCATGCCCTATGCCCACCCTTCCTGTTCCTTCGAGCGTTCCCTCGGCAGATCCTCCGGAGGCAGCGCCTCCGGCACGTCCGCCGGGGGCCACACCCGCGCCGCCGGATCGAGCAGCGCCTGGTAGGGCCCCACCGCACGCGTACCCAGCCTGGCGAGGGCTGCCCACATCGTGACTTGATTGGCCGAGATCACCGGCACCCGAAGCTCCGCCTCCAGCTGCGGGATGACGTCGTACGTCGGCAGGTTGGTGCAGCTGATGAAGAGCGCGTCGGCCCCGGAGCGCCCCGCTTCCCTGGCCATCTCCGCCACATCCCGGTAGGGCACCTTCCAGATGTGCCGGGTCAGCCCGAGGAAGGCCCGCCCGGTGACGGTGATGCCCGCCTCCGACAGATACTCCTCCAGCGATTCGGTGACCGATCGCGTATACGGCGTCACGAGTGCGACGCGCCGCGCGCCCAGTTCGGACAGGGCCTGGAGCAGGGCCCCCGATGTGGTCACGGCGGGCAGCTCGCCGGCCCGCCGCATCGCCGCGCACAGCGCCCGCTCCCCCGCGAGCCCGCCGACGAAGCTGCCGGAGGCGCAGGCGTACGCGAGGACCTCCGGCCCGGTGGCGCCGAGCGCACGGACCGCCTCGCCGAGCGTCTCGTGCTCGCTGACCAGGCGCGCCAGATCGAGGCCGACCTCGACGGGCACGAACGGAGTACGGGTGAGGTGGAGGGAGACATGGTCGGGCACCCAGCGCCACAGCTCGCGGTCGAGAGCGAAGTCGAACGGGGCGACGACACCCACACCGCGCTGCGGTTTCGGTCCCCCCAGGAATGAGACGTCCATGAGCAGGCCCCATGTTCAGCTGACTGATCAATGCCGGTGTGGTGCTTGAGCCGGCGAACCGCCGGGACGTCGGGACAGCGACACAGCGCGAAACAAGGTGCAGGAACCCAGCTGAGTACCTCTGTTGTCGACGGTAGGTTCCGGTGCCTGCGGGGTCAATTCCCGACTCTCGGGCCCAGCAAAGCGGATCTTCATTGCCGGACGGTTTCCCCACGATGTCCGTGCCTGACGAGGTGATCCTGGGTAGGTCCCCGGCAACGTATCGCGAGCGCTGGTGCTGGAGGGGCGGATGACGAGCGAGCTCATCGGACTGACCGCGCAGGACCTCATCGAGGGATATCGCAAGGGAGAGTTCAGCCCCGTCGACGCGACCCGCGCCGTGCTCGCCAGGATCGAGGAGACGGAACCGGCGCTGAACGCGTTCGTGCGGGTCGACGCGGAGGGTGCCCTCGCCCGTGCGGAGGCGAGCGCGCGACGGTGGCGCGAGGGCGAGCCGATGGGCCTGGTCGACGGGGTGCCGGTGTCGGTGAAGGACATCCTGCTGCAGAAGGGCGCACCCACGCTCCGCGGTTCGAAGACCGTTTCGGAGCAGGGGAGTTGGGACGAGGACTCGCCGTCGGTGGCCCGGCTGCGCGAGCACGGCGCGGTCTTCGTCGGGAAGACGACGACGCCCGAGTTCGGCTGGAAGGGCGTGACCGACTCACCGCTTTCGGGCGCGACCCGCAACCCGCACGACACCTCCCGTACGGCGGGCGGTTCGAGCGGCGGGAGCGCCGCGGCGGTCGCGGTGGGGGCGGGGCCGCTGTCGCTCGGCACGGACGGCGGCGGGTCGGTGCGGATACCGGCCTCCTTCTGCGGGATCTTCGGCCTCAAGCCGACGTACGGGCGGGTGCCGCTGTACCCGGCGTCCGCGTTCGGGACGCTGTCGCACGTGGGGCCGCTGGCCCGCACGGCGTCCGACGCGGCGCTCATGATGGACGTGATCTCGGGACCCGACCCGCGCGACTGGTCGGCCTCCGGGCCGCCGTCCGGCGGTTTCCGGGACGCGCTGCACGGCGGGGTGCGCGGGCTGCGCGTCGCGTACTCACCGGCGCTGGGCGGTCAGGTGGCGGTGCGGCCCGACGTCGCCGCGGTGGTGCGCGCGGCGGTGACGCGGCTCGCCGAACTCGGCGCGTACGTCGAGGAGGTGGATCCGCCCGTACAAGTTGAACGCAGCACAGATCCGGTGGAGGCGTTCCACACGCTGTGGTTCAGCGGGGCGGCACGCGTGGTGCAGCCTCTTCCGGCGTCCAGGCGGCAGTTGCTCGATCCGGGGCTGCGGGAGATATGCACCCGGGGCGCGCGGTACAGCGCGCTCGACTATCTGGCGGCGGTCGACGCGCGGATGGCGCTCGGGCGGCGGATGGGCGCCTTCCACTCGACGTACGACCTGCTGGTGACGCCGACGGTGCCGATCACCGCGTTCGAGGCGGGAGTTGAGGTCCCGCGCGGCTCCGGCCTGCGCCGATGGACGGGCTGGACCCCGTTCACGTACCCCTTCAACCTGACCCAACAGCCCGCCGCCTCCGTGCCCGTGGGGCTCGACGGGGACGGTCTGCCGGTCGGCCTCCAGATCGTGGCCGCGCGGCACAGGGACGATCTCGTCCTGCGGACCGCGCACGCTTTCTACGAGGCCGAAGTGGCGAGCCACACCAGTCCCAACACGGCTTGAATCGCGTGAAGTTAGGACATGGCCGTATTGCCGTGAATTCAGATCTCGGCTTTATCAAGGGCCGAAAACGATAGGCATACCTCTCGGGGCTTCGGGTAATGGCGCGCCATGGCTCCACCACTTGGTAACAATGAGGGATTCATCGCCAGACCAGTCCGCCGCCGCTCCCTGCTCTACGGTGCGGGGGCGGCGGCGCTGGGTGTGTTCGGCGCCGCGGCCTGTACCCGCGTGCCGGAGGAGGGGAAGGTCGAAGGGGGCGACCTGCTGGACCGGCTGCGCGATGCCGGAGAGGTCAAGATCGGCGTCGCGGGTGAGGTCCCGTTCGGATACATCGACGAGAACGGCGAGGTCACCGGAGAGGCGCCGGCGATCGCCAAGGTGATTTTCCCGCGCCTCGGTGTGCCCAAGGTGAAGGCGGTGCCGACGCAGTTCAGCGCGCTGATTCCGGGGCTGACCCAGGCGCAGCAGTTCGACGTGGTGTCGGCGGGGATGTACATCAATCCGGATCGCTGCGAACAGGTGCTGTTCTCCGATCCCGATTACCTGATGCCCGACTCGTTCATCGTGCGCAAGGGAAACCCGCACGGCATCAAGACGTACGAGGAAGTCGCGAAGAAGAAGCTGAAGTTCGCGACGGGCACGGCCTACGCGGAGATCGACTACGCCAAGGCCTACGGCATCAAGGACATGCTGATCCTGCCCGACCAGGTGGCCGGCCTGGACGCCGTGCGCCAGGGCAGGGTCGACGCCTTCGCCGGCACGGCCGTCACGGTCCGCAGGGTGATCAAGGGCGCGAAGGGGGTCGAGGGCCTCCCGCCCTTCCAGCCCATCGTCGACGGAAAGCCGGCCTACGGAGCGGGCGGATTCGCGTTCCGGAAGTCGGAGAAGAACCTGCGCGACGCGTTCAACAAAGAGCTGCACAAGCTCAAGGACAGCGGTGAACTCCTGCGCATCATGGCGCCCTTCGGTTTCACGAAGAAGGAGATGACCGACCTCACGGTCGAGAAACTCTGCCCCCCTGCCAAGGGAGCCGCCTCATGATGTCCGCGAAGTTCTTCGAGAACTGGTTCCTGCCGGGTATCTGGATCACGCTCGAGATCACGGTCCTCAGCGCGATCTTCGCCTTCGTCATCGCGATCATCATCGGCGTCCTTCGCACGTCCAATGTGTGGTTCGTGCGCTTCCTGTCCGGGGCGTACTTCGAGATCTTCCGCAGCACGTCGTCGCTGGTCTTCATGTTCTGGATCGCGTTCACCGTGCCGATGCTGTTCCACATCAACTTCGAGCCCATGTTCGCGGGCATCCTGGCGCTCAGCATCACCTACGGCGCCTACGGTTCGGAGATCGTGCGCGGCGCACTCGCCGCGGTGCCGCCCGCCCAGCGCGAGGCCGGCATCGCCCTCAACTTCACGCGCGCCCAGCGCCTGCGCCGCATCGAACTCCCGCAGGCCTGGCCGGAGATGATCCCGCCGTTCAACAACCTGCTGATCGAGCTGCTCAAGGGGACCTCGCTGGTCTCCCTGATCGCGGTGGCCGACATGACGTTCGCCGGCAACCTCAAGCGGCTCGTCTCCGGTGACAGCGCGCCGGTCTACACGCTGCTGCTCGTCCTGTACTTCGTGTTCGCCTTCATCTTCACCCGCCTCATGCGCCTGCTTGAGCGGCACGCCAAGAGCCGCGTCGGCCAGACGCCCGAGCAGGGCGGTCTGCGCGTGCTCCTCGGCGGGATGCGCTCCAAGTCGACGATCGACGCCGTCACCGGTGCCGGAGGTGCCAAGTGAACTGGGACTGGTCCAACGTCGCGGACTTCATGCCGCAGTTCTGGGACGGCCTGCTCGTCACGATCCAGGCGCTCGTCGGAGGCGCGGTCATCGCCTTCGCCCTCGGCCTGGTGTGGGCGATCGCCCAGCGCTCGAAGGCGAAGTGGATCAGCTGGCCGGTGACGGCGGTCACCGAGTTCATCCGGAACACCCCGCTCCTGGTGCAGCTGTTCTTCCTCTTCTACGTCGTTCCCTCGTGGGGCATCTCGATGTCCCCGCTGGTCACCGGCCTCGTCGGGCTCGGCCTGCACTACTCGACGTACACGTCCGAGGTCTACCGGGCCGGCATCGAAGGCGTGCCCGTCGGCCAGTGGGAGGCGGCCACCGCGCTCAGCCTGTCCAAGGGCCGCACCTGGCGCGCGGTGATCCTGCCGCAGGCCGTGCGCAGGGTGATCCCCGCGCTCGGCAACTACGTGATCGTCATGCTGAAGGAATCGCCGCAGATCATGGCGATCGGCGCGCTGGACATGCTGGGCGAGGCCCAGGGCTTCAGCTCGACCACCTTCACCTACGAGGCCATCAGCGTCGTCGGTGTCGCCTTCATCGTCATCGCCTACCCGGCTTCTCTTCTTCTGCGAGTTTTGGAGCGTCGTCTTGTCCGCTGACAGCAGCACTTCCCAGGAAATCCCCAATCCTGCCGTCGACGGCAGCGAGCTCATCCGCTTCGACAAGGTCACCAAGCGGTTCGGCAGCAACACCGTCCTGGACAACCTGGACTTCTCCGTCGACTCGGGCAAGCACGTCACGCTGATCGGCCCGTCCGGATCCGGCAAGACCACGATCCTGCGGCTCCTGATGACGCTGATGAAGCCCGACGAGGGCACCATCAAGGTCGGCGGCGAGTACCTCACGCACGAGCAGAAGGACGGCAAGCTCGTCCAGGCCGGCGAGAAGCACGTCCGCGAGATCCGCAAGAACATCGGGATGGTCTTCCAGCAGTTCAACCTGTTCCCGAACATGAACGTGCTGCGCAACATCACCGAGGCCCCGGTCAACGTGCTCGGCCTGTCCAAGGACGAGGCGGAGCAGCGGGCCCGTGAGCTGCTCGACATGGTCGGGCTCGGCGACCGCGTCGACGCGTACCCCACGCAGCTCTCCGGCGGCCAGCAGCAGCGTGTGGCGATCGCCCGCGCGCTGGCGATGCGGCCGCAGGTGCTGCTGCTCGACGAGGTCACGTCGGCGCTCGACCCGGAGCTGGTGGCCGGCGTCCTCGACGTCCTGCGGGACATCGCACACACGACGGACATCACCATGCTGTGCGTGACGCACGAGATGAACTTCGCCCGCGACATCTCGGACCAGGTTCTGATGTTCGACTCGGGACGCATCATCGAGTCCGGTTCGCCGGAGAAGATGTTCGGGGAGCCGGAGCACGAGCGCACCAGGGAGTTCCTGAGCGCGGTCCTGTGACCAGCCGCTCACCGCATGGTGCATGACTTTGGCATATGCCACGGTGGCGCGTTCCTGCTGAGAGGCACGGAACGCGCCATCAATCTCCCCAACCACCGCCCCCAAAGGGGGTGTTGGCGGCTATCGTGGACTTCGGCCCAGCTGTCCGGAACCGGTCCATGCAGGGGGAAGAACCGTGGCGCTGAAGCACGAGCAGGGTGCGTCCCCGCACCAGCCGCACGAGGCGGTGCAGCACGCGTTGCGCGTGCTGGAGACCGTCGCTCACCGGGGCGTGGGTGTGACCGACACGGAGCTGGCGCGCGTCACCGGGCTGCCCGCCGACCAGCTGACGATCCTGCTGCGCATGCTGCGCCGCGAGGGATACGTCCAGCAGAACGCGGACGGGGCGTACATCACCGGTGACACCCTGACCAGGCTCGGCGCCGCGGAGGGCCAGGCGGCCGCGCTCACCGCGAAGCTCCAGGTCACCCTCGACCGGTTGCGGGAGGACGTGGGCGCGGCGGTCTACATGAGCCGTTACGTCGACGGGGAGATCCGTATCACTCAGATCGCGGCGGGGCCCGAGACGCCCGCGGTCAACGAGTGGGTGGACTTCCGCGTCTCGGCGCACGCGAGCGCCATCGGCAAGAGCCTGCTCGGCCAGCTCGACATGAACGGGCGGCGGGATCATCTGTCCCGCCACAAGATGGCCCGGCTCACCTCGCGCACGATCACGAACGAGAAGGTGCTGCTGTCCCGCCTCGCGGCGCAGCCGGCGACGGTTCCGGTGCTCGATCTTCAGGAGTACGCGGTGGGCACGGTGTGCGCCGCGGTTCCCATCACGGCGGGCGCGTCCGTCGGCTGCCTGGCGCTGTCGCTTCCGGTCGAGCATGCGCATCGGCTGCACGATGCGGCGGAGCAGCTCAACAAGGAGGCGGCGCCGGTCCTTCTTTCCCTGGCGATCTGACCGTTCACCGGCACCGGCGTTACGGCCTCGGGGCTCTGCCCCGGACCCCGCTGCTCAATCGCCGCAGGGGCTTAGAAGACAACGACGAAGGCCCCCCGCTACTGCGGGGGGCCTTCGGTCTGTGCGCCATCAGGGACTCGAACCCCGGACACGCGGATTAAGAGTCCGCTGCTCTAACCAACTGAGCTAATGGCGCCGGTTGACGAGGTAAATACTACCCGGCCTCAAGGGGTGCTTTTGACCACCCGTGCCCCTGGTGTCACGACGGGGCGATCAGGTCCTCGCGGCCCCGCTCCCGGTACTCCGCCGCCAGCTCCGCGCGGTCCTCGGTGGTCAGGCGGCGGTGGGCGGGGGCGCCCGGTGGGTGCCACCACAGGTCGCCGCCGCTCCAGAAGCCCTCGCGGCGCAGCTCCCCGCGGCGCACCTTGTTCGTCGCGGTGACCGGCATCCGCTCCACCACCCGGACGAACCGGGGCGTCATCTTCGTACCGAGGTCGGGCTGGGAGCGCAGGAAGGCGCCGAGGCGGTCCGGATCGAAGGCGCGGCCCTCTCGGAGTGCGACCGTGGCCATCACCTGGTCCCCGGCCACCGGGTCCGGCACCCCGTAGACCGCGACGGCCGCCGCGTCCGGCCAGCGGGCGAGGATGTTCTCGATCATGGCGGGGGCGAGGTTCTCGCTGTCGACGCGGATCTTGTCGTCGCCGCGCCCCGCGAAGTAGAGGAACCCGTCGGCGTCCCGGTAGAAGTGGTCGCCGGTCCAGTACCAGCCGTGCTCGCGGACCCGCTCCGCGTACGCGGCGTCGTTGCGCCAGTAGCCCTCGAAGGGCGAGCGGCCCCGGTTCACCAGCTCCCCTATGGCGTCCGCGCCATTGAGGAGGCGCCCGCCCTCGTCGAAGCGCGCCGGCGGGCACTCCGCCTTCGTCTCCGGGTCGAGCACCGCGAGGTCGCTGCCGGGCGCCGCCAGGCCGATCGCGCCCGCCGGGGTGCCGGCCGTGCGCTGCACCGCGGCGCCGCCCTCGGACGACCCGTACCCCTCGACGAGCCGCACCCCGAACCGCTCCTCGAACCGCGCCGCGTCCACGGCCCCCGCCTCCGTGCCGAACCCCATCCGGAGGGGATTGTCCCGGTCGTCCGGCCGTTCCTCGGTGGCCAGGATGTACTGGACGGCTCGGCCCACGTACGTGAAGTACGTGGCGCCGAAGGTCCGTACGTCGCCCAGGAACCGGGACGCCGAGAAGCGGCGGCGGAGCGCGACCCCGGCGCCCGCCGCGACGGCCGGCGCCCAGTCCGCGATGACCGCGTTGCCGTGGAAGAGGGGCATGCAGATGTAGTGCACGTCGTCCGCGCGGACCCCGAAGTTCGACACCAGGGACTGACCCGCCGCCGCCAGCCGGCCCTGCGTGCACAGCGCCGCCTTCGGGGCCCCGGTCGACCCGGAGGTGAAGTAGAGCAGCATCCGGGTGTCGGGGCCGACCCGGTCGCCGGCCTCCGGCTTCGCCCCTTCGTACGGGGTGAGCAGCTCCTCGTACGCGCCGGTGTCGGTCACCAGGATCCGGATGCCCGGCAGGTCGAGGCCGTCGAGCAGCGGGAGGTGGGCCCGCTCGGTGACCAGGACCCGGCACTCGGTGTGCGTGATGTCGCGGGCGAGTTCGGCGCCGCGCCGGGTCGGGTTGAGGCCGGCGACGGCGGCGCCGGAGAGCGCGGCCGCGCCCAGCCACTGGGGAAATTCGGGGGTGTTGTCGAGGAGCAGGCCGATGTGCGGGTCCGCCGCCGGCGGCAGCAGCTCACCGAGGAGCGCCGCGCGGGCCGCCGCCCCGGCCGCGACCTGGTGGTGGCTGAGCACCTGGTCCTCGTACGCGAGGCCGGGCCTGTGGTCGCCCCACCGCGCCTGAATGAGCTCCGCGAAGGTGCGCGTCGTCATGGATCCCATGGCGGCGAACCATAATTGACGTCCCGTCAGATGTGGAGAGTGCCGACGTCGGATCAAGCCCCGCCGGCGATTGAGGCGCGGGGTCCGGGGCGGAGCCCCGAGGCGTGCACCCGGGCGGCCGGAACCCCGGTGCGCCGTGGGGCGGCGCACCGGGGCCACGGGCTCAGAACGTGACGTCCGAGCACGCGTAGAAGGCGTTCGCCGTGTCCGCGACGGTCCACACCGCGAGGATCACGTGGTGGCCCGACTTCCCGGAGGGCAGCGTGCCGGAGTGCGAGAGCGTCGCCGGCGGCTGCCCGCTGAACGGGACCGTGAGGAACGGCGCGGTCTGCAACGCCGACCGGGTCAGCGGCTTGCTCTGGTCCCAGCCGTCCTTGGTGATGTAGTAGCGGAAGTCCGTGGTGGAGTGCCGCGCGGTGAACTGCCAGCGGAAGGTCTGGCTCTGACCGCCCGTCACCTTCGTGGTCGGCCAGGCATTGCCGTTCGGCTGCTTGGCCGCGTCGAGCGCGCTGAAGTTGCCGTGCCCGGCCGAACAGATCTTGCCGTCGGCGGGGCCGGCCGCCGGGAAGCCCTTGAGGCCCTCGACGCTCTGCGGCTCCCACTGGATGTCGCCGCAGCCGCTGACACCGCCGTTGGCGCAGAGCTTCTGCCTGCTGACGGGCAGGTCGGTGTAGCCGTGGCCGCTGGCGCCGCCCGCGGAGAACGCGAACGCCCCCACGGTCGTCAGGCCGAGCAGGGCCGCGTACGCCTTCGTACGCTTCGAGGTCTTTCGCATGCTGCCGCTCCTGGGGGGTGTTGGGAGTGCCGGAAGCCGTGCGCACAGCGATAGTTCAGGTCTAGACCAACGCACAATGTAGAACCGCGAGTTGAGCATGTCCAGACCAATCGCAATTCCCGGCCCGAGCGCTTCCGCTCACCCCAGGCGGTCACTCCCAGACGGTCACTCCCCTCGACCTGTGTAGAACGCGACCGTCAGATCCTTCACGAGCAACTTGCGCTCGTAGTCGTCGAGATCCACGAGCCCCCGCGCGGTCAGCCGCGTGACCGTGTCCTCCACCGAGTCCACGACCGAGGTGAGGACGCTGTCCCTGCGCCGCGCGTCGAGGGCCGCGATCCGGCGGCGCCGCATCGCCGCGGCCACCTCCGGCTCGTACTCGATCCGCGTGGGCTGCGCCGAGAACACCTCGATGCCGACAGGGCCCGCGTCCTCGGCGAGGCGCCTGGTGAGCAGATCGCCGAGGGCCTCCGCGTTGCGCAGCACGGGCGCGTCCCGGTCGCCGACCACGGCGGGCAGCCGGGACAGCACCCGCGCGAGGCCCGCCTCCACGCACTCGCGCAGATACGCCTCGTGGTCCTCGGTCCCGAGCGTCGCCCGCACCGTGTCCTTGATCCGCCAGGCGACGAGCACGACGACGCGCAGCGCCTCGCCATTGGTGTCGACCGCCGGCATCGGCTCGCTGCGCCAGTGCCGCAGCCGCAGGTCCACCCGGCGGCGCACGAGCAGCGGGTTCAGCCACAGCAGCCCCGCCCTGCGCACGGTCCCCCGGTAGCGGCCGAAACGCGTGAGCACCCAGGCTCCGCCGGTCCGCCCGCGCGCGAGCCCTCCGACGCCGAACAGGGCGAGCGCGCCCGACCCGGCGAGCGCCGCCCACTGCGCGGGTCCGAGCCCGGCGCCCGCGTACCCGTCGAGGCCCGCGAGGTCGGTCATGATCCGGGGCAGCGC